>CABKMD010000078.1 GCA_902373435.1 uncultured Actinomyces sp.
GACGAGGGGTGGGCGCTGATCGCTGTGCCCAACCTCGGCCAGGATGTCGGGGTTGCGAACCAAGCGAATCGTCGGAGCGTCCTTCGTCGATGGGTCCTTCTTCATCTTCGACTCCGAGGTCGCCTCGGGCCTAAAGTCCGCGACAGCTGCCGTCATCACGAGAGCGTCGGCGTCGGCCACCTGATCGATCGTTGCCTCGCGCATCTGCAGTGCACTCCCCACGCGAGTGATCTGTACACCTGTCGGCAACTCATCGAGGAGAGCAGACTCGATGTTCGCGGCAATGACACACACAGAAGCGCCGGCTCGCGCCGCTGCCGACGCGATCGCCAATCCCTGACGGCCGGATGAACGATTGCCCAAAAAACGGACTGGATCGATGGGTTCGCGCGTACCGCCAGTGGTGACAACGACCGTACGGCCAGCGAGAGCACTCGACGCCCGGTTGCGAGCGTCAAGCACGTTGAGAGCCACCCGAGCAATCTCCTCGGGTTCAGGAAGGCGGCCGACACCGCTGTCGCCAGAGCCCAGCGCGCCAGACGCAGGATCAATGACGTGCACACCGCGCTCGCGAAGCTTCTTGACATTCGCCTGCGTCGCGGGCGACAGCCACATGTTGGAGTGCATTGCGGGGGCAACGACGACGGGCGCGTCGGACGCGAGAACAGTCAACGACACCATGTCGTCGGCGAAACCGGCGGCGAGTCGTGCCATAGAATTCGCGGTCGCGGGAACAACGATGATGAGGTCCGCAATGCGTGCAAGCTCCACGTGCTCGGCGCGTCCCTCCCCCGCGATGTCCACGGCGACCGGCCGGGACGTGATGCCTTCCCAGGTGGAGCGGCCGACGAAATCCAATGACGCGCGCGTCGCAGTGACATACACGTCGTGGCCCGCGCGTTGACACTCGCGGACCACGATGGGTGCTTTGAAGGCTGCGACGCCGCCGGTCACTCCGACGACGATCGTTGCCATGTCAGGACTCGGGATTAGCTTCGAGAGACAGGAGGCCTTCGTTGATCTCGCGCAGGGAAACAGCCAGCGGCTTCTCATCGGGCTGCACGTCGACGACCGGACCCACGAACTGGATCATGTTCTGCTGAAGCTGCAGATTGTAGGAGTTAATCTGGCGTGCGCGCTTGGCAGCGAAGATGACCAGCGCGTACTTGGAATCGACGTGCTCCAGCAGATTGTCAATGGGCGGGGACGTGATGCCCACGGGCTGGGCAACAATTCCGGACATGCGTGTATTCCTCTCAGTGGCGGATTCAGATAGATACTACTCCAGGCCAATGAGCCGAGCCAGCTCATCCACCGCGCGCTCCACGTCGTCGTTGATCACAACATGGTCAAACTCCGAGGCAGACTCCATCTCAACACGGGCGGTAGCCAGGCGGCGTGCCTGTTCCTCGGGGCCCTCGGTGCCGCGCCCGATCAGGCGATGCTCGAGCTCCTCCCACGAGGGCGGGGCCAAGAAAATGAACTGTGCGTCGGGCCTGTTCGTGCGGACCTGGCGCGCGCCGGCCAGATCAATCTCAAGAAGGACGGGCTTGCCAGCAGCGAGGGCTTCATCAACAGGTCCCCGAGGAGTTCCGTACTTGTTTTTCCCATGAACAAGCGCCCACTCCAACATGTCTCCCCGTTCGATCATTGCATCGAATTCGTGAGGGGAAACGAAGTAGTAGTGGACGCCGTTCAGTTCACTGGGCCGAGGATCGCGAGTCGTTGCAGAGACCGACACAGTGAGCGTCGGGTAGCGCTCTTTGAGCGCTGCAACAACAGTTCCCTTTCCAACGGCGGTAGGGCCAGCGAGGACAGTCAGTTGAGCCTTAGTCATAACTCAAGTGTGCCACGCTTGGCCGCGTCAGCCGAAACGCTCGACGAGCGCCTTCCGCTGGACGGGGCCGAGGCCACGTACGCGCCTGCTCTGGGCGATCTTGTACTCGTCCATCAGAGCGGCAGCCGTGTTCGTGCCGACGCGCGGCAGCGACTCTAGCAGCGAAACGACCTTCATCTTCGCTACGGCTTCGTCTGAATCGGCGAGTTGCAAGACCTCCGACAGGTTCATCGAGCGCGCCTTGAGCGCGTTCTTCACTTCGGCGCGACGCCTCCGTGCCTGCGTTGCCTTCTCGAGAGCCTGTGCCCTCTGTTCTGGCGTGAGATCAGGTAGTGCCATTCTGATCATCTCCTCCGTTGGGATCTTCGGTAATAAACTATGTCACCTTCCAGACCACTAGTGCCAGACCAAAACGCTGCTCTTTTAGTAACAGAGCAGATTATTGCAGTGAATCGACCGTTGCACGGTAGGCATCTCGGAGGCCGGTGATGCTGGGGCCAGAACGCAGGATTGCCCGAGAGGACGAGGCGAGGACGGCATCTTCGGCTCCTGCGAAAACCTCCCTGACCTGCGCGGGACCGGCACCCTGTGCGCCCACTCCTGGAGCCAAAAAAGCACCATTGAGCGAAGCGAGATCAATGCTCAAACGCTTCACTGCGTCGCCCACGGTGGCTCCCACGACGATGCCCGCCGGCCCGAGATGTTGTTGGTCACACCGGCTATTAAAGTCCGCCAATTGGGACACGATGCGCCCCGCGACGCTGGTTCCATCCTCGCCGCGGGCGTGCTGAACGGAGGCGCCTTCAGGGTTGGAGGTGAGCGCCAAGACGAACACTCCCCTACCCGTCTGTCGTGCCAGTTCGAGCGCAGGAGTCAGTGAGCCAACGCCCAGGTACGGCGAGAGCGTGACGGCATCGCCCGCCAGTGGAGAGGAATCTGCTAGGAACGCCTGCGCATAGCCATCCATCGTCGAGCCGATGTCACCGCGCTTAGCATCCACAATGCACAGCGTTCCGACTTCGCGGCAGGCAGCGATGACCTCTTCGAGGACGGCGACGCCTCGAGAGCCGTGCCGTTCGAAGAACGCGGCCTGAGGCTTAAAGGCGGCAACGCGACCGCCGAGCGCCTCGATGACGCGAAGGGAGAACTCTCGCGCACCGTTCACGTCGTCGTCGAGTCCCCATTCCTGCAAGAGGCTAGCGTGAGGATCGATGCCCACGCACACGGGGCCATAGGTGCGCATGGCATTGTACAGACGGTCGCCGAAGCCAGCCGAGGCGGCAGGCTTGATTGCGGAAGTAGTCATCGTGTTTCCTCCGATCGGATAGAGTCCCATTCCTGCAGCGAGCGCACGGAGTATGCCCCGCGCATACGCACCTCGATCGCCTGCACCATCGCGTTGAACGCCTGGAGCGTGGTGACGGCCGGGCGGTCCTGCGAAGCAGCCGCTGCGCGGATCTGGTAGCCGTCGTTACGCGGGGCGCTGCGCTGAGGTGTGTTGACGACCATGTCGATTGCGCCGTCGTTGATAAGGTCGACGACCGTAGGCTCTCCGTCGTCACCACGGCCCTCGGAAGACTTGCGAATAGCTTGGGCCTCGATGCCATTGCGGCGCAGGACTGACGCTGTTCCGGAGGTCGCGAGGATCTTAAAGCCCATCTCGTGCATACGGGCGGCCGGGAGAACGATTGCTCGCTTGTCGGTGTCTGCAATCGAGATGAAGACGGTGCCCGACGTCGGCATGTCGGTGGAAGCGCCGAGCTGGGACTTGGCGAATGCCGTCGGGAAGTCGCGGTCGATGCCCATGACCTCGCCGGTCGAGCGCATCTCGGGTCCGAGGACGGTGTCGACGATCTCGCCCTTATCCGTGCGGAAGCGCTTGAAGGGCAGGACGGCTGCCTTCACAGCGATCGATCCGCCGTCGTGGATTTCGCGAGCGTCCGTATTAGGCAGCATCCCCTGCTCGCGCAGCGAGGCGATCGTGGCACCGACCTGGATGAGAGCGGCGGCCTTTGCGAGCTGCACGCCCGTTGCCTTCGATGCGAAGGGAACGGTACGTGAAGCACGCGGGTTCGCCTCGATGACATAGAGGGTGTCGGAAAGCAGGGCGAACTGAATGTTGATCAGGCCGCGCACGCCGACGCCACGCGCGATCGCCTCGGTGGAGGCCGTGATGCGCTCAAGCTCGCGCGCGGACAGCGTCATGGGAGGCAGCACGCAGGAGGAGTCTCCTGAGTGAATACCAGCCTCCTCGATGTGCTCCATGATCGCGCCCATGAAGAGCTCGTCGCCGTCGTATAGGGCGTCGACGTCGATCTCAATGGCGGCGTCCAGGAATCGGTCGATGAGGAGCGGACCGCGCGAAAAGAGCAGCTCGGAGTCATGGCTTGCGAGGTACTCTCGCAGCGCCGACTCGTCGTTGATGATCGCCATGCCGCGACCACCCAGCACGAAGGAGGGGCGAACGAGAACCGGGTAGCCCACCCGCTCGGCGACGGCGATAACCTGCTCGGGCGTGTGTGCAGTGTCGTGTGCGGGCGCGGGACAATGAGCGGCCTCGAGAACCTTGCCAAACTCCTCGCGATCCTCGGCCAGATCGATGGCGCGCGGGCTGGTGCCCAGGATCGGCACGCCGGCGCGCTCGAGGTCGGCGGCAAGCGACAGCGGGGTCTGGCCACCGAGCTGGACGATCATGCCCTTGACGGGGCCTGCCGCGCACTCAGCGCGGTAAATCTCCAGGACGTCCTCGAGCGTGAGAGGCTCGAAGTAGAGGCGGTCGGAGATGTCGTAGTCAGTCGATACCGTCTCGGGGTTGCAGTTGACCATGATGGTCTCGTAGTGATCGCGCAGGGACATGGCCGCGTGCACGCACGAGTAGTCGAACTCGATGCCCTGACCGATACGGTTGGGACCGGCGCCCAGGATGATGACGGCCTCGCGCTCGCGCGGACGGACCTCGTTCTCTTGGTCGTAGGTCGAGTAGTGGTAGGGCGTGCGGGCCGCGAACTCGGCGGCACAGGTGTCGACCGTCTTGAAGACGGGGTGGATGCCAAACGCTCCGCGCACCTCGCGCACCGTGTCCTCCGACAGGCCGCGCATGGCAGCGATCTGGCGGTCGGAGAAGCCGTGGCGCTTCGCCTCGGCCAGAACGTCGCCCGTGAGGGCCTCGGCCTCGCGAATGCGGGTCGCGACCTCGTCGAGGAGGAACATCTGGTCGAGGAACCACGGGTCGATCTTCGTCGACTCATACAGTTCCTCAAGTGTCGCGCCGCCACGAATGGCCTGCTGGACCTGGACGAGACGGCCCTCGGTGCCGACTCCCGCAGCCTTGACGAGCGCGCGGGTCTCCTCGGGGGTGGGTGCATCCCCGTCCCAATGGAACTGCACGCCGGCCTTATCGATCGAGCGCAGGGCCTTCTGCAGTGCCTCGGTGTAGGAGCGGCCGATCGCCATGGCCTCGCCCACGGCCTTCATCGAGGTCGTGAGGGTCGGGTCGGCCGCCGGGAACTTCTCGAAGGTGAAACGTGGGACCTTGACGACGACGTAGTCGAGGGTCGGCTCGAATGAGGCCGGGGTCGAGCCCGTGATGTCGTTCGGGATCTCGTCGAGCGTGTAGCCGGTCGCGAGGCGCGCGGCGATCTTTGCGATCGGGAAGCCCGTCGCCTTCGAGGCAAGAGCGGACGAACGCGACACGCGAGGGTTCATCTCGATAACGATAATGCGACCCGTCTCGGGGTGGATGGCGAACTGGATGTTGCAGCCGCCGGTGTCCACGCCCACGGCGCGGATGACGGCGATGCCGATGTCGCGCAGGCGCTGGATCTCGCGGTCGGTGAGGGTGAGCGCCGGAGCGACCGTGATTGAGTCACCCGTGTGCACTCCCACCGGGTCGACGTTCTCGATCGAACACACGACGACGACGTTGTCCGCCTTGTCGCGCATGAGCTCGAGCTCGTATTCCTTCCATCCGAGGATCGACTCCTCGAGGAGAACCTCGGTCGTGATTGAGGCTGCCAGGCCCTGGCCGGCGATGCGTTCGAGGTCTTCGGGAGTGTAAGCAAAACCGGAGCCGAGGCCGCCCATCGTGAAGGAGGGGCGAACGACAAGGGGGTAGCCGAGCTCGGCGGCGGCCGCGTGGCACTCCTCCATCGTATGGGCGATGAACGAGCGGGCAACCTCGGCGCCGGAGCGCTCGACGATCTCCTTGAACTCCTCGCGGTCCTCACCGGCGCGAATTGCGTCGATGGATGCGCCGATCAGCTCGACGTTAAAGCGCTTAAGAACGCCCATTTCGGACAGTGCGACGGCCGTGTTGAGTGCCGTCTGGCCGCCCAGCGTGGGAAGAAGCGCGTCGGGACGCTCCTTCTCGATGATCGCGGCCACGACCTCCGGGGTGATCGGCTCGACGTAGGTGGCATCGGCGATGCCCGGGTCGGTCATGATGGTCGCCGGGTTGGAGTTGACGAGGATGACGCGCAGGCCCTCCTCCTTCAGCACGCGGCACGCCTGCGTGCCCGAGTAGTCGAACTCGCATGCCTGACCGATGACAATGGGGCCCGATCCGATCACGAGGACGGACGACAGATCGTTCCTGCGGGGCATCAGTGGGTCTCCTTAGCGGCAGTCATGAGGGAAATGAAACGGTCAAAGAGCAGTTCACCGTCATGCGGGCCGGCTGCTGCCTCGGGGTGGTACTGGACGGAGAAGGCGGGAATGTCCAGGGCGCGCAGGCCCTCGACGACGCCGTCGTTGAGGCCGACGTGGGAGACCTCGACGCGCCCGTAACGTCCCGACTCGAAGGGTGCGACAGAGGGCTCCCCCACCGGGGCATCCACCGCGAAGCCGTGGTTATGAGCAGTGATCTCCACGCGCCCCGTGGCCACGTCCTTCACCGGCTGGTTGATGCCGCGGTGGCCATAGTCAAGCTTGTAGGTGCCATAGCCGAGAGCGCGGCCGAAGAGCTGGTGACCGAAGCAGATACCGAAGTAGGGGATGCCAGCGTCCAATACGGCGCGCAGCACGCCGATCTCGCGGTCGGCCGTCGATGGGTCGCCGGGACCGTTGGAGAAGAAGACGCCGTCCGGCTTGAGTGCCTCGATGTTGGCGAAGGACACGGTCGAAGGCACCACGTAGACACGCACTCCGCGCGCGGCCAGGTGGTAGGGCGTGCGCGACTTGATACCCAGGTCGACGGCAACGACGCGCGCAATGGGCTCCTTGCCCTCGAAGTCGCCGAGAGGCTCCACCACGTAGGTCTCGTCCGTCGACACCTCGTCGGCCAGCGCCGCTCCGCTCATCGCGGGCGACTCGGAGACGATGCGCACGAGGGAGGCCACGGCCTCGGCCCCCAGGTACTGCGCGCCCACGGGCAGCGCGTCACCCGAGAAGATGCCGCCGCGCATGGCCCCGCGCTCGCGGATGTGGCGCGTGATTGCACGCGTGTCGACGTCCGCGATGCCGACGATGCCCTGCGAGATGAGTTCGTCCTCCAGCTCGCGGCGCGAGCGCCAGTTAGAGGCGCGGCGGGCGGCGTTTCGCACGACGAAGCCCGCGACCCAGATGCGCGAGGACTCGGGATCCTCGTCGTTGACGCCGGTGTTGCCGATGTGCGGGGCCGTCATGACGACGATCTGGCGGTGGTACGACGGGTCGGTGAGCGTCTCCTGGTAGCCGGTCATGCCGGTCGAGAACACGATTTCGCCGAGCGTGCGGCCCCTCGCGCCCCATGCGCGGCCCTTGAAAACGGTGCCATCCTCCAGGACAAGCAGAGCGATATCGGACGTGTTCATCGGTCCTCCTTAGCAATCGGGTGAGCGTCGACGACCGTGGGGACGCCGTTGTAGATCGTGTAGCGCACCTGCCCAGGCAGTTCCATGCCGCGGAAGGGGCAGTTCGTGGAGCGTGTCCACTGCTTGGCGGGGTCAACCGTTACGCGCACCGTCGCATCCACGAGGGCGACGTGTGCGGGGGCGCCGACGACCAGCCCCTGGCCCTGCGATTCAACGCGGCCAATCTTGGCGGGAACCGTCGACATGACGCGGGCGACGTCCGCCCAGTCCATGCGGCCCGTGTTCACCATCGTCTCAATGATGATCGGCAGCGCCGTCTCCAGGCCGGTCATGCCAAACGCGCCGGCCTGCCACTCGCAGTCCTTCATCTCGAGGGGATGCGGCGCGTGGTCCGTGCCGATGCAGTCGATCGTGCCGTCGGCCAGGCCCTCGCGCACCGCCTCGACGTCCTCGGCGCGGCGCAGCGGCGGATTGACCTTGTAGAGCGGGTCGTAGGTGGCGGCGAGCTGTTCGGTGAGGAGCAGGTGGTGCGGCGTAACCTCGGCCGTAATGTCCACACCCTGTGCCTTGCCCCAGCGCACGAGGTCCACCGAGCCCGCAGTCGACAGGTGACACACGTGCAGGCGCGAGCCGACGTGCTTGGCGAGCAGGATGTCGCGGGCGATGATTGCCTCTTCGGCGACGGCGGGCCAACCGGCCAGGCCGAGCTCGCCGGAGAGCGTCGACTCGTTCATCTGAGCGCCCTCGGTGAGAGCGGGATCCTGGCTGTGCTGGGCGATCACGCCGCCGAATCCCTTGACGTATTCGAGGGCGCGGCGCATGAGGACGGGATCGGACACGCACTTGCCATCGTCGGAGAAGACGCGGACCTTCGAGCGCGAACGGGCCATCGAGCCCAGCGATGCAAGATGTTTTCCTTCCAAGCCCTTGGTGACGGCGCCGACGGGACGCACCTCGACCCAGTCGGCCTCCTCGCCCAGGCGCAGCACCTGATCGACGATGGGTGCCGTGTCCTGCGTGGGCGTCGTGTTGGCCATCGCGTGCACGGCCGTGTAACCGCCGACTGCAGCCGCACGCGTGCCGGTGAAGACGGTCTCAGCGTCCTCCCCGCCGGGCTGGCGCAGGTGCGTGTGCATGTCGACGAGGCCGGGCAAAGCGATGAGGCCTTCTGCGTCGATGATGCGCGGGTCGCGCACGGCGTTGCGAGCATCGGCACCGATCGCCACGATCGTGCCACCGGACAGCGCAATGTCGGTGGGCTGCCCGCCGAGCAGCGAGGCGCCGGCGATCAGGATGTCACGGGTCTGTTCAGTCATTGCTGTGTCCTTCCGATGCGAGAAGCAGGTAGAGGGCGGCCATGCGGATACACACACCGTTCGACACCTGTTCGACGATGACAGATTGGTCTGAGTCGGCTGCCTCAGCGCAGATTTCGAGGCCTCGGTTCATGGGGCCGGGATGCATGACGACAGCGCTGGGCACCAGCGTCGCGAAGCGCCCGGGGGTGAGGCCATACTCCGCGTGGTAGGCGCCGGGAGAAGGGAAAAATCCGCCGCCCGCGCTCGACATGCGCTCGCGCTGCACGCGCAGCATCATGACCGCGTTAGGGCGATGAGCGAGGGCCTCGTCGAAGTTGTAGGAGATCGCGCAGTTCCAGGTCTCGACGCCGATCGGCAAAAGCGTCGGGGGCGCCACGAGGGTGACGCGGGCCCCCAGGAGCGTCAGAAGATCAACGTTGGAGCGCGCCACACGCGAGTGTAGGACGTCGCCGACGATGACGACGTGGGCACCGTCAAGGCCGGAGCCGGGGGCGGGCGTTCCGTCGTCGCCGAGTGACGGCGCATAGTGGCGGCGAAGGGTCATCGCGTCGAGGAGCGCCTGCGTCGGATGCTGGTGGGTGCCGTCACCGGCGTTGAGTACCGGCAGGTTCATCCAGCCGGCGTGCGCGAGACGGTGTGCGGCGCCCGACGAGGAGTGGCGCACGATGACCGCGTCCGCGCCCATGGCCTCCAGTGTGAGCGCAGTGTCCTTGAGGGACTCGCCCTTGGAGACGGAGGAGCCGCGAGACTGGAAGTTAATGACGTCGGCGCTCAGACGCTTGGCGGCGGTCTCAAAAGAGATGCGGGTGCGCGTCGAATCCTCGAAGAAGAGGTTGACGACAGTCTTGCCCTGAAGCGTCGGAAGCTTCTTCACGCCATGGCGCTGAGTGGCGGCCATCTGCTCCGCCGTGTCGAGGACCAGAATCGCCTCCTCGCGCGTCAGGTCACGGATTGAAATGAGATGACTCAGGCTCATCTTTTACAGGCCTTTCCCGAGAAGGACGCCATCGCGCCCGTCTGTTTCGTCGAGCAGGATGGTGACGATTTCGTCGCGTGACGTCGGCAGGTTTTTGCCAACGTAATCCGGGCGAATCGGAAGCTCGCGATGGCCACGGTCGACGAGGACTGCGAGCTGGACGGCCGCGGGGCGACCGATACGCGTGAGAGCATCGAGCGCAGCCTTAATGGTGCGGCCGGTGTACAGCACGTCGTCGACAAGGACGACGGTCTTGCCATTAAAGCCAGTGGGAGGAACCAGGGTCTCTTTCGGTGCCCTCAGAGGCTGAGAAGCCAGGTCGTCGCGGTACATCGTGGTGTCGATAATCGCGAGTTCCGCGTAAGTGCCGGATACTTCGCGGATACGATTGACGAGGCGGCGTGCCAACGTTGCGCCACGAGTGGGGATGCCTGCGATCACGAGATTATGGCTGCCGCCGTTTCGTTCGACGATCTCATAGGCGATGCGTGTCAGGGAGCGTGCGA
>CABKMD010000079.1 GCA_902373435.1 uncultured Actinomyces sp.
CGCCACACGCGAGCTTCGCTCGGAGTGGTCGATCTCGAAGCCCGGCCAAGCCCCGCCGCCGCCCCCGGGGCTAGCTGGCTGTCCCGTTTTGGCATGTCGGTGTTCGCCCTCATCGTGTCGGCTTTCCTCGCCTTCGTGGGTGCCCCCTCTTCTTTTGCTGACCCGAGTCCCGACCCCGACCTCGCGCAGAGCGTGAGCGCTCACGAAGAATGGAGAGGCGATGCCAGCGAGATCGCCGTCGGGCACGTCGACCTCGGCCCCCGACTGATCGACGGACAGTGGCGGGCCGGCCTGCGCCACGACGCTGAGAGCGGCGCCGTGTGGCGCGACCCCAACCAGACCGTCCTGCGGGTGAGCGACGCGGCCGTCATGACCGCGCCTGACTCCGCCGACTACCCTTTCCTGGCCGATGTCGCGGGTAAGCCCGTGTACGTCGTTCCCCAGACGCAGAACCCGGGCGTCGTGTGGCTCGGCTGGAACACGCAGGACCCCGCCGTCACGGCCACCATCGACCGTGGCCTCACCATGCGCGTCGGCCCCGTGAGCGGCCCCGGCCGCGCGTGGCTGTTCCTGCAGTCCGGTACCTTCGGCAAGCCCCTCCTGCTCGCCGACTCGGGCGCGGCGACTGGCGACGTGTGGATCGACTCGGGCACGCACGTGCACGCCAACTGGGCGTTCTCCGCGCCCGGCACCTACACGGCGACCGTGACCTTCCTGGGCACGACCACCGCCGGCGAGGCCGTGGCCGCCTCCACGACCCTGCGCTTCGCCGTCGGTGACGCCGCCTCCGCGTCCGAGGCCCTGGCCATGGCCGCGCCCGCGGCTGCCCCCGCCGATGGTGCCTCCGCTTCTTCCTCTTCTTCCGGTGCTGCGCCCGCTGCTTCCGGGGCCGCCGACCCCGCTGGTTCCTCCTCTGCCGCCGCCGCGTCGGGCGGGCTGCCCGACTGGGCCTTCCTCGCGATCATCGCCGTCGCCGCGGCGTCGCTCCTCGTGATCGGCGCCCTCGTCGTCGCGCGCTCGCGCCGCAGCCGCGCCGAACAGGCCGCCGCCATCGCCGAGGCCGACTCCATCCTCGCGCCCCTACCCACCGCCCGCGATGGGGAAAGTGGGGAGGCGGCCCAGGCCTCGTCCGACTCTGCGCCGACCCAGGGATCGGATGAGCGAGGCCCAGGCCTCGTCGATCGGGGAGGGGAGCAGTGAGCCAACTGCGCGTCACCGGACTGGGCGCGTCCCTGGGCGGGCGCAGCGTCCTCGAGGGCGTCGACCTGGAGGCCCGGGCCGGGGAGCTCGTCGGCCTCATCGGACCCAACGGTGCCGGAAAGACCACGCTGATCCGCTCGATCCTCGGCTTGATTCCCTCCAGCGGGCGCGTCGAGACCGACGGCGCGATCGGGTACGTGCCGCAGCGGCACGAGTTCGCGTGGGACTTCCCGATCAGCGTGCGCGACGCCGTCCTACAGGCCGTCACCGTGCGGCGAGGGCTGCTCGGGCGCGCGCGGACCCCGCACTTCCGCGCGGTCGAGGAGGCCCTGTCCCTCGTGGGCATGCGCGACCTCGCGAAGCGTCCCATCGGCGAGCTGTCGGGCGGCCAGCGCCAGCGCGTCCTCGTCGCCCGTGCCCTCGCTATCCGGCCCGCCGTGCTGCTCCTCGACGAGCCCTTCACCGGCCTCGACATGCCCACGCAGGAGATGCTCATGGACCTGTTCCGCGCGCTCGCGGACGGCGGGCGGGCCCTCCTCATGACCACGCACGACCTCATCGGCGCGCGCGCCGGGTGCGACCGCCTGTACCTGCTGCGTCGCACGATCATCGCGTCCGGGCGACCCGAGGAGCTGGCCGACGCCGACCCGTGGATCCGCGCCTTCGACGTACGACCCGACAACCCGATCCTCGACGCCCTAGGAGTGCGCGCATGAGCACCGTGATCCACGCGGCCGGACGTGCCCTCGTCCCGGCGGCGGACTTCCTGAGCCCCTACGACTTCTTCCGCGACCTGACGAATCCCGCGCTGGCGTTCCTGCCGCGCGCGCTGCTGATCGCGGTCGTCGCCGCGCTCGTGTGCGGCAGCGTCGGCGTGCACGTCGTCCTGCGCGGCATGGCGTTCATCGGTGACGCGGTCGCGCACTCCGTGTTCCCCGGCCTGGCGATCGCGTTCGTGTGCGGCGGGTCCCTGGTGCTGGGCGGCGCGCTCGCGGGCGTCGTGACCGCCGTGCTTGTGGCCTTGTTGGCGCAGAATCGCAGGCTTAAGGAGGACTCCGTCATCGGCGTGCTCTTCGTGGGCGCGTTTGCGCTCGGCGTCGCGATCATCGCGCGGGCGCCCGGGTACGCGGGGAGTCTGCAGGACTTCCTGTTCGGGTCGATCACCGGTATTCCGGCGTCGGATGTGCCCGTGGTGCTGGGCGGCGCGCTGTTTGTGTTGCTCATGCTGTTCCTGGCGCACCGGCCCATCGTGGCCGTGACCCTGGACCGCGAAAGCGCGCGGGCGGCGGGCGTACACGTGCTGCTCGCGGATCTCTCCCTGTACGTCGCCGTGGCGCTGGCCGTCGTGATTTCGGTGCAGACGATCGGCAACGTCCTGGTGCTGGCTTTGTTGGTGACCCCCGCGGCCACCGCTCGGCTCCTGTGCGACCGCCTGGGCACCATGATGATCCTGTC
This sequence comes from uncultured Actinomyces sp., assembly GCA_902373435.1. Lineage (GTDB taxonomy): Bacteria > Actinomycetota > Actinomycetes > Actinomycetales > Actinomycetaceae > Pauljensenia. The sequence continues at coordinate 2,656 of CABKMD010000079.1, forward strand.
GCCCGTGCTCGGCGCTTCGGGAGGCCTGGTGGGCCTGTACCTGTCGTGGGCGCTGGACGTGCCCACGGGCGCCACGATCGTCCTCGTGCTGACCGCGTGCTTCGTGCTCGCATGGGTCTTCGCGCCGAGGCACGGCTTCCTCGCGCGGAGCCTGCGCGAGAGGCGGGGGTGAGGTCGGCGTTGCCGTCAGTGGGCCTGTGTGGGGGCCTGTGTGGGGGCGTGTGCGTGGGCTTGTTCGAGGACCCGGCCCCGGCCTCGTGAACCCGTAATTCGCTTGTTAACCTGAACAACTGGTCATATGCTTGGCGGGGTAGCACAGTGTTCTGTGGCCCACGTTTGTGGGCTGGTTGATTAGGAGGTAGCGCGTGGTTGACGTCGGCTTCGATTCTGATAAGCACGCCCAGACGCGTGACGATATGAAGCGAGGAGGGCAGTCCCTGGGGGGACTCATCGGAGGCTCTCGGGCGGCTCATTGACGCGCAAGATCCCTCGTATTGGTCCGACGAGGGCGGGTTCCAGGCCATGCGCACGGCGATTGTTTCGCTGATGAAAGAAGAGGCTCAACTGATCGGTAGTCAGATAAAGAGCTTCACGAAGTTCGACGGTGATGTCGAACAGGCGGCCGAGGCCTTCGAGGCTGCGGAGACGGCGAATGCTGACCAGCTCGCCGCCATCCTTGCGGGCCTGGACCCAAGCCCGACGAGTGGTGGTGGGTCGACTGCCTATTCGACGTACACCGCAGCTCCAACGCCGGTCGACAATTCCGCCCCGGCAGCGAATTCAGACACCGATGCCGGTGCCTCGTCCCCCGAACCCGCCCAAAACGCGCCGTCGGCCATCTGAGAACGAGGAGAGCGAATCATGGTTGAGAGCCCGATGTACGAGCGCCTCATGCAGCTGGTTGCCGCGATCGAGTCAGCCTCCGCGCTGGACGCCTCGGACCACGAACACAATACGGTCGTGTGCGGTCTGAACGAGGCCAACAACTCGACGTATCACATGCGCACGAACCAGGCGTTTACCGGGGAGACCGGAGACCAGATCGACGCATGGACTGATCGCGCCATGAAGCAGGTGCAGGCCATCAAGGATGGGCACAATACCGCGATGGAGTTCTATGCGGAGGCCCGTCGCGTCATGAAGCACGTGCGCGAGGACGCCATGCAACTCTCGCCCACCCTGGTCGACTCGAAGCTGCAGGCGTTGGCAGACGCAGCGCACGTCGTCATTCCTGTGACCCGATATATGGGCATTGTAGGCCTGCCTATCAACGCGGTCGCTACGACGGGTGAAGCATACGTCCAAGGGCTCATCATCCAGGCGAACAACCAGCGTGAAGCCGCTGCGACGGACATCCTGCAGCGCGCGAACGACACGATGCAGGCCCTGGCAGATGGGACGAATGCGCAGCGTGATGCAATGAAACGGCAGGTCGAAAAGCCGGGTGAATACACCGGAGAGACTCCGGGTCCTTCGAGTGGTAGCGTGCGTCACGACATTGAGCGTGGATACCTGAACACCTCTGCTCACGAGGCGGGGGTGTACCCGGTCAGCCGCGACACGGACTACGGCCGATCTGATCTGCGAGGCCCTGGTTCCGGTCTGTATCCGGCGGGGTACGACGAGGGCGGTCCTGTGAGTAATCGCGTTATGTCGTCGCCTCGTATCCCGAATCGCTTCGTGACCGAGGGGGAGGAGGGGTCGCGCCTGAACCCGATTTCCGACCCACAGGACCTCATGAGCGTCGATCTGCTGCACACGCGGGTGAATGGGGATTGGCATCGCAACGGCGTCGTCGGCGGCTACACGCCGGCGCCCCCGGTAGACCGCTACCATCCACTGTGGAACGTCAACGGCGGCCCGGGCAGCGAGTCCGCTGTGACCGCCCGCTTGGGTGGAGCCGGCGTGCTAGGAGCGGGAGCCCTAGGCGTTGGTGGTGCCACCCGCATGGCAGGAGGCCTCGGTTCGTCGGCGAGTGCTCTTGGTCGCGGTGCTGCAGGTGCCCTCGGGCGAGGAGGGGCGGCAGGCAACGTGAGCGGCATGTCCTCGCTGCGCGCGGGATCGTACTCCGGTCCGGGTCACGGGACCTACAAGGCGCCCTCTGGCACTGGAGGCCTATCTGGTATCGTCGGAGCTGATGGCTCCCGCGGTGCGGGTGCCGGTGTTGGTGCCGCTGGGTCCGGGAAAGCCGGAACTCAGGGAGCCTCTGGCTTCATGGGCGGCGGTGCTGGTGCGGGCGCCGGCCGTGGTAAGGACGATGAGAAGGCGAAGCGTCGCAAGTACACGCCTTTCCGCGTGGAGGACGACGATGAGTTGCCGGAAGGATACGTGAATCCAATGTCGCAGACATACGGGACCGACAAGGACATTGCGCCTGTTCCGCGTCGGGACGATGGATGGGATCCGCGCCAATGGTGAGGGCAGTGAGCCATCGACGAAAGCGCATGAAGAACAGCGTCGCCGTGGCTGCCGTGGGTGTGCTTGCGATGGGCATCGTGTCGATTCCCGCCGCCCCCGCGCACGCGGCCGACACGATTACCGCGGCCGATCAGGCGTACTTCTCGTACTACGGCCTGGACCGGGCGCGCGCGAAGGGCTACACGGGCGAAGGCGTCACCATCGCGATGATCGATGGTCCGGTAGACACATCCGTGCCCGAACTCAAGGGCGCGAAAATCATGGCTAAGGAAACCTGCACCATAACGAGTTCCAATGGTTCTCGGAAGCATGGCACGGGTGTGGCTTCTATCCTCGTGTCGGATGTCTACGGTGTTGCTCCCGGCAGTTCCCTATTGAGCTACACGATTCCTTTTGGTACCCAGGATGATCAGGCGTCAGAAGACTGCTTCAATGGCGATGGTTACGTGGGTAAAACAGAGCCGATCTGGGTGTTGAATCAGGCGATGAATGATGGGGCCCAGATCATCAACCTGTCCGCTTCTAGCAATGATAGCAATGACCCAATGAAATGGGCTGTTGCACGTGCGATGTCTAGTGGAGTAATCCTCGTCGCTGCTGCTGGAAATGACGGTTTTGACAATGATGATCTGTCTTTGTCTAAATGGTCGGGCGTTGTTGGTGTGACAGCGATTAGTACGGATGGGACCAGGCAGGATTACTCCTCGTGGGGTGAGGGAGTGGTGACGACGTCGATCGGCGGTCCCGTGCTCTTCCGTAACATCGAAACTGGTGCTAACGACACTGTCTCTGGCACGTCGGTCGCATCGCCGATCGTTGCGGGCGTTCTGGCGTTGGCGAAGCAGCGGTGGCCTGAGGCGACTTCCAATCAGCTCCTTCAGCTGCTGGTGAAGACGGGCTTGAATCCGGACCATGGGTGGAACAAGTACACCGGGTTTGGTGGCGTCGATCCGGGCGCGATTTTGAATACGGACCCGTCGCAGTTCCCCGATGAGAACCCGTTGGCACAGAAGCAGGGCGGGTCGAGCCCGACGCCGGAGGAGGTCCAGCAGTACGCGGATGGTGTCGTGGATCCGACGGATATCGTGAACGATAATTCGTACACGTATCGCGGCTTCGACGAGTCGAAGCTGAAGGATGGCCTGAATGTCTATCCGACGCACTTGGGCACGAGCCCGCGCTACCACCGGAAGTAGTTGTGGCGGCGTGCTCAAGGCCGTTTGGTGACTGTTCCTGCGATTGTTTCACGTGAAACATCCGTGTAGTCGATGTGGGTGGTCGTGTACTGTGATGCGGCTTCGGTTTCAACCTTGAGATTTCCGAAGTTCTCGTATCGCACCGCTCACCTCGTCTATGAATCTATGTGGAGCAATTTGAGGGTTCTATGAGATAGAGATGGGCTTCTATGACATAGAAGTGGGGTTCTATGAGATAGATAAGTGGGTCTATAAGATAGAATTGAGTCTATGATCAACGATCTCGATGACCTGCTGGGTGCTCTGGCCGTTCTTGAGCTGCGTGGTGGTGATACTACCTCGATTGAGGCGAAGACCTTTTCGGAGTACTCGCCGGAGCAGCTGGGTCCGACGCTGAGTGCGTTTGCGAACAAGCCGGGTGGAGGCACGATCCTACTGGGCGTCTCGGAGCGGGATGGGCTCAACGTTGTCGGTGTCGATGACGTTGACGACCTGTTGAAGAGGGCGGCTAATCAGGCGCGGAATGGCTTCAGACCGCCGATCAGGGTAGATGTGCATGCCTTCGATCTGGATGGAAAAACAATCGGGGTCGTCAACGTTGAGGGCGCTGACGTCAACGAAAAGCCTGTGCGTTGGTTGAAAGATAAGAAAGCGTATCTGCGCCAGTATGACGGGGACTATCAGATGGCGGCATCGGAGGAACAAATGCTCCTGCTGCGCCATCGCCGACCGACTGCTGACGCGGAGCCGGTGCGCGGTAGTTCGCCGCACGATCTTGACCAGAATCTGGTGTCCCAGTACTTGGCTTCCGCTCGCGAAACGACGCCACGCCTCGGCGACTATAGCGACGAGGAGGTCCTTTACAACACAGGTGTTGTTGCGGATCGGCAGAGTGGGGAGTTGTCGGTTGCCGGACTGTATGCGTTGGGTGAGTACCCGCAAAGGCTTCTTCCTCATCTGACTGTGATCGCAGCGGTTGAGGGGAGCGGGAATGTGAGAGCGGTGAATCGGCGTGATTTCACGGGCTCGTTGCCCGTCATACTGGACGATGTCTTGGAGTGGGTGAGGGGGAACGTGGAGTCTCGTCAGCTCGTCACTCGTGACGGGGATGGCTTGACGGAGTATGCGGTGCCTCTGTTGGCAGCCCGCGAGGTCATTGCGAATGCGTTGGTGCACCGTGATCTTTCCGAGGCCTCGAGGGGGAAGGGGATCGACCTGAGGATCACCCGTGACGGCCTGAGCCTCACGAATCCGGGTGGCTTGTGGGGGATTACGGTTGATCGGCTCGGTTTCGGTGATCATCCTGCGGTGAATGAGCGTCTCTACGGGATTTGCAAGAATGTGCATGGGCATAGCGGGCGCGTGATTGAGGCAATGGGAACCGGGATCAGGGAGGTTCGCCGATCGTTGCGCGAGGCTGGGATGGCGGACCCGCGTTTCTACGATAACGGGGTGTCGTTTACGGTACGTTTCCCGAACTCGGCACTCATTCCTGACGGTGACCTGGCGTGGATTGGCAGTCTCGGACTGGAACAGGTGGAAAGTCTGAATCTGCGCCAGAAGGAGGCGTTGGTTGACATGCGTCACGGCCGGACGTGGAGCAATAGGGAGTATAGGGAGCGCTTTGGTGTGACCGCTGAACAAGCTCGTGCAGATCTGCGGGACCTTGTGTCACGAGGCCTGGTCACGTCCTCAGGTGAGCGACGTTGGGTGCGTTATGAGCTTGTTCAGGGGAACTGAGAGCTTCTTATTGCTGTCCCGGCAGTAATTGCACGTGGAACATTGCTGCAGATGTCTGCTTCTGAAGGATAGTGGACTGTTCTGTAGGGCTCATTCTCTCTGGCTCCAGACTCGTTTTACTACCCAAGTATCTCCTTCATATGCGAGTAGCATGATTCCTTCATAGTGAAGGGGGCTTTCTGTTTTATCGTTGGATAATTGGATTGTGGAATACTGGGGATTGTCAGCGGTATTGTCTTTTCGAACTGCATGCCCAGTCACTGTAGAATAATCGAACTTAATGCATGTGCCACTCGTGCCGTCATACCTGTCAGTACATTCCCAGACTTGCTTTGTCATGAGGTACTTCATCGAAATTGGCTGGGTTACGATGCGATCCGCGTGCAAGGTATGAACGTCGGTATCAAAGGCCGAGCAGGATTCTCCCTCGTCGCAAATCTTCATGTAATCCTCGGTATCGCCCATATTGATCGCATATGCCCTTAATTCGAGGTAATACTGAGCGGTGGCCTGCGCGCCAATCTGGCCTCCCCTATGGAGGTGTGGCGGGGGAGTGGGCTTCGGGACATCAACGGGTGTTGGTTCTGCGGATTGAGGGGTGTCTCCTGATTGGATGCCAGATTGTTCCGTGCCGTCAGACTGGGGCGACTGTGCTCCGGACTGAAGCTCGGCGTTCGCGTGGGCTCGAGCGTTGAACGCGTGGAACCCCAGGAATGACGCGGCGACGATAACAATGGAGGCAGTGGCAGCGCCGATCCACTTGCCGATGGTGGAGAGTTTCGTGATCATGGTGCATCACTCGCTTAGTGGCCTTGTTTTTCTTCTGAGGTGTCGGTGTTGTTGACGATGAGTTGTCCGAGCGGGAACGGGCCGGTTGTTTCGGTGGTGGTGACCAGGCCGTTGATGGTTTGGGTGTCGCCGGTGAAGGGGTTGGTGGCCGTGCCCGCCCAGGTGGTGGTCAGGGTGATGGTGCGTGTGGCACTGGGGTATGGGCCGTCAAGGAAGGACTTCCACCCGTTGGGAGCCTTGTAGTAGTGGCGGATCAGGGCGGGATCGGTGTTGGGGTCCATGCCTTCTTGCCAGGGCATTCCCGGCGAGGTCGTGGTGAGGTCCGGGGTTCCGTCTCCCCAGCTCCACGTGTAGGACGTGGCCGTGAATGTCACGGTGACCTCTCGGCCGAACATCGTCACTACATGGGTTTGTGTGGGGTGTGTAGCCGAGACGATTGTTGGGATGTACTTGTTCGTGTACGACACCCCTTCGGGCCGCTTGTGCAGGCCAGCGCCGTCGGCATGGATGACGGCCGTGGCTAGATAGAGGATGTCGCGCGTCGTGGGGATCCGGCCTGGATCCTGATCGGATCCTCCCTCAGGGTCTGACGGGAGCGGACAGTTGTCGACCGTGTCGTCGTCGGAGACTGTGGGGCTGTTGGGGGCCTTGTTGATATAAAGTTTCTTACAACGCGCAGAGTCCTCGTATGTCTGTGCAGCAGGACTTGCGTCGGAAGAGTTTGTGAGTCTGGGGATATCGTCAGCGGCGTCGTGGTTGTACCAACTTTCTTGTGGAGAATATTCACGTCCTCCCATTGAGCTGTTAAGGATGGCGCTGTTATTCTCAGTTGTCGAGTCGAAAATTGAATCCCAAGGTATTTCTGCGTACGCAGTTCCTGCCGAAAATGAAGTGATGAATAGTATCATGAGAGCTAATGTCACAGCGAAGTGCCTGAACTTTTTATTCATCCCGGAGCACCCGTCCTTGAATTTCAACCCACTTATCTTCTTTCCAAGTGAGAATTAAGGACAATGTTGAGCCGTATTCGGGTGTCTGCTCCTTTGTTCGAACTCCTTGGCATTTGACTCCGTCAATGGAGACAATATGGAACTTAACGAGAACTGAATTATCCGGAACATCTGAGCCATTCGGTGGAACTGGTTCCACACGAAGAACATCCGTGATCCTGGAAGACGTTCCGTAGGACCATCCACCTTTGTAGAGATCACCTATGTTTGTAACGTAAGTGCTAGCGAATGCTGAATTGGGGTCAGACATGTCCGCGAATGGTTGCGTGTCTCCTGTGTTCCATGCGTAGACGAGTAGTGCAAGGTAGTGTTCTGCGGCTGCTTCTGCGCCTCGTTCACTGTTTTCCTTGGCGGCTTCTGGGAGTTCTGGTTTGGTGTAGGTGTCTGCCGCGAACTCTGCTGGGCGCACGAGGATGCCGTCGGGGCCGATTGCGTATCCGCCCGACATGGCGGCCTCGCTCGACGCTGATGGCATGGACGCCGGATGCACGGTGGGTGTTGCGGCGGCGCTGGGGTGATCGTTCCACGAGCCGATGCTCGCGGCCAGCGTGTAGGTACCAACAGCTGCCACAGCCACCAGCACAGTGAG
>CABKMD010000080.1 GCA_902373435.1 uncultured Actinomyces sp.
GACCCCGGCCGCACCCGACGCGCCTGCGGCCGCCCCGGCCTCGTCGATTGATGTGGACGAGAAGCACCACTCCCCCGCACTCGTCACTGCGCCCACCGACTCAGGCCCGACCCACCTCAACCCGAAGTTCACCTTCGATACCTTCGTCATCGGCCCGTCGAACCGTTTCGCGCACGCCGCCGCGCTGGCCGCATCGGAAACCCCGGGTACGGCCTTCAATCCCCTCTTTATCTACGGCGATTCCGGACTGGGCAAGACACACCTGCTCCAGGCCATCGGCCACAACGCGCTGTCGATGATGCCCCACCTGAAGGTCCGCTACGTCAACTCCGAAGAGTTCACGAACGAGTTCATCAACGCGATTCGTCTCAATAAGACGGACAACTCCCAGGTTGAGGCCTTCCATCGCCGCTACCGCGAGCTCGACATCCTCCTCATCGACGATATCCAGTTCATCGGCGACAAGGAACAGACGGTCGAAGGCTTCTTCCATACCTTTAATGCGCTACACAGCGCCAACAAGCAGATCGTCTTGACCTCGGACCTACCCCCGGCCCAGCTCAAGGGCTTTGAGGACCGCATGCGGTCGCGCTTCTCCTCGGGCCTGCTCGTGGACGTTCAGCCGCCGGACCTGGAGACCCGCATCGCGATCCTGCATAAGAAAGCGGACGCCGAGGGCCTCGAGGTCACCCCTGAGGTATTTGAGTACGTAGCCTCGCGCATCTCCTCCAATATTCGTGAGCTGGAGGGCGCTCTCGTGCGCATCGGCGCGTGGGCGTCGCTGTACCAGGAGCGCATCGACCTGAACCTCGCGCAGATGATGCTCAAGGATTTCGTGTCCAACCCGGACGACAACGAGATCACCATCAGCCTCATCATGAGCCAGTGCGCCGTCTACTTCGGCGTGACGATCGAGCAGATGTGTTCGTCGGAACGCAGCCACAACGTCGTCGAGGCCCGCCAGATCGCTATGTATCTGTGCCGCGAGCTCACCGATCTGTCGCTGCCCAAGATCGGACAGGCATTCGGACGCGACCACACGACGGTCATGCACGCGAACAAGAAGATCTCGAAGCTCATGAAAGAAAAGCGCGAAACCTTCAACCACGTGTCGGAGCTTACAAACAGGATCAAGCAAAAGGCCAGGGAATCATGAAAATGGCGCGGGCGCTGACGAAAGTCAGCGCCCGCGCGAGATTCACAGGAGTTGTGCACAGCTGGTGGACGAAGACGCTCACGCTGTGGAGAAAAGGGCCTTGCCTGTGGATCTCAAAAAGTTGTCATTTACTTCGTGCACAGGAGGACGTGACGAATCCACAGCCTCGTCCCATCATGACAGCACAGAGACTTGATTGAAATTCCGCCGCATAAGGGAGTTATCCACAGTACTCACAGCCCTTATGATGGAAGGAACGTCAAATGACAAAAATTTTTTCACAGGCCTCCGTACAACAACAGCGCCGCCGACGCTGCGCGGTGGCGCAAGCGAGGCAAATTTCCTGCCCCACGTGGGCACACTTGTGGGTAAAGTAGTGTCCGATCCGTTTTGTGTTTTGGAGGCAGCTATGAAGTTCACCGTCGCCCGCGATGTTCTGGCAGAAGCCGTGTCGTGGACCGCCCGCGCGCTCCCCGTGCGTCCGGCATCGCCGATCCTGGCCGGCGTGCGCATCAAGGCTGAAGCCGACGAGCTGACCCTGTCCTCCTTCGACTACGAGGTATCCGCGAACTCACACATCCCCGCGACCGTCGACGAGGCCGGCGAGGTCCTGGTGTCTGGTCGTCTGCTGGCCGACATCTCCAAGTCGCTGCCCTCCAAGCCCGTCTCCGTTGAGCTCGATGGCCAGAAGGTGAACCTGGTCTGCGGCTCCTCGCACTTCACGCTCGCGGTCATGCCCCTCGACGAGTACCCGCTGCTGCCCGCGCAGCCCACCGGCATCGGCGCAATCGATTCCTCGACGCTGTCACAGGCCGTCTCCCAGGTGTCGATTGCCGCGTCGCGCGACGACACGCTGCCCCTGCTGACGGGCGTGCGCATCGAGATCAACGGCCCGGCGATCACGCTGCTGGCCACCGACCGCTACCGCCTCGCGATGCGCGAGCTCGATTGGGAGCCCACCGACACCTCCATTGAAGAGGTTGCCCTGGTCAAGGCCCGCATCCTCCAGGACGTCGCCAAGTCGATGACCTCGGGCGCCAAGGTCGAGGTCGGCCTGTCCGGCGAGTCCCAGCCCGGCGCCTCGTCCCTCATCGGCTTCACCGCCCAGGGACGCCGCACCACCTCGACGCTCATGGACGGCGACTACCCCGCCGTGCGTCGCCTCTTCCCCGACACGACGCCGATCCAGGCCGTCGTCGATCGACACGCCCTGCTCGAGGCCGTCAAACGTATGTCGCTGGTCGCCGAGCGCAAGACCTCCGTGCGCCTGGCCTTCACCGAGGGCCAGCTGGTCCTCGAGGCCGGCCAGGGCGACAACGCTCAGGCCTCTGAAGCCATCGAGGCGACCCTGAGTGGCGACGACATCTCGACCGCGTTCAACCCGCAGTTCCTCATCGACGGCCTACAGGTCCTGGACACCGACTACGTGCGCTTCGGCTTCACCCACCCCACGAAGCCGGCCGTCATCACCGGCCAGAAGAAGGCCGACGAGGGCGAGGTCACGCAGTTCCGCTACCTGCTGATGCCCATCCGCTTCGGCATCTGACGTGCGCGTCTCCCACCTGGCCCTCGACGACTTCCGCTCCTGGAAGCACGGGGTCGTCGAGCTGCCCGAGGGCCCCACGGTCCTCGTGGGCGCGAACGGCCAGGGAAAGACGAACCTCGTTGAGGCGCTCGCCTACCTGTCCACGTTTTCGTCGCACAGGGTAGGCGCGGAGGGTGCCCTCGTGCGCATCCCCATCGACGAGGACGAGGCCACCCCGGGTGGTGCCGTCATCCGCGCGCGGGTCGTGGCCTCGGGTCGCGAGCAGGTCATCGAGCTGGAGATCGTGCGCGGCAAGGCCAATCGCGCGCGAATCAACCGCGCGCAGGTCAAGCCCCGCGAGATTCTGGGCATCGTGCGCACGGTCGTGTTCGCCCCTGAGGACCTCTCGCTCGTGCGCGGCGACCCGTCGGTGCGCCGATCCTTCCTGGACGACCTGGCGACGCAGCTCTCCCCCATCCATGCCTCCGTACGCTCCGACTTTGATCGGGTCGCACGCCAGCGCGCGGCGCTCATGAAGGCGGCCCAGGCCTCGCTCCGTCGCGGACAATCCCCCGACCTGTCGACCCTCGAGATCTGGGACCAGCAGTTCGCGGCCCTGTCCGCGCGCATCACCGCGACGCGCGCATCCATCGCATCACTTTTGGAAGAGCCGGCCGCCCGATCCTACGACGACGTGGCCGACTCGCCGCGCCACCTGCGCCTTGCCTTCGACGCCTCGGTCGACCGGGTTATCGGCACCGACCCCAACAACCCGGCCAGCGCCGACCTCACCGACGTGGAGGCCCAAACCGAGCGGATGCTCGCTGCCCTCGCATCGGTACGAGAAAAAGAAACTGAGCGCGGCGTCAACCTCGTCGGCGCACACCGCGACGACCTCACCCTCAGCCTCGGCGCAATGCCCGTCAAGGGCTACGCTTCGCACGGCGAATCATGGTCGGTGGCCCTCGCGCTGCGCCTGGGCGCCTTCGAGCTGCTCAGCGACGACGGCGACACCCCGATCCTCATCCTCGACGACGTCTTCGCCGAACTCGACTCCTCGCGCCGTGAGGGACTGGCGGCCCTGGCCTCGAATGCCGAACAGATCATCGTCACCTGCGCGGTCTCCGGCGACCTGCCGGCCTCCCTCGACCACCACGCCCTGCACGTGCGCCTCGACCCCAAGCGCGGCACCGTCATTGATGGAGCCGACGATGAGTGATCGCGAGGACGTGGCTGCCGACGAACTGAGCGGCCCGGATGCACCGGGCGAAGAAGCCGACGCGGACGAGTTTGTCGTCCGCGCCCTCGAACGAGCACAGAGCGTCGCCCGCACGCACGGCTACACGAGGTCCACCCTGCCCTCGTGGGGCCTCGACGAAACACGTCCCCGCCGCAGCCTCGACGGCTCCAGCGAATACGCGGCCATCGAAACCGACGGCTTCGGCCGCCTCGCCGACGAGGAGAGCGCCGCCGCGCGCGCCACAGCCCGAGCCGCCGCGTACCGCCACGGAGGCGGGATCGAAACCCCGGCCTCGTCGACGGAGGAGGACCCCGAGGGCGACCTCGCGGCACTGCGCCAGGCCCTGAAGGGAACCGGTGCCTCGTGGAGCCGCTCCCCCGGCATGGCCGCCATGCGTCCGCGATACCGCAGGGCCAACTCCCTGGGCGCGATCCTGGCGCGCACAATCAAGACGCGCGAATGGGACACCCCCACCAAGATGGGGTCGATCATGGCGAAATGGCGCGACATCGTCGGCCCCCAGATCGCCGAACACGCCCGCATCGAGACCTTCGAAGGACACCGCCTGGTCGTGCGCACCGACTCCACCGCCTGGGCGAAACAGCTCCAGCTGCTCCTGCCCACCATCGAGCGGCGCATCGCCGAGGAGGTGGGATCCGGCGTCGTCGAGCAGGTCATTATCCGAGGCCCCGTAGCCCCCACGTGGCGCAAAGGCCCCTACGTCGTACGTGGTCGAGGCCCGCGCGCCGACTACGGATGACGGCCCTGTGCGTCCCAGCCGCAACACCAATCGACATGCGACTGGTCACAGTCGAGTATTCGTTGCAATCACGCAGTTTGTAAAGTAACCCTCCGAGCCTGTCAATCCCGGGAACAAGCGCCACTTTTGGTAGAATCTACAAGGTTAAACATCTATTTTCGCGCACTGCGAGGGGAGCCACGTGGCTGACAACGAGAAGACCGCCGAAGGCGAGCAGTCCTACGGCGCATCGGACATCACCGTCCTCGAGGGCCTGGAAGCCGTCCGCAAGCGCCCGGGCATGTACATCGGATCCACCGGTGAACGCGGCCTGCACCACCTGGTGTACGAGGTCGTCGACAACTCCGTTGACGAGGCCCTGGCCGGCTACGCCGACCACATTGAGGTCACGATCCAGGAAGACGGCGGCATCAAGGTCGTCGACAACGGTCGAGGCATCCCGGTCGACGAGCACCCCACCGAGCACAAGCCCACCGTCGAGGTCGTCATGACGATCCTCCACGCCGGCGGCAAGTTCGGCGGCGGCGGCTACGCCGTCTCGGGCGGCCTGCACGGCGTCGGCATCTCCGTCGTCAACGCCCTGTCCACTCGCGTGAACACCGAGATCCGCCGCCAGGGCTACGTGTGGCGCATGTCGTTCGCCAACGGCGGCACCCCCATCACCCCCCTTGAGCGTGGCGAAGAAACCGACGAGACCGGCACGACCCAGGTCTTCTACCCGGACCCGGAGATCTTCGAAACCGTCGAATTCAACTTCGAGACCCTGCGTCAGCGCTTCCAGCAGATGGCCTTCCTCAACAAGGGCCTGCGCATCACCCTGACCGACGAGCGCGAGTTCGCCACCGACGAAGGCGACGAGATCGCCGGCGGCGAGGAGGCCTCGGACAAGAAGACCAAGGGCCACCGCACCGTCACCTACTGCTACGAGCACGGCCTGCGCGACTACGTCGAATACCTCGACTCCGCCAAGAAGTCCGACACTATCAACAACGAGATCATCGACTTCGAGGCCGAAAACGACGAAGGCACCATGAGCGTGGAAATCGCCATGCAGTGGACCACCGCCTACTCCTCGTCCGTCCACACCTTCGCCAATACCATCAACACGACCGAAGGCGGCATGCATGAGGAGGGCTTCCGCACTGCGCTGACCTCCCTCGTCAACCGTTACGGCCGCGACAAGGGCATCATCCGCGACAAGGACGACAACCTCACCGGTGACGACGTTCGCGAAGGCCTGACCGCCGTCATCTCGATCAAGCTCACCGAGCCCCAGTTCGAAGGCCAGACGAAGACCAAGCTCGGCAACACCGAGGCCCGCACCTTCGTCGCCCAGCAGGTCTACTCCAAGCTCACCGACTGGTTCGACGCACACCCCGCCGACGCCAAGGCCATCATCAACAAGGGCCAGGCTGCACAGGCCGCCCGCGTCGCCGCCCGTAAGGCCCGTGAGGCCACGCGCCGCAAGGGCGTTCTCGAATCGGCCTCCATGCCCGGCAAGCTGCGCGACTGCTCCTCGCGCACGCCCTCCGAGTGCGAAATCTTCATCGTCGAGGGCGACTCCGCAGGCGGCTCCGCCGTCGGCGGCCGCGACCCCGAACGTCAGGCCATCCTGCCGATCCGCGGCAAGATCCTCAACGTCGAAAAGGCGCGCCTGGACCGAGCCCTGTCCTCGGACACCATCCGCTCCCTCATCACCGCCTTCGGCACCGGCATCGGCGAAGACTTCGACATCTCGAAGCTGCGCTACGGCAAGATCGTCATCATGGCGGACGCCGACGTCGACGGCCAGCACATCGCCACGCTGCTGCTGACCCTCCTCTTCCGCTACATGCGACCCCTCATCGAAGGCGGCCACACCTTCATCGCCATGCCCCCGCTGTACCGCATCAAGTGGACCAACGCTGAGCACGAATTCGCATACTCCGACAAAGAGCGCGACGAACTGCTCGCCGCCGGCGCCGCCGTGAACCGCCGCTTGCCCAAGGAAGGCGGCATCCAGCGCTACAAGGGCCTGGGCGAAATGAATGACCACGAACTGTGGGAGACCACCATGGATCCGGAGCACCGAATCCTCAAGCAGGTCACCCTCGACGAGGCCGCAGACGCCGACGAGACCTTCACGATCCTCATGGGCGACGACGTCGACCGACGCCGCACGTTCATTCAGCGCAACGCCACCGACGTGCGCTTCCTCGACATCTGACAACACCGCGAACAGCCCAGTCCCAGCCTCGTGCCGGGCGGGCCTGATCGAGCAGAAACAACGTAAGGAACACTTGTGAGCGACGAGCCCACTACCGACGCGCGGCACATCTCGGACACCGAGCGCATCCGCCAGGTCGACCTGCAAAAGGAGATGCAGCGCTCCTACCTCGACTACGCCATGAGCGTCATCGTCGGGCGCGCCCTGCCCGACGTGCGCGACGGCCTCAAGCCCGTCCACCGCCGCGTCCTGTACGCCATGTACGACGGCGGATACCGCCCCACCTCCTCGTTCTCCAAGTCCTCCCGCGTCGTCGGCGAGGTCATGGGTAACTACCACCCCCACGGCGACGCCGCCATCTACGACGCCCTCGCGCGCCTCGTGCAGCCCTGGTCGCTGCGCTACCCCCTCGTCGCCGGCCAGGGTAACTTCGGCACCCCCGGCAACCTGGGCCCCGCCGCACCCCGTTACACCGAGTGCAAGATGGCGCCCCTGGCCATGGAGATGGTCCGCGACATCGACGAAGAATGCGTTGATTTCCAGGACAACTACGACGGCCGCAACCAGGAACCCACCATCCTGCCCGCGCGCTTCCCGAACCTGCTGGCCAACGGCTCCGAAGGCATCGCCGTCGGCATGGCCACCCGCATCCCGCCGCACAACCTGCGCGAACTCGCACGCGGCGTTGAGTGGGCCCTCGAGCACCCCGATGCCTCCCGCGAGGAACTCCTCGAAGCGCTCATCAAGCTGATCCCCGGACCCGACTTCCCCACCGGCGCCACCATCCTGGGCCGCAAGGGCATCGAAGACGCGTACCGCACCGGCCGCGGCTCCATCACGCAGCGCGCTGTCGTCAGCGTTGAGGAAATCCAGGGCCGCCAGTGCCTCGTCGTCACCGAGCTGCCCTACCAGGTCAACCCTGACAATCTGGCCGACAAGATCGCCCAGCTTGTGCGCGACGGAGCGATCAGCGGCATCGCTGACATCCGCGACGAGACCTCCGGCCGCACCGGCCAGCGCCTCGTCATCGTCCTCAAGCGCGACGCCGTCGCCAAGGTCGTCCTCAACAACCTCTACAAGCGCACCAGCCTGCAGGAGAACTTCTCCGCCAACATGCTCGCGCTCGTCGACGGCGTGCCCCGCACCCTGTCGATCGACGGCTTCATCCGCCACTGGATCAGCCACCAGATCGACGTCATCGTGCGCCGCACGAAGTTCCGCCTGCGCAAGGCCCTCGAGCGCCTGCACATCCTCGAAGGCTACCTGAAGGCCCTCGACGCCCTCGACGAGGTCATCGCCCTCATCCGCCGCTCCCCCACGGTCGACGAAGCCCGCGCCGGCCTCATCGAGCTGCTCGACGTGGATGCCATCCAGGCCGACGCCATCCTGGCCCTCCAGCTGCGCCGCCTGGCCGCCCTCGAGCGCCAGAAGATCATGGACGAGCATGGCGAACTTAAGGCCCGCGTCGACGACCTCAACGACATCCTCGCCAAGCCCGAACGTCAGCGCGCCATCATCTCCGCCGAACTGTCCGAGATCGTCGACAAGTTCGGCGACGAGCGCCGCACCCGCATCCTCCCCTTCGACGGGGAAATGTCGATGGAAGACCTCATCCCCGAAGAGGACGTCGTCGTCACCATCACCCGCGACGGCTTCGCCAAGCGCACCCGCACGGACAACTACCGCTCGCAAAAACGCGGCGGCAAGGGCGTGCGCGGCACCCAGCTGCGAGGCGACGACGTGGTCGAACACTTCTTCGTCACGACCACGCACAACTGGCTGCTCTTCTTCACCAACCTCGGCCGCGTCTACCGCGCCAAGGCCTACGAGATCCCCGAGGGCGGCCGCGACGCCAAGGGCCAGCACGTCGCCAACCTGCTGGCCTTCCAGCCCGACGAGCACATCGCACAGGTCCTCGCCATCCGCACCTACGAGGACGCGGACTTCCTGGTCCTGGCCACCAAGCGCGGCCTCGTCAAGAAGACCCCGCTGAGCCTGTACAACTCGCCTCGCTCCGGCGGCATCATCGCCATCAACCTGCGCGAGGACGAGGACGGCAAGCCCGACGAGCTCGTCTCCGCGCAGACCATCATGGCCGACGAGGATCTCATCCTCGTCTCCCGCGACGGCCAGGCCGTGCGCTTCACCGCCACCGAGGATCAGCTGCGCTCCATGGGCCGATCCACGTCCGGCGTGCGCGGCATGAAGTTCCGCGGCGACGACGAACTGCTCAGCATGGAGGTCCCGCGTGAGGACACCGACCTGCTGATCGTCACCGAGTCCGGTTACGCCAAGCGCACCCCCGTCGATGAATACCCGACCAAGTCGCGCGGCACCCTCGGCGTGCGCGTCGGCAAGCTCGTCGACGAACGCGGCGGTCTCGTCGGCGCCCTTGTCGTGCGACCCGATGAAGACGTCATGGTCATCACCGAGTCCGGCAAGCTCGTCCAGGTCAACGCCTCCGACGTGCGACCCACCGCCCGCAACACCATGGGCGTCATCTTCGCCCGTCCGGACGACGGCGACCGCATCATCGCGATTACCCGCAACTCCGACTCGGGCGATGACGAGACCGACGAGTCCGAGAATACCGAGGCCACCGGGGCCGCGGAGGGGACCGACGCCCCCGCGGACGAGGCCTCGGCCCCCGCAGACGCTGACAAGTGACGCACGATCACGGGACGACGCGGGGGCCTCGTCCCGTGATCAATCTGCCAAAGCGGCGCGGAGCCAGCGCCGGTGCCAGGCGATGCGGTAGCCTGGCACATAGGAAGTGCGACCTGGAAGGAAACCCATGAGCGACCACGTCTCGAGCACCCACAGCGACGCTCCCCGCCGAGTTGACCTGGCCATCGCGCGCATCGACGCGTGGACCGTCATGAAGGTGGCGTTCCTGCTGTCCGTCGCCCTGGGTATCGCAATGGTCGTCGCCACGATCGTCCTGTGGCTCATGGTCGACGCCATGCACGTCTTCAGCCAGCTTGAGGAATTCCTCAAGACCATGGGTGCCGGCCGCTACGCAGACCTCCTCGACTACGCTCGACTGCCGCGCGTCATCTCCTACGCGACCATCGTCGCGGTCATCAACGTCGTTCTGCTCACCGCCCTGTCGACGCTGGGAGCCATGCTCTACAATGTTGTCGCCTCGCTGGTGGGTGGCGTCAAGGTGTCCCTCATGGATGAGTGAGGGCATTCGCGCAAGGGGTCGGCTGATGCCGGCCCCTTTTGCTATGCCGTGCAGGGGTGCGGTGCTTGTGGCGCCGCTGGTGTTCCGGGCGCCGGGCCCGGCCGCTGTGTGTGCCGGTGGGCGGCGGTCTTCCTGCTTGTTGTTTGTTGCCCCGACAGATCTCCGGCCGCCGCGCCATCCTGTCCGCCCGCGAGCCGTCCGCGCTGCGAGCTTCGCTCGGCGCGTCGGCTCGTTGTCCGGCCAGGCCCCGCAGGCCTCGCACCGGCACCGCGGCAGGTCCCTCCGGTGCCCTCCACGCCGGCGGTGCGTGCG
>CABKMD010000081.1 GCA_902373435.1 uncultured Actinomyces sp.
CTCCCACGCTCTGTGGTCCCACGGTGCCCGCACCCCCGCGCGCGTCCTTTCCTCCATGGCCCGGGCCGTCACCGGCGTGGATATTCATCCCGAGGCCACCATCGGGCGCCGCGTCTTCATTGACCATGCGACGGGCGTCGTCATCGGGCAGACTGCCGAGGTCGGCAACGACGTCGTCATCTTCCACGGAGTTACCCTCGGTGGCGTCGCCATGACGCCGGGTAAGCGCCACCCCACCGTCGGCGACCATGTCATGATCGGTGCCGGCGCAAAGGTGCTGGGTCCGATCACCGTGGGCACGGGCGTCAAGATCGGTGCGAACGCCGTCGTCGTCAAGGACGTGCCCTGCGGCAACGTCGCGATCGGCGTGCCCGCGCGTCTGCTTCCCAAGCCGGAAAAGGACACGCGCGACCGGGATCTCATCGTCGATCCCAACTACTTCTTCGAGGAGCCAGCCCTCTACATTTGAGGCACAAATCTGCCGATCAGACCACGCTCGTGAGAAAACGTTCAAGATCCGTGACAAAGTGAGCACCCTCACCTATAGTTGGTTTATGGAAGCTCGAACTCTACATGCCCCACTGGACGCGTTGTCGGCGGCGAATCGGCCTCAGGGTATTGAGATCGCCACGCTCACAACTTTCGACATCCCCGCGCTCGCGGTGCTCACCCTCGAGGCGTACGACGACGGTGTCACGCCGGAGGCGCTCTTGGAAACCTCCGAAGAACTCCGCCTGACGTTTGAGGGCGCTTTCGGGGCGACCACGGAAGACTCGTTCATCGGCGCGTGGGATGGGGGAACGCTCGTCGGGGCGATCCTCGTCGTGCGCGAATCCCCGTGGGATGACGTGCCGGACGGCCCCTTCGTGGTGGACCTGATCGTCGCCCACGACTACCGCAGGCGCGGCATTGCGACGGCCCTCGTTTCTGAGGTCGCCGCGCGCTGCTCGCAGTGGGGATTCGACACCCTCGCACTGCGCCTGGATACGCGCCACGGCGGGGCCCGCGAACTCTACTCGGTGCTCGGATTCGAAGAGATCGCCTGACAAAGGGCGGGGAGTGCGAGCCTGACGGCCCACACTCCCCTGGCTGCTGTTCGCATGCTTAGCGCTGGCAGGATGGACACCAGAACAGGCGTCGGTTCTGCATGAGCGCCTCACGGATCGGTGCCCCGCAGCGCAGGCACGGCCGGTCCGTACGGTGGTACACGTACCACCGCGAGGCCTCCTCGTCACCCTCGATCGGCGGGTCGGGAGCCTCCTTTGGGTCCATCGTATCCAGGCGACCGGCGGCC
Source organism: uncultured Actinomyces sp. (assembly GCA_902373435.1). Taxonomy (GTDB): domain Bacteria; phylum Actinomycetota; class Actinomycetes; order Actinomycetales; family Actinomycetaceae; genus Pauljensenia. Next base: position 1,295 of record CABKMD010000081.1, read on the forward strand.
AGGCCGCGGTTCATGAGGTCGCAGATGAGGACCCACAGCTCGCGCAGGCGCTTGACGGAGATGTTGGCACCCTTGCGGTGCGGAGAGATGCCCGCGAGGAACAGCGCATCGGCACGGTAGATGTTGCCCACGCCTGCAATGATCGACTGATCCATGACAATCTCGCCGATCGCGCGCTTCTTGGAGTGGGCAACCTGGGCGAAACGCTCCATGGCCTCGGCGTCGGATCGCGCCCCTGCGTCCAGGGGATCCGGCCCCAGCTTCGACTCCGCCTTGACGCGCTCCTCATCCGTGATGAGGTCGCAGCGGTTGGGGCCCACCAGGTCGGCGACGGCATGATCGTTGAACAGGCGCAGGCGCACCGCTCCAACCGGCTCCGGCGGCTCCCACTCCCCCGCCTTGGCCTCGCCAAAGCCCTCACCCCAGCGGGTCTCGGAGTGGCCGTTCCACTCCCCCTTCGGGACGTTGGGGATGCGGTGAGCAACGCCGTGGCCCTCATCGACGACGGTCTCGTCGCCGTTGAAGCGCCACCAGCCGTACAGGCCCAGGTGGATGTGCACCCACCGGTCCGGCCAGGGAGCATCCTCAGGCAGGATCGGCTCCCCACTGCCCGCCGCGGCGCCCTCCAGGAGAGCCACCCCGGCCTCGTACGTCTCACCTTCGATGGGCGGGACGAAACCGATAAACATGTGCTTGCCGTGCACGCGCACCCGCTGTATCACCCACCCGTCGAGGAGGGCAGCGGAGGACGCAAAGCGCCCCTGCGGGGACGAAGCCGAGACGATACCCCCGACGAAAAGCTCGTCGAGGGTAGCGGCTAGGCGACGGACTGCATCGCCTTCAGGCATGCGACCTCACTTCTTGACGACGACGTTGACCAGCTTCGGCGCGCGGGCGATCACCTTGAGGGGGTCTGCCCCGCCGAGGGCCTTGACGATCGGGGCCTCGGCCAGGGCGGCCGCGATGAGGTCATCCTCGGAGATGGAGGGAGCAACCTCAATGCGGGCCTTGACCTTGCCGTTGATCTGGACGATCGCCGTGACCGTGTCCTCGACCAGCAGCGAGGGATCCTCGATGACCGGGAACGGCTCGCGGGCCAGGGAGTCCTTGTGGCCCAGGCGCGCCCACAGCTCCTCGCACAGGTGCGGGGCGACCGGGGCGAGCATGAGGATGAGGGGCTCGATGGCATCGCGAGGCGCAGCATCCAGACTGGTCAGGTGGTTGTTGAGGACGATGAGCTTGGAGATTGCGGTGTTGATGCGCAGGTTCTCGTACTCTTCGGTGACCTCAGCGATCGTGCGGGCCACGAGACGGCGCGTCTTGTCGTCCGCGGGCTCGTCGGTGACCGTGAGCTCTCCGGTCTCCTCATCGACCACGTTACGCCACAGGCGCTGCAGGAATCGCTGGGAGCCGACGACGGCGCGGGTCTCCCACGGGCGTGACAGGTCGAGGGGCCCCATGCTCATCTCGTACACACGGAAGACGTCGGCACCATAGGCGTCGTACATCTCGTCGGGCGTCACAATGTTCTTCAGGGACTTGCCCATCTTGCCGTACTCGCGGTTGACGGGCTCACCTTTGTAGGTGAAGCCAGTCGCCTCGTCGCCCTCGACCTCGTCGGCGGGCACGTACTGGCCACGCGCGTCGGTGTAGGCGTAGGCCTGGACGTAGCCCTGGTTGAAGAGCTTATGGTAGGGCTCACAGTCCGGCACGTGGCCCAGGTCGAAGAGGACCTTCTGCCAGAAGCGGGCGTAGAGCAGGTGCAGGACCGCGTGTTCGACGCCGCCGACGTACATGTCGGTGCCGCCGCTGGCCTTACCCTCGCGCGGGCCCATCCAGTAGGCCAGGTTCTCCTCGCCGGCGAAGCGCTCGGAGTTCGTGGGGTCGGTGTAGCGCATCTCGTACCAGCACGAGCCCGCCCACTGGGGCATCGTATTGGTCTCGCGGCGGTACTTCTTGGGACCGTCGCCCAGGTCGAGCGTGACGTTCACCCAGTCCTCGGCGCGGCCCAGCGGGGCCTCCGGCGAGGAGTCGGCGTCGTCCGGGTCGAAAGTGCGCGGGCTGTAGTCGCTGACCTCGGGCAGCTCGACGGGGAGCATGTCCTCGGGCAGGGCGTGCGCGACGCCGTCCTCGTCCCACACGATCGGGAAGGGCTCGCCCCAGTAGCGCTGGCGGCTGAAGAGCCAGTCGCGCAGGCGGTAGGTGACGGTGCCGTGGCCCAGGCCCTTGGCGACCAGCCACTCGATCATCGCGGCCTTGGCCTCATCCTTGGCCAGGCCGTTGAGGTTGATCTCGTCGTTGGCGGAGTCGACGGCCACGCCGTCACCCGTGTACGCGCCGGCCTCAAGGTCGGGGCCGTAGGGGTCGTCGGCGGGGCCGATCGTGCGCACGATGTCGAGGTCGTAGGCGCGGGCGAAGGCCCAGTCGCGGTCGTCGTGGGCGGGCACGGCCATGATGGCGCCGGTGCCGTAGCCCCACAGGACGTAGTCGGCGACGAAGATCGGGACCTCGCGGCCGTTGACGGGGTCGATACCGAACAGGCCGGTGAACACGCCGGTCTTGGTGCGCTCCTCGTCGGCGCGCTCGGCCTCGGACTTGGCGGCGGCCTGAGCGCGGTAGGCGGCAACGGCCTCCTTCGGGGAGGCGGTGCCGCCCGTCCATGCGTCCTTCGTGCCCTCGGGCCAGGAGGCGGGCACCGTAAGGGCAGCCTCGTCGCCGGCGTCGCCGCCGGCGGTGCCGCCGAGGATCGGATGCTCGGGGGCCACGACCATGAAGGTCGCACCGAAGAGCGTGTCGGGGCGCGTCGTGTAGACGTCGAGCGAGTCGAGGGAGGCACCGGCCTCGCGCGCGCCGGGCACGTCGAAGCGGACGGTCGCGCCCTCGGAGCGGCCGATCCAGTTGCGCTGCATGGTGCGTACCTTCTCGGGCCAGTCGATCGTGTCGAGGTCGTCGGCCAGGCGCTTACCGTAGGCGGTAATGCGCATCATCCACTGGCGCAGGTTGCGCTTGAAGACCGGGTAGTTACCGCGCTCGGAGCGGCCATCCGCAGTGACCTCTTCGTTGGCCAGGACCGTGCCCAGGCCCGGGCACCAGTTGACGGGGGCCTCGGAGACGTAGGCAAGGCGGTAGGAGTCGACAACCTTCGCCTGGGCGGCGCGGTCCAGGGAGCCATAGTCGGAGCCGTCCTCGGGGCGAATCTCGCCGGACTCGAGCTTGGCGATCAGCTCACTGATCGGGCGGGCCGCGCCCTGGGAGCCATCGGGGGCCGTCGCCTCGGGATCGAACCACGAGTTGAAGACCTGCAGGAAGATCCACTGCGTCCAGTGCACGTACTCGATGTCGGTCGTAGCGAAGGAACGGCGCGAGTCGTGGGACAGGCCCATGCGGCGCAGCTGGCGGCGCATGTTCGCGATGTTCTGGTTCGTGGTGATGGCCGGGTGCTGGCCGGTCTGGACGGCATACTGCTCGGCGGGCAGGCCGAAGGCGTCGTAGCCCATCGTGTACAGAACGTTGTCGCCCTTCATGCGGCGGTAGCGCGCCAGCGTGTCGGTCGCGATGTAGCCCAGCGGGTGCCCCACGTGCAGACCCTTACCCGAGGGGTAGGGGAACATGTCGAGAATGAAGAAGGGGTTGTGGGAGGCCAGCGGGCCAGCCAGGTCGCCCGTGGGGTTGTCCGCGTGGAATGTGCCCAGCTCCTCCCAGCGGTCCTGCCACTTCGTCTCGATCTGACCTGCGAGCTCAGCGGTGTAGCGCTGGGCCGGGGCACTCTGCGGATTTTCGCTCATCTGTGCGTTCCTCGCTTAACGATGGGTCGCGTAACAATACTCCCCACCAGGGTAGTTCACGCCCGCCCGCCCCGCCGGACGCTCCCACCTACCGAAGTGAGCACGAATAGGTGACAATAGTCGCATGAGTACTATCTTCGACAACATCATCACGGGTGTGTGGCCCGGCCGCTTCGTGTGGGCCGATGACCTGTGCGTCGCCTTCGCGACCATCGAGCCGACCTCCCCGGGCCACGTCCTCGTGGTTCCGCGCACCGCGTACGAGGCGTGGACGGACGCCCCCTCGGACGTCGCCGCCCACCTCATGACCGTGGCACGCACGATCGGCCTGGCCCAGAAGGCCGCGTTCGGCGTGCCACGCGCCGGCCTCGCAATCGCTGGATTCGAGGTGCCCCACACCCACCTGCACGTGATCCCACTGCGCGACGAAACCGACATCCTCCTGTCCAAGGCGGCCCCCGCCAGTGACGAGCAGCTCGATACCGCGATCACCGCCCTGCGCGAGGCGCTCTTGGCAGCCGGACACGGTCGCCACGTGCCCGTCTCGATGGGATCCGCTGCGCTCTCCTGAGCTCCCCGCTCCCCCATCTGCGCGCCCCGAGAGGGCGCTCCCAGCCCGCCCGGCCGCCTCGGCCAGGTGGGCTGGATCGTTTCCGGGCCTCGTCGATGCGTGGCGCGCGGGGCGGTGCGTCAGTCGCGCACGACGATGCCCGAGGCCTGGCCGGGATCGAGCACGACCATCTGCCCATCGTCGAGGAGGACTGTCACGCCGTCGGAGCCGGATGCCACCACGGTGATGCGGGCGCCAGGCACGAGACCGGCCTCCTCCCACGCACGCAGTGCCTCCGGATCACGGTCGGGCAGCCGGTCGACAACTCCCCCTGTGGTCACCTCGAGAGCGTCGAGCGGGGTTCCTGCAACGTCATCACTGGAGCCGTCAGCTCGCGGAATCGGATCACCGTGCGGGTCACGGCTCGGGTAGCCGAGCACACGGTCGAGGCGGTCGAGAAGGCGATCGGAGACGGCATGTTCCAGGATCTCGGCCTCTTCGTGCACCTCATCCCAGGAAAAACCGAGGGCTTCATGGAGGTAGGTTTCAAGCAGGCGGTGGCGGCGCACCATCCCCAGCGCGATCGCTCGCCCCTGCGGGGTCAGTCGCACGCGTCCGTAGCGCTCGTGGGTGACGAGGCCCTGGCGGGCCAGGCGCTGAATGTTCTCCGTCGCCGTCGAAGGAACGACACCCATGTGTTCGGAGACGTCCTTGGGTTTGACGCCGTCGCGGCCGGCCTCCTCGGCGCTCCATACGAGCTTGAGGATATCCTCCACGACCGCGGAATAGGTGCTCGACGCGTCCGACATGCCGTTCCCCTTTCGTCTGAGGCTCCATTGTAGGTGCCCGTGCCGCACTCCCATCGAGCGTGCGACATAGGCCACGACGCCCCTCATTGACTTGCGCGGGGCGAAGCGCGCCTGTATATTTATCTCTCGGTTGCACAACCCCCGCGTCATTAGCTCAATTGGCAGAGCAGCTGACTCTTAATCAGCGGGTTGAGGGTTCAAGTCCCCCATGACGCACAAACAGCCGGCAGCCCTCGGGTCGCCGGTTTTTCGTATGCGCCCCACGCGGGCCCGACCATGTGCACGCGGGCAACATGCCCGGCTGGAATGACCCACAATACTGGGCTGGCCTCGCCTTCGCGACGATGTCACTCCCCGACCGCCACATGCCGACCCACAGCCCAACCGACCCACGCATACAAACAGCTGCGCGCGTCAACGTGCCGATAGCGATTCGCTCGCGGATCGATCACCGGGTCACCGGCGCGCAGCGACTGCGCTCACTGGCGGGCGCGCCGCAGACGAGGAGACCGGGGCACCCCGAAGGAGAACCCCGGCCTCGGCCTCGCGCGGTGAGCGCAAGCGTCGTTCGCGTCACGCAACGACGCCTGCGAACCACCCCAGCTGAGCCGCTGACGTCACACCCGGAACCGGCGCAGGGCAATCACCCCAGCGCCGAGGAGAGCGAGGAGGGCTGCAGCCCCGGCGACACCATCCGCGACTGTCCCCGTGCGCGCCAGCTGCGCAGCGGGCGGCTGCTGCGCAGGAGCGGAAGGTGCGGGCGTTGCGGGTTCTGAAGGTGCGGGCGTTGCGGGTTCTGAAGGTGCGGGCATAGAGGGAGTGGGGGCAGGCGTCGAAGCCGATGGCGTCGGCGCCGGATCATTCGACACCTTGCGGATCACGATGTCGGTGTCCGCACCCACGGCGCGCGCGTTGGCGGGATTGTTGGGATCAACCGTCCCAGCGGCGGCATCGAATCCGAAGACGTTCTGACCGGGGACTATCTCGTACCCCTCGGGGATCGCTGGGAGCGGCGTCGCGGCGGCTCGCGACGGGTTGTGCTGGTCGTTGTTGTAGCGCTGCGCGGCCAGCACCGTGCCGTTGGCGTCCACGAGGCGAACAGATCCGAGGGGAGAGTAGAAGACCTGGCACACGAAATGATTGTCGGGCTGGTCGGGATCAAAGCTGAGAGCGGGCGCGCTAATTTCCAGGGTGTAATGACCCGTAACGACGGGGCTGGGGACGGACGGGAACACGCCGGTCCCATTGATGGGCACATACTCGCGTCGCGGTTCCAGAATGTTCTCATTCTCATCCGCAACGTAGCAGGTGGCCGGTCCTGGCGCGTCCGCAGCATGGGCGGGCGCTGCGACGACGAAGGGTGCGGCACCGATACAGAGACAAGCGGTGAGGGCGGCTGTGCGTGGGAGCGAAGATAACTGCAGATGGATTCCTTGTCGATCTTTCAATTGCCTACTAGCGTCACTTTACCAGGTAATCGTGGTCTTTACTGCCGTTATGCATCAGCATTCTCGACGCAGGTTCCCCATCAGGGATAACGACGAGGCCGGGGTGCCCACGCGAGCAAGCCCCGGCCTCGTGCGAAGCGAAGAGGACGACGATCAGTGCCCCGGCCAGCTGCGGATCGACGTGAGCGCGGCGACCGAGTAGCGGTCCCACACTCGCCCACCAATGCGCACGGCGGCCTCAAGGACGAGCACCGACCACGCAAGGGCCACGACGTAGGCGACCCAATCCGGAACGAAGCCGAAGGACGCCAGCACGAGGAGCACGTAGGACGGGATCTGCAGGATCGCGGTCCCCGCAAAGCCAACGAGCTGCAGCAGCATCGTCATGAGGAAGGAACCGGTGCCCTTCGTCGCCAGCGGCGACGTGCCCGGAGGCTGCACCGGGTAGACCCACCGCGCGTTCGCGACGAGGGTCGTGCCAGCCGCGCCCGCGAAGAGGACGACGCCCATCACCTGATGGAACACGACATCGGAGACGCTTGCGCCGGTGACGGCATCGTGAATGAGGTAGCCAATGATCTGGGGAACCAGCACCACGAGGGAACCGACGAGGCGCCCGCGACGTTCCTCGCGACCGCTCATGCCCGACGAGACCACGATCCAGGCACCCGTCGAGTCGTATTGCATGAGCGCGCCGGTCGTCAGGCCCGTCGTGACGGGCACCAGGTAAAGGAAGATGATCGCCGGGAACACAAACGACTGCCCCTGCGACACCATGCGCTCCATGAAGATCGCAATGATCGGGAACAGCAGCGCAAGCACCATGTTCATATTCAGGCGCGGATCCACGATCCAGTAGCGCAGGGTGCGCGCGGCCAGGGAGGCGCTGCGCGCGCCGAGGCCCAGCCGCGTGAACAGGTCGACGCTGCGCAGGCCGGCCGCGCGCGACTGCGCGAAGCGCTGGCCTCGCGCTTCCTCTTCGAGGGATTCGTCGATGAGGTGGCGCCCCTCGTCGATGGCCCGCTGCGCGTCGGCGCTGATCTCACCCGCGTAGCCGCTCATGACGGGGCGCAGGACGGCGAGCCATGCGCGCCAACCGACGACTCCGGTGACGACCGTGATGAGAACGCGGATCGCAGCAAACACCCAGGCACCCTCAAGCAGGGAGGCGATGACGCCGAAAGGTGCTCCGAAGGGCGTCCACATCGCGACGTTCAGACCCGCCTGGAAGGCCTCGAGCGAGAAGTTCTGGCTCAGCACAGAGATCCAGTAGCCCATAGGGGTGAGCACCATCATGAAGACGACGGCGCCCAGAGCGGTGACGGCGTCCTTCTTCCCCGAAGAGTCCAGACGCACAGCGAACCAGGTGCCGACCGCGCGCGCCCACAGCACGGCGAGAGGCAGCGTCACCACACCGGCGATAAGCCAGCCGAGAGCCTCGAGCCACTGGGCGCGCCACAGGGCAAACCAGACAGGCAGGAAGAGGATCATGGCGGACAGGAGCCCGCCAGGACCGACCACCGTCGCTGCCGCCAGCCCCGCCCCGAGGCGCTTGCTCGGCCCCACGTAGGGCGACAGCCGCACGGGATCGAGAGAGTTGTCCATCGAAGCGAAGATGATCGGCAGGACCAGCCAGAGCAAGAAGATGAAGGGCCCGACGATCGGCATCACCGGCGTGGCCAGGTAGGCTTCGTCGGAACGCGCGAGGAAGGCGGTACCCACGAGAACGGAGGCGTAGATGCCGCCAAAGTACAGGACGCCGAGGACCGCAAGGACGAGGACGACCGTCTGCTTGCGAACGGTATTCCAGATGATGCGGAGCTTGAGGCGAATCAGTTGCCCAACCACGACAGGCCTTCCTCGGAGTGGACGCCTCCGACCAGGGCGGTGAAGCACTCCCCCAGGTCGCCACCCTGGGCGACCTCGTCGGTGGTCCCGGCGACGAGTACGCGCCCCTTGTCGATGATGGCCACGTGCGTGCACAGCTGCTGGACGGTCGCCATCACGTGCGACGAGAGGATGACGGTGCCGCCACGCTTTGTGTAGTCGGTGAGGATCTGGCGGATGTTGGTCGCGGACACGGGGTCGACGGCCTCGAAGGGCTCGTCGAGGACCAGGACGCGCGGAGAGTGAATGAGGGCGGCAGCCAGGGCGATCTTCTTCGTCATACCCGCCGAGTAGTCGCCGATCAGCTTCTTGCCGGCCTCGGCCAGGTCGATGGCTGCGAGGAGCTCGTGGTCGCGCTCGCGGGCGACGGAGGCATCCAGGCCGTGGAGCATGCCGACGTGAACGA
>CABKMD010000082.1 GCA_902373435.1 uncultured Actinomyces sp.
GCTGTGAGCGTGCGCTGAGTGCGCACACAGTGACAACTCAGACGGTAGGAACGCCGTTGGCGTCCTTCTCGTAGATCCACTTGCCCATGAAGGTCATGACGGCCACAACAAGCAGAACGACGTACCACGCGTAGCTGAGCAGGGTGATGATGGCCGAGATGAAGCCAAGATCCAGGAAGCCCAGCACCGCAAACGCGAGGGAGATGACGATCTTGTAGATGCCGTACTGGGTGTAGCCGAGGTAGAAGTCACCAATGCCGAAGCCGCCGAGGAACAGATTGAGGAGGCCGGCGACCATGCGGGACTTGCCCTGCGCGGGGGCGTTGAAAGAGGGCTGCTGAGGAGCGGACATGTTGTCTCCTATGTGTTGATGGAACCCCACAGGGGCGTTTTTCACAAACACGGTCAGATTAGCGGACTCTTTCGATTTTGTACAACAATCCCCCAATTTTATGCAGCAGCTCATAGCAAAATTCCTTTCGTTCGCCGCGATGAAGTTTTGTTCCATACACTGACTGAGTGTTCATAAATCCAACGGCCGAGGCCACACGCGCACTCCACTGCGACCTACCTCAGTGGTTCGCGACGCACAAGCGCGACCTACCAATGCGCGCAGCCGACGTCTCCGACTGGGGAACCCTCGTCTTTGAAATCATGAGCCAACAGACGCCGATCGCACGCGTCCAGCCAATCTGGCTGGAGTGGATGCAACGGTGGCCAACTCCCGCGGACGTGGCGGCCGCTTCGTCGGCAGACATCATTGTCGCCTGGGCAAATCTCGGATACCCCTCACGCGCCCTGCGCCTCAAGGCCTGTGCGGGGGCGATCGTCGAGAAGCACGGTGGAGAAGTCCCCCTCTCGCTCAAAGAACTGACACTCCTACCGGGCGTCGGCGCCTATACCGCATCCGCGCTGCTCGCCTTCCGCCACGGGATCCGCGTGCCGGTCCTGGACACGAACGTGCGTCGCGTGCTGGTCAGATTTCTGGACAGCCGAGAGTTTCCTCCCCACACCACTCCCTCGAAAGCGGAAACAATGCGGGCCGACGCATTATTGCCCGAAGACGGGCACCACGCGGCCGAGGTGAGTTTGTCTCTCATGGAATTCGGGGCCCTGGTCTGCACGCAGCTGAACCCGTCGTGCGACGAGTGCACGATCTCGAACAACTGCGCGTGGGCGCTCGCCGGGTGCCCCAAGGACGAGAAGCGGCCCACGCCCCAGCCCTACGCGGGCACTGACCGCCAGGCGCGCGGACTCATCATGAAAGCCCTGCGCACCGCCCACTTCGAGGGCACGGACGGCCTCACGAAACGCCGAGTCCTCGAAGCCGCCCGCATCGACGGGGGCGACCGCTACCAGCCCACGCGCGTCTACCGGGCACTCCTGAAGGACGGCATGATCGTCTACAACGAGGACACCAAGCGCGTCACCCTCCCCCGCTAGCGTTCGCGACGAGGCCGGGGCACCCACGCCGCCGCGCGCGGACCCGGGAGAGCGCCACGGCCTCGTCGGTGAATCAGTAGCGGATCGCGTCGATCGGCTTGATACGAACGGCCGCGAGCGCCGGAATGATGCCGCACAGGGCACCGATGCTCGTGGAGATGGCGACGCCCGCAATGGCAGCGCCGGCGGGGAAGGCCGGAGTGTCACTCAGGGAGATGCCGAGGGCCTCGAGAGGCAGGAAACGGACGACGAGGACCGCGATACCCACGCCGATGACGCCGGCGACGAAGGTCGCGACGACCGACTCCATGAAGACCGCGAAGAAGACGCGCACCGCGGAGGCACCGACGGCCCGGCGAATGCCGATCTCGCGCACGCGCTGGCGCACAGTCACGATCGCGACGTTCAGCAGTCCCAGGGCACCCAGGAACACGATGATGCCGCCGATGATCATGATGACGGTGGAAATGGTGCCGAGCTGCTCCTCACCCGTGTCCATGCGCTCGCCGCCGGAGACGGAGACCCTCCAGCCCTCGCCGAGGATCGAAGCCAGGGCGCGCGGCAGGGTCTCACGGGCCTGGTCGGCGCTCGCTGTGCCCACCCACGCGATCATGGACGGGGAGTTCATCTGCGGGAAGGAGACGCGCGCCGCGTCGTAATGGGCGAACACGGTCGGCATGTCGAAGGAGCTTATCGCCTTGGTGACACCGACGACGCGCATCGCCGTGCCGTCGCTCGTATGCAAGACGATCGGGACCTGGTCAATGGGCGCGCGCCCCAGCTGCTTCCACAGCGTCTCGGAGATGACGACGGGGGTCAGGCGCTGGTCGGCGTCGGCCGGGGAGACCCAGCGCCCGGCGATCATGCGGGTGCGGAAGATGACCTCATAGGAGGGATCCACGCCCTGGATGGTCACGCCGTCGATCATGTCGGCGATGTTCGTCAGGGGGTAGCCGCGGAATTGCCCGCTTGTCTTGGCTTGGCGCACCTCGACAATGTCGCCGCTACCGCTGGAAAAACGCGACCAGTAGCGGATCTGCGTACGCTCGGCCAGGGTTCCCATGGCCTCGCCGATGGTGTCCTTCTCATCGGGGCGTTTCGCACTCTGCCCACTACCGGACGAGGCGGGCCCGCCCGGGCCGATCGCGTCCTGATAGGGGCCGCCGGTCGACGGCCCCTCCGAGGCGGACGAGGAGGTTTCGGGATTCAGGCGCAGGGTGACCGAGCGCCCCTCATACAGTTCGGTGAGCTCGCGCGAGGACTGCAAGAGCAGGTCGCCCAGCGCGATGACGATCGTCATGGCGGCTACGGCGGCGACCACGCCCACGAGGGAGAGGACGACACGCGCCTTCTGGACCTTGACCTCTCCCCAGGCCTCGATGAGCGCGCCCAGGATCTGACTGACAGCGTTCACTGCTCACCCTCCTGCGACGTCGCGTCGCCCGAGTGCCCGGCCTCCGCGCGGCGCGTGAGAGCGGTAGGATTCTCGACCTCGTGCAGGGTGCCGTCATAGAGTTCGTAGGCGCGCTGCGCCCGCGCGGCCACTGCCATGTCGTGTGTGATGACGATGAGGGCGGCGTTGGACTCGCGGGCGACCTCCTCCAGGAGGGCCATGACGACGCGGCCCGTATCCGGGTCGAGGGCACCCGTCGGCTCGTCGGCGAGGATGACGCGCGGGCGGCGCACGAGGGCGCGCGCGATCGCGATGCGCTGCTGCTCGCCGCCACTCATTTCGCCCGGGTAAGAGTCCGCACGCTCGCCCAGGCCCACACGCTCGAGCATGTCGACGGCGATCGAGCGCCTGCGCAGCAGCTGCGGGCCGGGGGCGTATAGGAGGGGAACCTCGACGTTTTCCGCGGCCGTGCGCGCGGAGAAGATGTTGAACTGCTGGAACACGAAGCCGAGGTCTTCCCCGCGCATGCGCGCGCGGCGCCCCTCGCTCAGGCGCGTGGTGTCCACGCCGTCCAGCTCGTACGTGCCCGAGGTGGGGGTATCCAGCAGGCCGATGATGTTGAGCATCGTGGACTTGCCGGTACCCGAGCGGCCCACGATGGAGACATGCTCGCCCTGGGCGACGTCCAGGTTGACGCCGCGCAGGATGTGCAGGTCCTCGCCGTCAGGCAGGGTCACCGTGCGGGTGACGTCCCGCAGGCACACGAGACTCATTGCGTGCCCGCCGCGTGGCCCGGGCCCCCGACCATGCCGGAGTCCACGCCGCCGTAGGGGCCGATCGGTCCGTCCTGGTTGTCCTTGTTCGCGGTCGGGGTGAACTCGAGGATCTCCTCACCCTCAGTCAGACCCTCCTTGACCTCGACCATCTTGCCGTCCGTGATACCCAGGGTCACCGCACGCTTTTCAGGCTTGGAGGGGTCGTCGGTCGGCAGGTAGACGGTGCCGGACTGGTAGCGGCCCTCGACCGCGGAAATCGGCACCGCGAGGACACCCGTCGCCGAGCCCGCCGTCATCTCGAGGGTGACCTGCAGGCCCGCGAACACCGTCTGGTCGGAGGGGATCGCGCAGCGCGCCTTCAGATCCGTCGAGGACGAGGCCCCACTATCGGAGCCGGCGTTCGCCTTGGGGTCCTGCGCCTTGCCGGTCGGGCTCACCAGCTTGACACCCGTGCACTCGAAGGGCGCGGGTCCGTTCTTAATGGTGACGGTCGCGGTCGACGGGGCGTCCTGGAGGCGGTACATCTGGTCCGCGCTCAGAGAGGCGACTGCTGAGAAGTTCACGGGTGCGACGGTCGCAACCGTGTCGCCAATCGCGAACTGCTGGCCGACGAGCACTCCCGTCGACACCGTTCCGTCACCGGGCGAGACGACAGTCTCGTACTTGTAGGTCGGCTCCGCGGTCTCGACGCTGACATTGCCTTCCTCGTCGGTAACCTGACGGGCCTCACCGGGGAACTCCTTGCGGATCTGCACGATAGCGTCGCCCTTTGACACCTTGTCGCCGTCGTTGACGAAGGTGCGCACGACATTGCCGTCCAGGGTCGCGCGGGCCACCACCGGCTCGTCGGCCTGGATCGTGCCCGTGACGCTTACGGTGTTCGTGATGTCGGCGCGGCCCACCTCGATCGTCATCTGCCCGAAGTTGCCACCCGGGTCCATACCGTCAGCACTGTGATCCTCCTGAACGGCGGGGAAAAACGCAAACTTCACCAAGGCCACTGCGATGACTACCCACGCGAGAACCTTGACGATGTCGAGCACCTGGGCGGTACGGGTCTTGTGTGCCACGTGCGTCTCCTTTGATGAACGGCGTTGCCCAATTGTAAGGTGCACCTCATTAACGAAGCAACGCTATCCCAGTCTTTTTGGGGTTTTCTCAGGGACCGTCCCGCCGGCTGGGTGCCGCGCCCCCTCGCCCCTACGATGGGTGAGGAACCGACGAAAGGCAGCCATGATCCGCCGCGTTACCCCCGCAGACGCCGAGACACTCTCCGCACTCTCGCGCACCTGCTTCACACAGACTTTCGGCCACCTCTACGCGCCCAACGACCTGGAGGCCTTCCTCGACGAGGCCTACGCACCCGACGTCCTGCGCGCAGAACTCCAGGACCCAAACCGGGCGACGTGGCTCCTCTTCGAGGACGTGGCCTGCGAGACCGAGGCAGCGTACGGGACGCCCTCCCCCGACGACCACCCGCGCGCGCCGGAAGCGGGTGACGAGGCCCCGGCCTCGTCGGCGAGCCCGGCCCCAATCGGCTACGTGACCGCATGCCCCGCGCACCTGCCCCACCCCGACGTCGCGCCCGGCGATGGGGAAATCCAGCGCCTCTACATCCTGCAGGGCCACCAGGGCGGCGGCCGTGGGACCGCTCTGCTCACCACGGCACTCGACTGGCTCGAGCGCGACGGACCCCGCACCCTATGGATCGGCGTCTGGAGTGAAAACTACGGGGCGCAGCGCTTCTACGCGCGCCACGGCTTCGAGATCGTCGGCGACTACTCGTTCATGGTGGGCGACCACGCCGACTACGAGCTCATCACCCGCCGCCTCCCGCGAGTGCTCGGCGCATAAGTGGCGCAGGCAGTACACGCGGCGCGTCAGTTCCGCAGGCACACGCGGCGACGCTGGTAGACGAGAGGGCCCCGAGGCGCGTTGCCTCGGGGCCCTCTCGGTTAGTTGCGTGTCGTCACTTCTGCTCGGACTCGGCGATCTGCTTGCGCACCTCATCCATGTCGAGGTTCTGGACCTGAGAGATCAGATCCTCGAGAGCGGACAGCGGCAGTGCACCGGACTGACGGAACACAGCGATGCCATCGCGGAAGACCATGAGGGTCGGAATCGAGGTGATCTGAGCGGCCATCGCCAGCTGCTGCTGGTCGTCCGTGTCGATCTTTCCGAACACGATGTCCGGATACTTCTCGGAGGCCTCTTCGAAGATGGGGCCGAACTGACGGCACGGGCCACACCAGGTCGCCCAGAAATCCACCAGGACGATTCCACCGACGGACACAGTCTGCTCGAAGTTCTCCTGCGTGAGGGTAACGGTAGCCATGTTTCTCCTCTTATCGCCGGCTTATCCGACGGTCGTTGGGGCGGGCCCGTGGGGCCTCGCGTGAACTGTCTTATTCAACGGGCACGATGAGCCATCTATTCCCCCGAAGGGAGAGAGGAAGTGGTGACCTGGCGCATATTCTCCTCTGAAGCGCCCAGGCCTCGCAAAATAAAGGTCTCGACCAGGGCGAGCGCCGACTCGCGATGCCCCGGATCCTTGGGGAGGCGCTGCCCCTGCAGCGTCGCGTGGATCAGGTGAACCGCACCGAGGGTGTTCTGTTCAGCGATCAGCCCGCGTTCCATGGCCTCGTCGAGGATTCCAATGAGGAGCTCGCCAACAACCCCCGCGTGATCATGCAGATGCGAGGCACCCTGGCCCGACATCTGACGACGCAGGCCCGTGCCAGCCTTGACGTGGTAGCGGCTAATCATCTGCAGGTGCGCACGGATATAGAGGCGCAGACGCATGAGCGGATCCGGCTCCGACTCGAGTCGGGCCGTCAGCACCCGCGTAAACTCCTCGGTGACCTGCCGCATGTAGGCCAGCAGGAGCACTTCCTTGTCCGCGAAATGATTATAGACGGCCGTGCGACCAACGCCCGCACGCTCAGCGATCTGACTCATGGTGATCGACTCGAAGGCCTGCTCGCCCATCAGCGAGCCGAGGGCCTCAAACAGGCGCGTGCGAGTCAGCTCGCGGTGAGAGGCGAGGGACTCGCCAATAATCTTCGGCATGCACCCATTCTGACACTCTGCCCCTATGTGTCGTCAAATGGGAGAGCGTGCGGGATGGAGTGCATGTTCACGCAACAATGCCGGTCACGACGTTCACGTTCACCCGTTGCCAGCTCCCGCGGAGTGCAGCGCCGGGGTGTCAGCGAGCGCAGGCAACCACGGCCTCGACAATCGCCAGGTCAGCGACGATCCACGGAAGCGCGGACAGATCCGCGAGAGGCACCCACCTGGCCTCAAGGTGCGACGCGCCCGCGCGCGGTGCGGGCGAGCCTGGTGCCAGCTCGGCGAGCCACACGCCCATGACTCGCCCGCCCAGAATCGGCCACCACTGACCCACCTCGGGGCACACGCGCTCGCCGATCGTCAAGCGGGCGCCGAGCTCCTCGGCAATCTCGCGCGTGAGGGCTTCTACTGGATCTTCATTGTCCTCAACCTTGCCGCCGGGCAGCTCGAACTGTCCGCGCAGCTCCTGCGGGTAGGCGCGCGAGCAGGCGAGCAACATCGTGGGTTCACTCAGTGAATCAACGATCGCGGCTGCCACCACGGGACGAGGCATGGGAACTCCAATCAGTTAGGCACCCTCAGTGTATCGGGCGTGCGGGAGCGTACCGGTGGCGTAATGGCAGGATGCCTGGCTGTGCCACACCCCCGCTCTCCCCTTACCTCTACCGCCATTCGTCGCCGCACCCTCCACCCAGCACTCGCAGACCATGCACAAGCAACGCCGGTTGCGCGGCTATCCGGCGTGACGATATGATCGACGGGTCGATTCCTTCGGGGCGATGAATTGCGGGCGTAGTTCATCGGTAGAATGGAAGCTTCCCAAGCTTCAGAGGCGGGTTCGATTCCCGTCGCCCGCTCCACCACCGCCCGGCCGCGCGCCGGGCGGTTTTGCTATGCCTGTGCTGGGGAATTGCACGACATGAAGGGCCGACACGGCGGCGATACGCTGTGCGACGGCTTCGTGTCGTACCCCCACCCCTGCCGGCATGAAGGGCGCACGTCGCCTACAAAACCTGGACGCGCCGATTGGCGCGAAAAACTTCGCACACAGGACGTACAAACATGGCCTCCCACCTCCGATATCACGGTCTTCTTCGTCGTGCCGTTCCTCGTGTTCGAGCGCGCCTGCGCGCTGGGCTGGCCCTTCTCATACCCCAAGTGCTCGGAAAGCTCAGCAGCCAGGCCGCGCTCCAAGGCCTCCTTGAGCAACGCAGGCAACAACCCCTGGCTGCCCGTCATCTCGACCTCGCCAGCATCAAGACGCTCAAACAACGCATCCAACGCCCCCGAGCGACGCAGCTCCTCCACAGCCTCACGCCCACTAGCGCCAGACACAACAACATCATCATCATTCATCATGCATCAATCCTTTCAAACAAAAAGACGGATACACAGACAATTGAACACGCTCTACTCAATACACTTATGAATTGAAACTCGGGGTGGGTGCTGTCTGTCATAACAAACCCAAACCCAAGCACCAAAGCCCAGTAATAAACGCCAAACGAAAGGCAAGCTAAGCCCGTGTAGGCTAAAGCCCATACCCCAAAGGGGCATGATGCACAACACACAGGAACATGAAACACGCAACCGTGAAAACACGCGGGCACGCCTGATACAAGCAGCCGCAAGCGTATTCCTGGAAAAGGCTTCAATAGAGCTAAAATTGACGACATCGTCAAAGCAGCTGGATTCACGCGCGGCGTGTTCTACTCAAACTTCACATCCTTGGAAGAACTGCTCCACCAAGTCATCATCCACCAAGCACACGCCACTATCGACGACTTCCGCCGCGGTATTGAAGCCATGAACGAAAAACGCGATGTTGAAGCGCTGGTCAACCTGCTGCACACCCTACGCCCCCAAGGACACAACCTGTACATCCTGGTTGCTGAAGTCATGCTGTATAAACTGCGTAACCCCACGTCAAAATACTTTCCAGCTGCCTCATACGGCATGTTCACAGAAGAAATTGTCACCCCGATTGAAGAAGTCTACGCATCTATGGGACGAACCCCTACAGTGCCCACAGAATCTGTCGCTGACCTGATCATCTCGGGATACTTATCAGCCATTGCACGCACACAAACACAAGTGTCAACCACCGTATCCCCGGCAGACGATATTGAAATTCTCACCCCATTTGTCACAGGAATACTTAACGCATTCAGTAAACCCATTCACGCCAACAAGTGCGAATAAACGCGTGTGTTAACCGGGTCTACTTTGGTGGGCCCACTGTCAACAACCCGTTACCCAAAACATCAACAGGCCACGCCACAACAATCTCAAACCATAAAACGTTTGCGGGTCCACCGCATTACCCCCGACCCGCAAACCTTCACAGGCCACGTCACAACGAGCGAATCTGCCAAAACGCGACAGAAATTATCTGTATAAGCACAAGTGCCTATGAATAAACGTGGGCCGGGAACGAATGTTCCCGGCCCACCGTGCTACAGGCTCATCATGATTCGCGTGAACGACGAACCGCCAGAGCTAAACCAGCAGCCAGCAGGATGGCAGCACCAGTCACAGTAGCCACAGTGCTGGCGCCCGTGCGGGCCAGCTCAGGTGCCCGCGTGGGCTCCGGTGTCGGAACCGGAGGCACGGGGCACGCCTTGCCGGAATCAGGGGCAATCCCGAAGTCGTGTTCAGTAGTCCGATCTGAGAAACGGAAACCGCTGCGTGTTGTAGCAACCAGGTGCCCATCCTGCGTGAGAGTCCACGTGATCTGATCTGTATCCTCAGGCTTTTCCCACGTGGCATTATCAACGCCGCAGGGATCCACCACGGTGGGGGTCTGAGGAATACCCACTGAAACAATCGACACGAAACCAGCATTCGCTGTCGTGTTTGTTTTCCCTGCACTGACCGTGACAGCAGCAGTGGTTGCTGAAGTGCCATCCGCGTCAGCGTTAATAATGGAAACGGTCCCTTCACCGGAACCCGTTGGGCTCACCAAATACCCATCCGGGGTGGAGAAACGAACCTTGTACCGCCCGGGAGCCAAGTTTTCAAACAGGTAATGTCCCTGTGTGTCAGTGGTTGTCCGATCAACAGCTGTTTTCTTCTCAACACTGATTGGCTGCCCATTTTGGTCGAGCTGGCGTTTACCGTTTTCGTCTGTCAACCATTCCCATGAGGAGCGGGTGGCGGGGGTCCCGTCAGCATTCAGCAACGTAACAGTCAAACCGGCGATACCGTTTTCTCCACTGTCCATCACACCATTCTTGTTGGTGTCAGACCAGGCAACTGTGCCGAGCGATCCAGTCTTGG
>CABKMD010000083.1 GCA_902373435.1 uncultured Actinomyces sp.
TCTTCAGGCAGTCCGGGGGTGGGGGTGCTCACGGGGAGACTCCTTTCACTGTGTCTCCCCAATTCTATGTGAGTTGACAAAATTGGAATTGCTGTGGTGACGGGATTCACGGCGGAGCCATAGATTGGAGGGCTACCAGCTGGTCATCGTCCCACCAGCGCAGCTGGTTCGCACCGCTGGGGTCGGCGTACCAGCCTTCCGCGGGTTCGCTCACGGTGGTTTGTCCACTCGTGTCAGGAGATGGCTGTCAGTGTGGTGTTCACAGACCGGTGGGCCACAAGCGTACCGGCTTCAGAGCGCAGTTGGTCTCATTGCCGGAGCCCGGCAGGGTCAGGGACAAGGGGCCTGCTCCGCTCGATGATACAGACACGACTGTCGAGCCGATCGATGCATCGGAATCAGTGATCGGGTGATCGGCCGCAAAAGCCTCGACGGTGACATCTGTGTCGCCAAGTGCCAGAACCGAGGGGGCATCAATCGTGATGGTCGCGTTAAACGTCATGGTATTGCCGTCGATTACGCACTGTATGTTCTCGGGACTGATCATTCCTTGTTTAGCGTCCTTCGCGAAAGCTTCAGCGAAGGCCTTCTTCTGAGGGCAGAGGCTATCGATTGCGTCGCGCTTGTTTTGTGACATCACTGTGAGGCCCTTGCCCGAAGTCTGGATCTTCTCCAAGGTTGCGGTCTCGCGGGTGAGGCCGTCGCACCACTCCTGCGCGTCCTTCTTCGCTTTGGTCTTGTCGATCTGTTCCTGAGTGGAGGTGATTTCGCTGTTGATCTCCACGGTCTTGGCATCCACGGACTGGATCTCGGCCCGCGCGTCCTGAATCTCCTGCGCCTTCGAGCGAGCGCTGACGAACATGGTGGCGCTGACAAGGAGGAAGAAGACGGCGAGAACTGAGCACATGATCGTTAGGATCTGAGGAAGGGGGGAGGGCTTATTCGCCTGGGGCCGGATGTCGTTACTCACTTCTGTACCCCTCGAGGTTGTGCTTCAGCTGTTCGAGTTCATCCTGCTTCTGGTCGAGGCTCCTCTTTGCGGAGGTCTGCTGATCCTGCACGTCGCGCCACTCGAGGTTCTGAGCGCGCAGCTGCATGCCCGAGTACACCATCGTGCCGAAGAAAACGACCGCGAGGAGCGCGGAGACGATAGCGCCGATGACCCATCCGCGGCCGCTCTTCGGCGCGGCCTCTGCCGCCTCCGGGCCTGCCTGCGGGCCTACTCCGGTGAAGCCCAGCTGCGGGGCAACTCCCGCCGGATTGTAGGGGTCCGAGGAAACGGTCGGGGCCTGTGACTGGGCGGGCATATGCTGCCACGCCGCCCGGTCTGTCGGCATCTGCTGTGCGACAGGTGCTCCCTGCTGTGGCATATCGTGGAACTGCTCGGTCCACGCGCCGCCGTTCCACCAGCGAAGGCGGTGGCTTCCTGCGGGGTCGGGGTACCATCCGGGTGCTGGTTGCGACATGACTGTCCTTTCAGTTTCTGGCACCAGTGTAACCAATCCGTGAAATTCATAATGCAGGCAATAGGACAGTCGTGGGGAACGCCGGGCGCATGACAGGTACTCTGAAAGCTATGGCCTCTCTCTTTGCGTCTTCGCCCCTGCTCGCACTGTTTGTCGTTGTTGCGTTGGGTGCGGCGATTGGGGCCATTCGGATCGGCCCGCTGCGCTTTGGAGCGGCTGGTGCTCTCTTCGTCGGCCTCATCGTTTCGGCGCTGCATCCCGAGGTTGTCAGCACCCACATGTCGATCGTCCAGCCGATGGGCCTGGCCTTCTTCGTGTATTGCGTCGGTATTTCCGCGGGTGCCACCTTCTTCCAGGATTTGCGTAAGCAGACAAACCTCCTCGCCCTCACCACGATCGTGTGCGTCGTGGGTGCGCTCATCGCGCTCGCTGGAGGCCGCCTCCTTGGCCTGTCCTCGGGGCTCACGTCGGGTCTCTTCACGGGTGCTCTGACGGCCGCTCCCGCCCTCGACACAGCCACCCGTCTCACGGGAGATCCCAACGCGGCGGTCGGCTATGCGTTTGGCTATCCGGTGGGTGTCATCGGCGGGATCCTCGTCGTCACGATCACTGTGACGAGGAAGTGGGTCGGCCCCAAGGACACCCCTTCCCTCGCGGGTTCTTCCCTGGCGGCCGTGAGCATTCACGTCTCCAAGCACATCAATACGCGCGAGATTGACGCGTGGCGCGACCAGCGCGTGCGACTGTCCTACCTGCGCCGTGACGGGCGCACTCGCGTCACCGCTCCCGGCGAGGACCTGCTGCCGGGCGACCACGTCGTCATGGTCGGCGACCCCGCGTCTATCAAGGAGACGGCCCCACTCGTCGGTGAGATCCTCGACCACAACCTCGAGGATGATCGTTCGGACCTGGCCTTCGAGCGCATCGTCGTATCCAACCCCGACGTCGCCGGCCGCAGCGTCTCCGAACTCAACGTCACCAAGCGCTTTGGCGCTGTCATCACGCGCGTGCGCCGAGGCGACCTGGACCTCTTGGCCCGCGACGACCTCGACCTGCAGCTCGGCGACCATGTTGCCGTCGTCGTTCCCGCGGACGAGCTCGACGACATCGCCGAGTGGCTCGGCGACTCCGAGCGTCGAGTCGCTGAGGTTGACGGCATGGCCTTCGGTATTGGCCTCGTCCTCGGTCTGCTCCTGGGTATCGTGTCCTTCCCGCTGCCCGGCGGCCAGGGCTTCCAGCTTGGTGCCGCCGCCGGCCCTCTGATCGTCGGCATGCTGCTCGGTGCCCTGCGCCGCACCGGACCGCTTGTGTGGACCCTGCCCGCCGCCGCGAACCTGACGATCCGACAGATCGGACTCATGCTCTTCCTCGCTGCCCTGGGCCTCAACGCAGGCCCGCAGTTCGCGAGCCTGCTTGGCAGCCCGGAGGGCTGGCGCGCCGCCCTCCTCGCCGCCGTCATGGTCGTCGTCTGCTGCGTCGTCCAGGCTCTCGGTGCGAAGTTCATCGGCCTGTCCTCCGCTCGTGCCGCGGGCGGAATCGCGGGCTTCCTCGGTCAACCGGCTGTCCTGCAGGCCGCCGACGCCCGCGTCGCCGACGAGCGCATTGAGGCGGCCTACGCGACCCTCTTCGCCTTCGCGATCATCGTGAAGATCCTGCTCCTGCCGGTCATCACCTCCTTCCTGTAAGCGCCGTAGACTGGGGCCATGGCTACCCCCGACTTTGTCCTCGAACTGCGCCGCCACGTCGGCCACGCGCCCCTGTGGATGCCCGGCACAACCGCCGTCATCGCGCGCCCCGCCCCGGGAGGCGGGCCAATCGACTGGGAGCGCCCCATCGCGCCCGAGGCCGTCGAAATCCTGTGCGTGCGTCGCTCGGATAACGGCGCATGGACCCCCGTGACCGGCATCGTCGACCCGGGCGAGGAGCCCGCGATCGCCGCCGCCCGCGAGGCCTTGGAGGAAGCCGACGTTCGCATCGACGTGCGCCGCCTCCTCTCCGTCGAGGTCGTGGGTCCCGTCACCTACGACAATGGTGACGTCACCACCTACCTGGACGTCGCTTTCGCCGCCGAGTGGGTGAGTGGCGAGCCGAGGCCCGCCGATGGTGAAAACAGCGAGACTGCGTTCTTCCGGGGCGACCAGCTCCCGCCCATGAACGACCGCTTCCGCCGCGCCGTCGCCAAGGCCCTGAGCGCTCGCCCCGACGCGGACTTTCTCACCGCCTGACGGTGCGTGACCTGCGGGGCGCGCTTTGTCCTCGTCCCCGTGTGCGCGAAAAAGCTTGTGTTCCTGTCAGACCCTTGCGGGACTGAAGTCCTAGTGGTGGAATGGATGCATGAATACACCTAACAAGATCGCTTACACCGTCACCGCCGACTCCACCGGTGGCCGCGCCGGCACCTCCTCCGTCCCCGCGCTCGGCATCAGCCACGTTATGCGCATGCCCAAGGAACTGGGCGGCCCCGGCGACGGTGCCAACCCCGAAGCCCTCTTCGCCATGGGCTACGGCGCCTGCTTTCAGGGCGCCATGGGCCTGGCCGCCAAGGAACTGGGCATCGACACGAAGGACTCCGTCGTACGCACGACGATCGGACTGGGCCCCGAGGGCGACTCCTTCGCCCTCACCGCCGACATCAAGGTCTTCATCCCCGGCGTCGAGCTTGACCGTGCCCAGGCCCTCGTCGAGCGCGCCCACGAGCTGTGCCCCTACTCCAAGGCCACGCGCGGCAACGTGCCCGTCACCGTCACCGCGGTCGCCACTCTCTGAGGGCACCCGATAGACGAAAGAACCCCAGCCTCGCCGACTGATGGACGAGGCGGGGGTTTCTCCATGTGCGCGGGTATCAGGCGCCCCGCCAGTAGGACTCGAGCACCCGAGAGAGGTCGAGGAGGTCATCCACGTGGCTCATCTCGCGCGCCGAGTGCATGGACAGCAGGCCCACGCCCACGTCCACCGTCAGGATTCCCAGGCGCGTCGCCGTGATCGGGCCGATTGTCGTCCCACACGGCATCGCGTTGTTGCCCACGAAGCTCTGCGAGGCCACCCCCGCCGCCGCGCACGCACGATTCCACAGGGCAATGCCCTCGCCGTCCGTGGCGTAACGCTGCTTCGAATTGATCTTGATGATCGGGCCGCGCCCCATCATCGGGCGATTATCCGGATCGTGGTGGTCCGCATAGTTCGGATGCACCGAGTGTGCGGCGTCCGCGCTCACGCAGGAGGAAGCCGCGAGCATGCGCTCGAAGCCCTCCTCGTCGCGGCTCAACGCCTTCGCCGTGCGGCGCAGCAGCGTCTCCAGGATCGGGCCGGCCGCGCCCGTGCGCGACCCCGAGCCCACCTCCTCGTGATCGAAGCACATGAATACCGCGACGTCGCCGCCCGCAGGCGTTCCTTCCGCGGCCAGGCGCTCCAGGGCCACCAGGCCCGGGTGCACGCTCGACAGGTTGTCCTGTCGCGAGGCTGCGATGAACTGGCCCTTGTCACCGAAGAAGCCCGGCCCCTGGCTCGGGGTGAGGATCAGGTCGAAGGCCGCGACCTGCGACGCGTCGTCCAGGCCCGCCGTGCGCGCTACATACTCCAGCACGTTGCCATACGGGTTATCCACCGTCCACACCGGGTGCAGGTGCTTCTGCGGATCCAGCTTCAGACCAACCGGGTTGACGTCGCGATCCAGGTGAATCGCCAGCTGCGGGATGCGCGCAATCGGGCCCGTGCGAGCCAGGACAACCTCGCTGCTATTCAGGACCAGGCGGCCCGCCAGCGTCAGCTCGCGATCCAGCCACGAGTTCCACATCATGCCGCCGTACACCTCGACGTCGATCTGGCCCCAGCCATCCGGCGTCGTCGACTGCACCGACGGCTTCACAGACAGCGCCGGCGAATCCGTGTGCGCGCCCACGATGCGGAAGCCCGCGTCATCGGCCACCGTCTCCGGGACAAACCACGCGGCCACCGCCCCGCCGCGCACCATCACGTGACCGCCCGGGGACGCGTCCCACGCGCCCTTCTCGTCGACGCGCGTAAAACCGGCGTCCACCAGTCGCTGCGCCACGACCTCAGCCGCGTGATAGGGGGAAGGAGAATCAAGGAGGAAATGCTGATAGTCCACCGCGTTTGCGTGGACCTCGTCTAGTTCAAGCTGTGCCATACCCCAATGGTAGAACGCTGCGTGTGTCGTGGCCTACGCTTGAGGCATGAGTGAGGTCCCCGCATACACCCTGTCCGACGGCCTGGACGTTCCCGCGATCACGCTGGGCACCTACAACCTGCGCGGTGCCTCGGGCGTGGCCTCCATGGTGTCCGGCATCGAGGCCGGGTATCGCATGCTGGATAGCGCCTTCAACTACGAGAATGAGGGTGCCCTCGGTGCGGCCGTGCGCCGCTGCGGCGTGCCTCGCGAGGACCTGCGCCTGGTCTCCAAGCTCCCCGGGCGCCACCAGCGCTACGACGAGGCTGTCTACACCCTCGAAGAATCCCTCATGCGCGCCGGCCTCGACTACTGGGACATGTACCTGATCCACTGGCCCAACCCCAAGCGTGGCCTGTACGTCGAGGCCTTCCAGGCGCTGCTGGACGCGCGCGACCGCGGCCTCATCCGCTCCGTCGGCGTGTGCAACTTCCTGCCCGAACACCTGGAGCGTGTGCACGCCGAGACCGGCGAGTATCCCAGCGTCAACCAGATTGAGCTGCACCCCTACTTCCCGCAGGCCTCCGCGCTGGCCTACCACGCGCAGGTCGGCGTGCTCACCGAATCCTGGAGCCCGCTGGGGCGCAAGTGGCGCATCGTCGAAGACCCTGCGATCATCGCCCTGGCCTCCGAAGCGGGCGTGTCCCCGTCGCGGCTCATCCTGCGCTGGCACTACCAACTTGGCACCATGCCCCTGCCCAAGTCCGCTTCGCCCGAGCGCCAGCGCGAGAACCTCGACATCTTCTCCTTCTCGCTGCC
This sequence comes from uncultured Actinomyces sp., assembly GCA_902373435.1. Classification (GTDB taxonomy): domain Bacteria; phylum Actinomycetota; class Actinomycetes; order Actinomycetales; family Actinomycetaceae; genus Pauljensenia. The sequence continues at coordinate 6,412 of CABKMD010000083.1, forward strand.
TGACGAGCAGATGGCCGCGATCAGCGCGCTCGGCCGCCCCGACGGCCGCCAGGCCGACCAGAACCCGGAGTACTACGAGGAGTTCTGACTTTTCCGCGGTGCTTGCGGCCCCGCTGGTGTTCCGGGGGCCGCACGTGCTGTCCTGTGGGCCGGGCTGTTTTGTGTGCCCGTGGGCGGCGGCCCGCCCGCAAGCCGTTCGCGCGGCGAGCTTCGCTCGGCGTGTCGGCTCGTTGTCCGGCCAGGCGCAGCCGCCGCCCACGGGCACCGCAGCCAGGCCCCGCAGGTCACGCGGCAGCCTCCGCACCAGTGTGGCCTGAATGTTGCACGTAATTCCCCTGCGGCCACTTCATGCCATGAATTCGCATCGTTGTAATTGCAACGTTTGTGGGCGTTTTCCAGAAGTGACCGTGGGAAATTATGTGCGACTTTTGTGTGGCTCTGGCCCTGCTGCCGCCTGTGGATGTTGCGAGTGGCTTCTTTGCTCGCGCATTCAGGACAATTCTTGTTGCGGTGAGGCGTACACCTGATTGGGAGGATTCAACCCCTTCTGATCGGGTTGAATCCTCCCGATCAGGTTGAACGTTACCGAAGAGGTTGAATCTCTGGCCGCCCTCCACACCGGCGGCGCGGCTGGAATGCGCGGTTGAGCTTGTTGCCCGTGGGTATTGCACTACGTGGGGAGGCATTGCACTACCTAGTTGCTAGTGCATCGCTGTGCTATCTAGTGCATTGCCGTCCAAAATAGTCCAGCGGTGTCGACGTCTGCTACACACGTGGATAGGTTGTTGCCATACGGATAGGTTATGAGGATCTGGATAGCTTATTAACCTATCCGGATGCGGATAACCTATCCGCATCTTCATAACCTATCCGCATAAGTGCATCGTTGATCCTTACTTTCGCGCGGCCACGTCACATGGTCTATTCGGCCCTCAACATACTGGCGGTGTCGTGCTCCAGTTGTGGGGCATGTGGGCTGTGGGCGCGAAAAAGTTCGCCCTGCTCGGCCCGGTATGGACGCTCGCGCGAAAAAGTTCGCCAGCGCACGAAAAATGGCCAAAAATCGGCGTTTTATGGCATGCTGGGCGAACTTTGTCGCGATAACACCACTGGATGGGTCGTACTGGGCGAATCTTGTTGCGCAACAGGCCTGATTCTTGTCGTGTTGGGGGAACGTTGTCGTGCCACTGGCGTCGCTGGCATACCCGGGACTACACGTGGGCCCGGCCAGGCGCGCTGCCCACCAACCACAGACAGGCCGGAGCAGGTCGCGCGTTATCGCCCCAAACGAAGCGCCCGCCCCCGCATCATGCGGGGGCGGGCGGCAATGTAATGAATGCTTGGGACGCAAGCAGCAACAAGCAACGCAATCGCGGCAAACGACGCGAAGGCCGTGAGCAGTGCAAGCGTCGCGCGCTCACTTCTTCTCGAGCGTCACGCGGTACACGTTGGTCTCGCGCAGCTGGAAGCCGGCGCGCTGGTACAGGCGGTTCGCGGCCTCGCGCGAGGGGCGCGAGGTGAGGTCGACGGTGCGTGCGCCGATCTTCTGGGCGTATTTGATCGCGGCGACCACGAGGGCCTGGCCGGCACCCTGGCCGCGGGCGTCCTCGTCGACGACGACGTCCTCGACCCATGCGCGCACGCCCGTGGGGATCTCGAAGGTGGCCAGCGACAGCATGCCGAGGATCGGGTGGTTGCCGTCGGCGTCAGCTGCATCGGGGCGGAACATGAAGAGGTACACGCCGGACTGGGAGAGGAAGCGCTCCACGTCGGCCTTGCTCATGGGGGCGGCGGAGCGGGACAGCTGGGGAATCAGGCGCCCCATGGCCTCGTGGATCTCAGGCGTGGCGGCGGTGATAAGTTCGACGGTCATGTTTCTCCTAACGTTGGGTCCAATTGTAACGGTATGGGGCAGTGATCCAGCGCGCTTGGGTGGCGCGTGGAACGGAATTTGCATACGAGCGACGCGTCGTCCACATTTATGTTCTATGGAAACTAATGTGGCCCTGATGGACGTCATCCGACTTGAAGGCCCATGCGAGGTCGATGAGATGACGATCTCGCAGCTCCCAGTCCCTCAGGTGAGGGACGGTTGGGTGCGCGCTTTCGCACCGCGCGCTCGATTCCCACGCGGTGCCCTGTAAGAACGTGGTGATGTTGGGCTGAGTCCTCGCGAGGGTGGTGCCGACCTATGCGCGCTCGAGGAGGAGGGCAACCTCGGCGTGGGTCGTGTGCGGGAACATGTCGAAGAGGCGGCCCTCGATGGGACGCAGCGTGGGCATGGCTGCCAGGTCTGTGGCCAGTGAGGCGGGGTTGCACGAGGAGTAGATGACGCGGGGCGCGTCGCACTCGTTCAGGTAGGTGGCCAGGTCGGCTCCGATGCCTCGCCGCGGAGGGTTGACGACGATGACGTCGGGCACATCCTCGGGTGACTGGGCGCGCGCCCACGCGGTCGCGTCGTCCGCGATAAAGGACGCAGCCGACCGTGACAGGCCCGCGTGGCGTGCGGCGCTGATCGCCGAGGAGATCGCCCCGGAGGACACCTCGACGCCGGTGACGCGCGGGAATCCGGCGCGCGCGGCGGCGAGGGCGAAGCCGCCGACGCCGCAGTACAGGTCCCACAGGCTCTCGGGCAGCCGCCCGTCGGCGAAGGGGCGAGACGCCCACACCGAGGCCTGTTCGTACAGGGCGGAGGCGACAGAGGCGTTCGTCTGCGCGAAAGAGCGCGGCCCCAGCTCGAGGCCCTCCACGGCCAGGGGCAGCGTGCGGGCGCGCGTCAGGATGATTTCGTCGGGGCCTTCGACGATGGCCTCGTGCGTGGGGTGAATGTTCGCTGTGACGACGTGTGCGCTCGGCACGAGGTCGCGCAGGAGCGGCAGCGCCGAGCGGATGTCGGACACGCGGTCGCGCGTGCGCAGGACGAAGCGGATCATGAGCCGCTGGCCCTCGCCCACAGTGATGAGGATGTTTTTGAGTTCCCCGCGCTTGGTGGGAACGTTGTAGGGCGTCAGGTCCAGGGAGCGGATGAAGCGCTTGAGGCCGGGCGTCGCACGGTTGATCGCGGGGTGCTGGATGGGGCAGCCGGGCAGGTCGACGCCGCGGCGGTCGGGGCCCAGGATGCCCAGGGTGGGGCGTCGGCGGGTTCCTCCGACGACGAGCTTTGCGCTCGTGCGAAATCCTTTCTCCGGGGACGAGGCCGGGGCCAGCCAGGCGATCTCGCCGGCTCCCGGGATGGGGGAGAGGGTGGCTGCGACGGCCTCCATCTTTCCGGCGAGCTGACGCTCGTAGGGCTGGGGGAGGAGGGAGCAGGACCGGCAGATTCCGGCGTCAAAGTGGTCGCAGCGCATTGCTCCAGTGTAAGTGGGGGCGGGGCGTACCGTCAGGTACGCCCC
>CABKMD010000084.1 GCA_902373435.1 uncultured Actinomyces sp.
CGAGGAAGGTCTGCGCGTCGAACTCGGTGTCGGCCTCGTCGGGCGTCACCATGATGTCCGCCCCGAGGCGCGACTGGGTCATGCGCAGGCCGTGTTCGATACCTTGGACGACCAGCGTTCCGCCGAAGATCGTCATCGTCATGAGCATGGAAAAGAAGATCAGTGTCCCCGTCCGCACGGGGTAGCCGCGCAGGTTCATCCACGGAAGTCGCGACAGCGACAGCATTGAGTCATTCCTCCTTGACCGTTGTCTCTACACCAGGACAGATGTGTTCCCACTGACCCCGCGGCTGACCCGAGCGAGCGCGAGACGAGTTCCGGTGACGCCGACGCAGGTGACGGCGACTAGTGACAGGCCCGCGAGGGGCAGCGACGTCGCGGGGGCAGCGAGGACCTCGATGAGGCTCCCGTCCCCCATGAACGGCATGGTCAGAGCTTCGAGGCATACTCCCGCGAGCGCTCCGGCCGCGTGAAGCAGCGCCGATTCGCCGAGCATGACACAGCTGACGATGGACCGCGACGCCCCGATCGAGCGCCACACGGCCAGTTCCTGCATTCGTTCATTCATGAGGCTCGCCTGCACGACGATGAGAGCACCAAGCAACACGAGCCAGGTGACACCCAGGACCCCGATTGCGACCCCACGGTGCGCGCGGATGCCCGATGCGGCGCCGGAGAGGGTCTGGGCGGTGCGCACCGCGCTGACCTTGCGCACGTAGAGGTTGATCCAGTTGGTAACGCTCTCGATGGCGTCACTGTCCGAGGCACGTACGAGCGCCGCAGAGTACTGGGTACTCGGGTCAAGGGAAGCGTCGATGTCCTCCCCCGCCGCGCGTGCGTCCGCCATCATGTCCGTGAGTGTGTCCATAGACACGAAGACGGCGTCGTCGAGCTCCGAGCCGGTGGCAAGGAGGTGAGCGCCAATCGGGCGCTCGCGTCCGAAGACGGAGAGAGTCTGTCCGTCTGCGCCGGGCACCGCGGCGCCGACGACGACGCTTCCGCGGGGCAGTGACATGCCCTCGCCTTCTCGTATCCAGGGACCCAGCACGAAGTCGTTCTCCGGCTCAAAGCCGACGATCCACCGCGTAGACCCATCGGTGAGCGTCTCGGACACATAAAGCTGGTAGGACACAGCGGCGATGTCCTCGTTGGAGGACATGCGCGCCAGGGCCGAGCGCGGCTGGTGACAGCCCACGGGGGTCCCGAGCATCAGGAGGCGCTTCTTGTCCACCTGGTTCAGGCAGCTCGTCGGATAGACAACGAGGTCGGCACCAAGCCTGCGCTCTGCGAGGCTGAGCTCCGCCCTCATCGCACCGACGAGGATGAACCCGCCAAACAAGCAGGCCGCCTGCGCGAGCGCAAGGACCGCGATGATGAGGGAACGAATGGGGTGCGCGCGGATGGTCATGAGGGGAATGCGACGCAGAGACAGCGCGTTGCTCATCGACTCTCCTCACCGGCCCCTTCGAGGTTGATCCACAGTGCGGGACGCACCCCGTACTGCAGGTCGACATTCGCGCCGCTGAGCGAGGGCGTACCCGACGTATCGACGAATTGTGTGGCGAAACCGTATGTTCCGGGAGAGCGCAGCCACCAGTCTGCCGTGCCATCCTCGGAGACGCTCAGAGGTCCGGCGGCCGTGTGAACGCTGGCGGGCGCCGCTCCGATGTCGCTGCGGGCGGCCGGCGTATTCAGGTAGATGACGCTCTCGGTCTCGCTCAGCGCAAAGACCCTATCGTCCGTCGCGTCCCCGCCGCTCGCGCCGGTGATCGACTGATCCGCGTTCTCGTTGTGCACCGTCTCGATGAGCCCCCTCTGAACGGGGGTGAACGCATCCTCGTAGAAGTCGCCGTTCATCCACGCGCGCAGATCGGAGTTCTCCCACGTGACCTCCTCAAAAGGCACGTGATGGTACTGGCGTGCCTCGAGAACGTCGGCACTTAGGAGCAGGAGTTGCCCGTCGATCTTATCGAGGATAATCCACTGAATCGGCTCGGGACCGTTCTGTGTATTTCCGTCCTGCTCGTAGGAGCCGAAGGACACGGTGTCCCCCTTGGATGCCGAGCGGAACGGCAGCGCAGGATCGGCTTCGACGAGGGCCTGCGCGCGCTGCGCCGCATCACTGTACCCGCCAAGCGCATGGAAGATCTCGTACGCCCCCTGGGCATCCCCGGCCTCGTCCAGGGCGATGGCCTCGCGATAGCGCACTGCGTTGCGCACGACGATCGTGAGGACGGCGACGAGGGATAGCACGAGGAGAACCGCGCCGATGCGCACGGTTGTCGAACGTCGTAGGGCCCTCACGCCGCCATTGTCTCCCATCCGGGGCGACACGTCAGGCGCAGGGCTTCGCGTCCTTCTTCCAGGACGCCACCAGCGCCCCGACACCGCTGCCGGCGACCAGGACGCTCATGATGCGCACGAAAGGCTGGAAGACGGTGTGGCAGCGCATCGTCTTCATCGCGCACAGCGGGCAGATGCCGCCGGGAATGAAGAACACAACGACGCTGGCGATGACCGCGAGGGCGAGCAGGGCCAGGCGCACAGGTTTGTTCTTCACGAGGGAGGAGGCACCATACAGCGCGATGAGGCCGACGGCGCTGCCGGCCACCATGTTCTGACACTGGTGGCAGTGCATCCACATTCCATCGGCCCGTTGCTCGCACGCCGAAAAGACGGTCACACCTCCGGCGAGCAGCAGGGCGCTGAGGGCGGCGGGGACCAGGGGAATGATGACGTCCTTCTTTGCCACGGTATCCGCTCCTATGAGACAACGATCAGTATTGATGAGCTTTACCTAAGTATATTAAGCCTAACTATTGGCGATCGTCAACGAACGATGACGCCGCCACGGCACCCACATGCGCCGCGGAACAGACAACTCGCCCCCGCCGGGTCTCGACGGGGGCGAGGCTTGTCAGAGCAGGCCAGCGGCGCACAGAGCGCGACGCAGGGCCGACACCTCGTCATCACTGATGCCCACCATCGGCAGACGCACAGCCGGGCTGTCGATGACACCCTGGAGCCACAGAGCATACTTCGCCATGACCGCGCCCTGTCCCCCGCCCATAATGGCGTGCACGAGGGGACGCAGAGAGTAGGACAGCTCGCGTGCCTCCCACACCTGGTCGGTGTCGAGCAGCTCGATCATGCGGCGGTAGTGAGCCGAGGCCACGTGCGTCACCACGGAAATGAAGCCCGAGGCACCACCCGTCATCCACGCATAGTTCAGGCCATCGTCGCCCGAGTAGTACTCCAGGCCCGTGCGGTGCATGCGCTCCACGCCGGTCTCCACGTCACCCGTCGCGTCCTTGACACCCAGGATCCGCGGGTGCTGGGCGAGAATATCGAGGGTCGCGTCAGAGAAAGCGATGCCCGTGCGCCCCGGGATGTCGTAGAGCATGACGGGCAGGTCGGTCGCATCCGTCACGGCGCGCACGTGCGCGCGCAGGCCCTCCTGGGAGGGACGGTTGTAGTACGGGGAGACGATCAAGAGGCCGTCGGCACCGTGCTCCTGGGCACCCTCACCGATGCGCACAGCGTGCGCGGTGTCGTTCGAACACGCGCCACACAGGATGAACGCACGATCCCCCACGGCTTCACGGACGGCGTCCGTCAGGTCGTTCTTCTCCGGCTGGTGAGTCGTCGGCGACTCGCCCGTCGTGCCGGACAGCAGGATCGTGTCGCACCCTTCGTCGACCAGCTTGATCGCCAGGCGCTGCGCGGAGGGCAGATCGATCTCACCAGTGACGGTCATCGGAGTGACCATGGCGGCTGCGAGGGAACCGAAGCGGCGGGGAGGAATGTTACTCATGCGTTCCATGATACGCACGGCCCCTCGCACTGGGTGCGCTGCGTCCCCGAGATGGACGGAGCGCCACTCACGCACCGCCGTGGCATCGCTCGCGCTGTGGGTCCTTAGTCGCGCTCGGCCCACCACATGTGCTGCGTGGGGCCATCACCCATCACGCGCACCGCGCCGGAGGGCGCAAAGCCCGCCGACGTGTAAAAACGCTGGCGTTCCTCATCATCCACGCCAACCCACACGCGCAACTGGCCGCACGTCAGGTCAACGACCGCCGACAGCAGGCGCGACGCGTGCCCCGAGCGGCGGAAGTTCTTATCCACCGTCAGCTCGTACACCTGCGTCGCGGCCACCGCCTCCTCACCCGAGCGCGCAGAATCGCCCGAGGTGGTGCCGGCCTCGTCGGGACCGGCGAGCGCAAAACCCACGATCGCATTCCCGTGGAGGGCAACGAGGAGGGCGGTGCCAACCGGCCGCAGAGAAGCCAGCGTCGCCTCCCACTGAGCGGCGAGCGCCTCCTCCGTGATGCCCTGAGCCTCGAGGGCCTCCTGTCCCATGAGGGAGCGCCAGGCCTCGCACTGCAGGCGAGCGATCGCGCACGCGTCGCCACTCTGAGCGGGACGCACGGAGCGGTCCGGGCCGGCTGCCTGGCTCACAGGCCCATCACCTGATCGAGGCCCACCGTCAGGCCAGTGCGACCGATCACACGACGCACGCCCAGCAGCACGCCGGGCATGAAGGACACGCGGTCGAAAGAATCGGTGCGGATGACCAGCTGCTCGCCCGCGTTGCCCAGAAGAATCTCCTCCGAGGCGGTCAGGCCGCGCAGGCGCACGGCATGCACCGGAATGCCGTCGACGCGACCACCGCGACTGCCGAGCACGTCGGTTTCGGTCGCGTCGGGCACCGCGCCCAGGCCGGCCTCGGCGCGCGCCTTCGCGATGCCGCGTGCGGTCGCCACGGCGGTGCCCGAGGGGGCATCCACCTTGGCGGGGTGATGCATCTCGATGACCTCGGCGGACTCGAAGTAGGGGGCGGCCATGGCGGCGAACTTCATGGCGAGGACAGCGCCCATCGCGAAGTTCGGGGCGATCAGGACGGCGCGCCCGGCGGCCTCGGCGTGCTCACGCACGCGCACGTAGGACTCTTCCGTCCACCCGGTCGTGCCCACGACCACGTCCACGCCCGCGTCGAGGAGCGCGTGCACGTTGGACTCTGTGACGCTGGGGATCGAGAAGTCGACGGCCACCTGCGCGCCGTTAACACTGCTCGCGCTGATCTCATCGCCCGCATCGAAGCGGGCAACGACCTCCATGTCCGGGGCGTCGGTGACCGCCTGAACGACGGTCGAGCCCATGCGGCCCTTGGCTCCTGTCACTGCGACGCGAATCATTGCGCTCTCCTTCTGACGGTTGTTTGGCTGTCTTCAGGGTATTCCCACGCCGCTCACGACGAGCGCGGATGGACAGGGGGTATCTCACTCCGCCGTTTCTTACTGCGCGGGCAGGACGAGGGCGCGGCAATCCAGCTTGGTGATGAGGGAGGCAGCCAGGGCGCGCACGTCGGCGGCTTCGACCGCGTCAAACTCGGCGAGAGACTCGTCGATGGGGCGGTAGCGCCCGATGATCTCGGAGCGGCCCAGTCGCATCATGCGCGACCAGTTGTCTTCGAGGCCCAGGACGACACCTCCTCGCACCTGTCCGCGCACGCGCGTCATCTCCTCTTCGGTCGGGCCGTCCGCGGCAAGGTCCTCGAGCTGGGCACGCATGATCGCCTCGACCTCGTGAACCTTATCGGGGCTGCAGCCCGCGTACATGCCGAATGTTCCCGTATCGGAGTAGGCGACGTCGAAGGCGTAGGTCGTGTAGGCCAGGCCGCGCTTTTCACGCACCTCCTGGAAGAGGCGCGACGACATGGAACCGCCCAACACCGACAGCAGGACGCTCATGGTCGGGCCCGCCGGGTCCGTTGCCGCCAGGCCCTCGCAACCGATGACAACATGCGCCTGGGTCACGTCGCGCCTGCGCGTGATGTCCCTGTCGTGCTCGGGAATCGGGGTCACGGTCGTGGATCGACGAGGCCGGGGCGAGGCCTCGCTACCCGCGTCCCAGGGCGATCCCTCCAGGGCGTCCTGCACGCGCTCGCACACCGATTCGTGGTCGACGTTGCCGGCGGCGGCCACGATGAGGGACGATGGGCCGTAGTGCGCCTGGTAGTGCTCCCACACGTCGGCTCGTTCCACCTCGCGGATCGCCTGGGCCGTTCCTCCAACGGGGCGACCGATGGGGCGGTCGCCGTGGACGGCCAGCTGGAAAGCGTCGTGGACCGTGTCCGTGGGCGAGTCCTCCCCCATCGCCAGCTCATCGAGGATGACGCCGCGCTCCATCGAGAAATCTTCCTCATCCAGGCGTGAGTCGGTGACCATGTCGGTCAGCGTCTCAATCGCCATGTCGAGGTCCGCGTCGCGCACCCGCGCCCAGTACGCGGTGTGCTCGCGCGCGGTCTCCGCGTTCGACTCACCGCCCACGCTGTCAAAGGCAACTGCGATGTCGAGGGCGGAACGCTTATTCGTGCCCTTGAACAGAAGATGCTCGAGGAAGTGGGTCGACCCAGCCGTGCGCGGCCCCTCGTCACGCGACCCCACGGGCACCCACAGCGACACGCCGGCGCTCTTCGTCGCGGGAATCTCCTGGGTCAGGATGCGCGTCCCGGCTCCCAGGATCGTGCGATCAATGCGGGTGTCACCATCCTCGATGGACAGGCGGGCCTCGTCGAGTGGCAGCGGCTTCGGCGTCATAATTCTCCTCTTGCGTCCCCGTCATCCGGGGGTGGGCACGAAACGTTCACAGTGTAGCCGTAAAAAGGCCGGTGGCCGGGCGGAGCACACGCTCCGTCCCGGCCACCGGTCCATTTTAGCTAGCGGGAGCTACTCACTCCTCGGAAGCGCCGTCCTCGCGCTCGTCGTCGCGGCGGCGACGGGTGCGGGTACGGGGGCGACGCTCGCGACGCTCGGAGCGGTCGCGGCGCTCACGGCGATGCTCGGTCTGCTCGCCTTCGGCGGCCTCGAGCTCGCCGGCCTCGCCGTCAATGACGGCGTGCAGGCTCAGCTTGCCGCGGTCACCGATCTCAGCAATCTCGACCTCGACCTGCTGGCCGACCTGCAGGACGTCGTCCACCGAGTCGATGCGCTTGCCACCCACGAGGCGACGGACCTGCGAGATGTGCAGGAGGCCGTCCTTGCCGGGGGTCAGCGACACGAAGGCGCCGAACGACGTGGTCTTGACGACCGTACCGACGAATCGCTCGCCGACCTCGGGCATCTGCGGGTTCGCGATCTGGTTGACCATCGTGCGGGCGGCCTCAGCGGAGGCGCCGTCGGAGGAGGCGATGTAGACAGTGCCGTCATCCTCGATGGTGACGTCAGCGCCGGTCTCGTCCTGGATCTGGTTGATCATCTTGCCCTTGGGGCCGATGACCTCGCCGATCTTATCGACGGGGACCTTGACGGTGATGATGCGAGGAGCGTTGGGGCTCATCTCATCCGGGCCGTCGATTGCCTGGTTGATCAGGTCGAGGATCGCCAGTCGGGCGTCGCGGGCCTGAGCCAGCGCGGCGCGCAGCACCTGGGAGTCGATGCCGTCGAGCTTGGTGTCCAGCTGCAGGGCCGTGATGAACTCACGAGTACCGGCGACCTTGAAGTCCATGTCGCCGAAGCCGTCCTCGGCGCCCAGGATGTCGGTCAGGGTGACGGCCTTGAACTTGCCATCGACCTCACCGGTCATGAGGCCCATCGCGATGCCCGCGACGGGCGCGCGCAGCGGCACGCCGGCCTGGAGGAGGGACAGGGTCGAGGCGCAGACGGAGCCCATCGACGAGGAGCCGTTGGATCCCATGGTCTCGGAGACCTGACGGATCGCGTAGGGGAAATCCTCACGCGAGGGCAGGACGGGAACCAGGGCGCGCTCGGCCAGGTCGCCGTGGCCGATCTCGCGGCGCTTCGGGGAGCCGACGCGGCCGACCTCGCCCGTGGAGAACGGGGGGAAGTTGTACTGGTGCATGTAACGCTTGGCGTTCACGGGCGACAGGTTGTCGATCTGCTGTTCCATGCGCAGCATGGCCAGGGTGGTCACACCCAGGATCTGGGTCTCGCCACGCTGGAAAAGGGCGGAACCGTGCACGCGAGGCAGGACCTCGACCTCGGCAGAGAGCGACCGGATCTGGCGCGGCGTACGGCCGTCCATGCGGATCTCTTCGCGCAGGGTGCGGTTACGGATCGTGGCCTTCTCGAGCGAGCGGAAGGCAGCCTTGAGGGCCTTCTCCGACTCGGGGAAGCGCTCGGCCAGCGCCTCGAGCATCTCTTCCTTGACGGCGTCAACGGCCTCGTCGCGGGCGAGCTTACCCTCGGTCAGCAGAGCCTGGGCGACCTTCTCGGCCGCGTATTCCTCGACCGCCGCGTACTCTTCGTCGGTGTAGTCCAGGAACAGCGGGAACTCGGCGGTCTCCTTGGATGCCTTCTCGGCCACCTTGAGCTGAGCCTCGCACAGGGCCTTGATGAAGGGCTTGGCGGCCTCGAGGCCGTCAGCCACGACGTCTTCGGTGGGGGCGGTAGCGCCAGCCTGAATGAGCTCCCACTCGTTCTTGCCGCCGCCGGCCTCGACCATCATGATCGCGACGTCTTCGGAACCGTCTTCCTTGGTGACGATGCGGCCCGCGACAACGATGTTGAACACGGAACGCTCGAGCTCGCTCCAGCGCGGGAACGCGACCCACTGGTCGTCGATGAGCGCCAGGCGGGTGCCGCCGATCGGGCCGGTGAAGGGCAGGCCGGCGATCTGGGTGGACATGGAGGCGGCGTTGATCGCCAGAACGTCGTAGGCGTCGTCCGGATCAATCGTCAGGACGGTCTCGACGACCTGGACCTCGTTGCGCAGGCCCTTGACGAAGCCGGGGCGCAGCGGGCGGTCGATGAGGCGGGCGGCCAGGATGGCCTCGGTGCCCGCGCGGCCTTCGCGGCGGAAGAAGGAACCGGGGATGCGACCCGCGGCGTACTGACGCTCTTCAACGTCGACAGTCAGCGGGAAGAAGTCGAACTGGTCCTTGGGGTTCTTGCCCACCGTGGTGGCGGACAGAACGGTGGTGGAATCGTCCAGGTAGGCCAGGGCGGAGCCGGCGGCCTGCTTGGCGAGACGGCCGGTTTCGAAGCGCACGGTGCGCTTGCCGAAACGGCCGTTATCGATAATCGCCTCTGCGGCGACGATGTCGGAGCCTTCCATCATGGGGCGTTTCTCCTTGGTTTGTTGGTGTCGCGCTCCACTTCGGCCTTCGATCGAAGCCCACGGATAAACGCTCAGTAGGCCACTGTCGAAAACCGGCGGCTTTCGCGCGAAAATAACGGTTTGCCCGAGGCGGGCGTGTGAAAACCGGCCCGTCTCCGCTACGGGAGGCGGGCCGGTCCAAAATCAGCGGCGCAGGCCGAGACGCTCGATGAGCGAGCGGTAACGCTCGATGTCGATGTCAGCCAGGTAACCCAGCAGGCGGCGACGACGGCCGACCAGCAGCAGCAGGCCACGACGGGAGTGGTGGTCATGCGTGTGGGTCTTGAAGTGCTCGGTCAGATCCTTGATGCGGCGGGTCAGCAGCGCGATCTGCACCTCGGGGGAACCGGTGTCGCCCTCGTGGGTCGCGTACTCGGCGATGATCTGGTCCTTGATGTCCTTGCTCAGCGGCACAGGCTTCTCCTTTGTGTTCGTTGCGCGGGGCATCCGGGCTTTTCCCGGGTGCTGACAGTCCGCGGCCGGTGTACGGCTTTTCTACAGTAG
>CABKMD010000085.1 GCA_902373435.1 uncultured Actinomyces sp.
TTTAACGATTGAGTGGGAATAAATACCGCTACAAACTCGTATCGGTTCGTGACAAAGCGACGCCCCCTGAAAACACCAGTTCAGGGGGCGTTTTCTTATGTCTTTAGCATGGATTAAACAGGCTCTTCATAATTGGGGGTGTAGTTGGGGTCTAAATCCTCCTGTTTCGAGGAGTGCTCGGGTGATGTAGTTGGTGAGGTTTCGCAAGTCCGAGTGCGGATCCGCGTAGGTGTTCGAGGCGGCCGTTGATGGCTTCGGTGGGACCGCCTGTGGTGTGGGGGTGGTCGAAGTAGGCCAGGATGTCCCTGGCTCGGCGTTTGAGCGTCCTGCCCAGCGTGATGATCTCCGTGAGGGAGCTAGGCACGCCCGCGTCGCTGAGGCAGGCTATTTCGGCTTGTATCAGGGCCTTACCGCGGATTTTGTTCGGATCGCGGTAGGCGCCAGGTGATGTTCTGGTAGACGCTCCAGGTGACCTCGAGTGCGACGTGCTCCTCACTGGCGAACAGGTTGAGTATCTGGTGTTGTTGACGCGGCGTGAGGAGGCATGAGCGGGTGTGGAGCATACGGCGGGCCTTGTACAGGGGATCCGTGGAACGCCCGCGCCGATGGTGACGTTCTTGCCCGGTGCGCCTGCGGCACTCATCGAGAGCATCACCGGCAAGGTGCACGACGTGGAATGGATCCATGACCGCGGCTGCGCCGGGGAGTTCTTCGGCGGCGGCGCTCTTAAAGCCGGTGAATCCATCCATCGCGACGATCTCAATGCGCTCGCGCCACGTGTTGGGCTGGGAGGCCGCCAGGTTTTGAAGACCTTTTTGGATCGGCCCGGGATCATGTCTAGGAGCCGGGAGGGACCACTGCGATCATGGACGGGCGTCAAGTCCAAGATGACGGTGACGTACCTGTCCCCGTACGGGGTGTGTCGCCACACGTGTTCATCCACGCCAATGACACGCACCCCCTCAAACCGAGCTGGATCATTGATCAGCAGGCGCGCCCCTTCAGCCAGGATAGCAGTATTGGCGGTATTCCAGGACACGCCAAGGGCCTGGCAGATGCGCGCCACCGTCACATGATGAACAACCACGCCCGTCAGCGCCCAGCGCACCGCTGCACGCGAGAGCTTGGCGCGCGGATCAGCTGCTTGGCTCATGTCTTGACGCCACACGTGAGCACACTCTGGGCACCGGTAGCGGCGCACACTCACATGCAAGATTGTGGGGTGCCACCCGCAGGGTTCGTGCGCCAAGCGCCTGACCACCGTGTCACGAGAGATGCACTGGCACCCGCAGCGTCGGCACCACCGGTCCTCACCAGTGATACGGCATGCCAACACTGCATGGTCTGGCTCAATGCGCTGGCCCGTCACCTCCAACCCCAGGCCATCCAGGCGAGCGTACGCGCTCAGATCAGGGCGATCAAAGATAGTATTGGGCATGTCGAGGTCTTTCGGATGGACGGTGTAGGAATCTCCATCATCGGAAGACCTCGACCCCTACCCGGCCACGACACGCCCAACGCCACCCACAACACCTACACCCTCAAATGCGAAGAGCCCGTAAAGGGCATTTCCGGTTGATAGAATCAGTCTCTCCGTTCGGGATCCAACATCCCTTTGCCCTACCGCCCGCCTCCCAGGCGCTTGCGGTAGACGAACCACGCGACCGTTGCGAACGCGACGGCGTACGCCCCCATGACCAGCCACCCCCTGTCTGCCGCCAGCAGCCCGCCGACGCTCTGGTCGACGCCGAAGGCCGCCGCGCGGATCTGCGAGAGCCCGTAGCTCGTGGGGAGCGCGAGCGCCACGTCGAGCAGCGCCCCCGTCGCGTACTTCACCGAGGTGGTGGCCCCCGACAGGAACCACGCCACCACGGCGGTCACCATCGAGAGCATCGCCGCGCCGCTGAACTTGCGCACCGTGAGCGAGACCACGGCCGAGAACGACACGAACGCCAGCCCAAGCACGGCGAGCACGGGAAGGACCGTGCGCATGCAGGATGCCAGGTTCACGCCGGCCAGCATCCAGACGAGCGCGGCGTTCACCGCCGCCCCGGCCGAGCCGGCCAGAAGCGCGACCACGACGCGCGCCGCGAACGTGGGGGCGAGCGAGCTCGGCGCGAGCCGGTATTCGGAGAGCGTGGCGTAGACGCGCTCCTTGTTAAGCAGGTAGAGGAAGTTGAACATCGACCCCATGAGGAACGCGAGCACGAAGACGCCCACCGCGATGATGGCGAACCAGTCGAGCTGCGCGCCGACGGCGTACTCCCGCCCCACGTGGACCTCCATGCCGGGCATGTGCTCCTGGTAGAACGCGAAGATGCCCTCGTCGAGGTACAAGCGCATGTTCTTCGCCATGTCGGTGTTGTAGTTGTCGAACGCATAGGAGACCTGCGCCGGATCGCCCGATGCGAACCGCTCCGAGAAGTCCTCGGGGATGGTGAGGACGCCGTTCACCCGTCCCTCCTCGTAGAGCTCCTGCGCAGTGGCGGCGTCCGACTCGACGGCCTCGAAATAGGGTTCTCCCGAAAGCGGCGAGGCCTGCGAGAACACCGCTTCCTGAAACGCTGCGCCCACCTCCCCCGCGTCGTCGTTGACGACCGCGAGCTTGAGTGATGCGAAGTTCCCGAATGTGAGGGCGAAGGTGATGAGGATGATCGTCGGCGCTATGATGCCCGCCGCGAGCGATTTCGGATCGGCCTTCGTGAGCCTCAGCAGCTTGCCGGTTTCCTGGATGAAGAGGTTCATGATGCCGCCCTTTCGCTTCTCGCCCACCGTGCGTAGAGCGCCATCGCCGCCGCCAAGGTGAGCACCGCGCCCGCTGCGAGCACGGCAAGCGGCGCCGGGGCCGTCGGGCCTCCGAAGTAAGCGTAGCGCACCGCGTCGAGCGCGTACATGGCGGGATTCGCCATGCCGACGACCTGCGCCGCCTGGCCGAAGTAGGACAGGTCGCCGAATCCGCCGCCCGCGACCCAGAGGCACAGCGATACCACGAGCGACACGAGGAACGCCGTCATGGTGGAACGCACCGAGATGCCCAGGGCCAGCCCGAGGCTTGCAAACGTGACGTAGGTCAGGCAGAGCGCCGCGATGAGCCATGGTACGCTCGCAAGCTCGCGATGGTACATCAGCGTCACCACCCCCACGAGCACCGCGCCCGCGACGATGGCCTTGAAAAACGCCGCCGTGACCTTGCCGATCACGACCGTCGCCGCAGGACGGGGGGAGAGCGCCAGCAGCTTCGCCGTCGCGTTCTCCCATTCCCCCGTCATGGAAAGCTGCCCGAACAGAAGCCCTGCGAGCATCGCGCCGAACACGAGGGTGCTCACGGCGAAGCTCTCGTCCCACGGGATGTCGACCGCATGGCGCGTCTGCTCCATCACCTCCACGGTAAAGGAGCTCCTCCCTTTACCGATATAGTCCACGAGGGCCCCGGTCAGGCGGTTGCCGTAGTTCTTGGTCATGTTGGAGTTCACGTCGTTCACCAGGTGGACCACCGTGCCAGACGCGGCCTCCTCGTCCACCTCAAGCTCGCTTTCGACTATGTAGCGGTCGGCGCTGCGCCCGTCCGGCGCCCCCTCGGCAGGCACCGTCTCGAGCCCTAGGTAGGGCGTCCCGTCCGGGGATCTGAACTCCGCTGCCGACTGCAAGAACGCCAATTCCGAGGCCTCCGGCTGAGTCTCGACGGGGATGGTGATGCCGCCCGATACCATCACGGCGAAGGCCAGCAGGAACAGAAGAGGCGAGACGATGGTGGCCAGGTTGAACGGGACGTTCTCCTTGACGCTCGCGAGCTCCTTACCGATTATCCAGAAGACGCTCATGACATCCCCCTAGTCCCGCAGAGATCTGCCCGTGAGCGCGAGAAACGCGTCGTCGAGCGTCGGGCGGCGCAGCTCGACGCCCGCCAGGTCCATCGCGCCTTCGATCTTCCCGAGGATGCGCGCCAGGTCGGCCTCCCCGCGCGGAACGCTGACGACGACCGCCCTGCCGTCAAAGGAGAACTCGCCCAGCCGCTGGCGGAGTGCATCCTCGTCGATGCGCGCGCCCGGCGCGGGCGTAAGCCGCACCACGCTCGGCCCCGCTTCGGACTTGAGCCGGTCCGGGGTGTCGAAGCGCACCTTCCTTCCGTGGTCGAGCAGTAGGATCTCGTCGGAGAGGGCCTCGGCCTCGGCCATCACGTTCGTGGAGACGAGTACCGTGCGGCCCTCGCCCTTGAAGCGCTTCACGTAGTCCCAGATGCGATGCGTGCCCTGCACGTCCACGCCGAGCGTCGGCTCGTCGAGCAGCAGGACGCGCGGGTCCGCGAGCATCGCGCGGCCGAGGGCGAGGCGCCGCTTCATGCCGCCCGAGTAGGAGCGCACCGGCTCCTTCGCGCGGTCGGCCAGGTCGACCAGCTCCAGTGCCTCCCCGATGCGCCGTGCCGCCGCACCCTGGTCCGCCATGTACAGGGCGGCATGGAAGCGCAGGTTCTCCACCGCCGAGAGCTCCGGGTAGAGCGACGTCTCCTGCGGCACCAGCCCGATCTCGCGGCGCACCCTCCTCGCATCCTTCACGGGATCCATCCCCAGCACCCGCACCGTCCCAAAGGTTGGTCGGTACAGGCCGGTTATGAGGTTCATGAGGGTCGTCTTTCCTGCCCCGTTCGGCCCGAGGAGCCCGTACACCTTTGACGGCTCGCAGGAAAACGAGAGTCCCTCGATGCGCGGCTTCTTTCCGAGCACCTTCGTAACGGCGTCGAGGACGATGACGTTCTCACCTTCCATGCTTTCCTCCCGAAATCATAAAACCAGACGTATATCGTATAATTGAAGTATGTCAGGCATGCGACAGGAATAAAACCAGCATTTAACCCCGAGGCGTCGGATTTCAGAGCGCTTTTCCGCCTAGGGAACAGAACAAGGAGGGAAGCTGCATGGCGCGACCCCGCAAGGACTCGGGCGAGAGGGGCGCCCAGGAGCGCATGGTACAGGCGTTCTGGGAGCAGCTTTCCCGCATGCCCTATCGCGAGATAAGCGCGGCATCGGTTGCGCGGGAGTCCCGCTGCAACCGGGCCACGTTCTACTACCACTTCGATTCCATCGAGGACCTGGCGGAGAAGGCGGTGGAGGCTGCCGTCCCGTCCGGGATGGTCGACCTGGCGGAGGCGTTCCTCACGGGCGAGGCCGATCG
This sequence comes from uncultured Actinomyces sp., assembly GCA_902373435.1. Lineage (GTDB taxonomy): Bacteria > Actinomycetota > Actinomycetes > Actinomycetales > Actinomycetaceae > Pauljensenia. Next base: position 5,170 of record CABKMD010000085.1, read on the forward strand.
GCTGGAGCTCGACGGAGAGAAGCGCCGGGCAGTCGAGAGACTCTGTCTGCTTACGGGCGACAGAGGCTCCCCGCGCCTTACCGAGCGCTTCAAGCATGCCCTTATGGCGGCGTGGGCGGAGAGGTTCGGCCTCGGACTAGATCGAGAAAAGGCGCGCGTGGTGGCATCGTTCATGGCGTCGGGTGTCGTCGGGATCCTTGGGGAGCAGGCGGGGAGGCCCTGCGATGACGCCTTCGAAGCGCGCCTGCAGACCGTAAGCCGGGTATTCTCGGCTTCCGCGATCGAGTTCGCGCGCGCCCGATCTCCCCGAAAGGGAACAGTTCAGCTTCCTGACGCACGGGAAGCATGATCGAAGCACCGTGTAGCCATGGACTTCAGTTGCGCATGCCGTTCGGCATTCTCGCGGTTCGTAGACTTACTTCCCGGTAGCTTACGTTTATCCTCCGGTATCGCGTGCCGAAGTGGAACTCAGCGCCGAGTTCCAGTTTCGGGACAATTTCGCGTAGCTGGAAATAAACATAGCCGCTGTTCAGACGGTACGTTGGGTTCACGCTTCCCCCGTTTTGCATCTATTGAGTGGGAGTGACGCTCTCCGTTGGCCTTATTCGTTGATCTGAGCCCAGGCCTCGTCCCTGATTCGTGGGACGGGGCCGGGATTTGTTTATCGGGTGAGGGTGGCGAGTGCCTGGCTGACTCGGTGTGCATCGCGTGGGGATAGCCTGCCGATCCTGCCAGCAGCACCGAGGTAGGTCGGTGGTAAGAGGTTAATTCGGTCCACCCGCACGTGGGAAGCTTTCGTCAGCCCCGCTGCACGCCAGTCCTTGAGGGGAGTATCGAGTGGGAGCTGCCTCACTCACCGTCATCCCAGTCTCCCGGGAGCTGCGCGACGCCGTTTGAGTCCATCGTGGGGCGATAGGCGTAGCGCTCGAGTCCGTCGAACGTGGGAGTCTCGGGGCGTATGTCGAAGGGGAGGCCTCCGACTTCGATCGACTTCGTGAGGAAGATGTTGATTGCGTCCGAGAGGCTAATTCCCCAGCGCGCATAGACGGCTACGGCATCGGCCTTGATCTGTGTGGTCGTGCGGGTCTTCACCTCAGCGGTGCGGGTCATCGTCGGCATGGTTGCTCCTTTCTCTATCTATATTCTAGTCCCAGACTGGTACTAGACGGGGTTCAGTCTGGGATGATATTGATGTGTTGTGGGGTGGTGTGGCGTTGGCTGTAGACAGTTGCACCACTTGATCTGAGGTCGAATTCTGGCCATAATTATGGCTAAGACTGAAAGGGGTAGTATGTCGACGCTGACTATGGGGCTCGCCGAGGCGAAGAATAACTTTTCGCGAGTGACAGCAGAGGTGAATAGGACGGGGAGGCCTGTCACGATCCTCAAGAACAACAGGCCGTGGGTGGTCATTCAACCGGCGCAGCAGTCTGAGAGTGCTGTCGATGTCGCTGTTGACTTCATGGATGCCTACGCGGACGTGTTTGAAGAGCTCGCGAAGTGAACGCTTTCGCGTTTTCTCGGGATGATGTATGCGCCATCCATTCCGCTGCGATTGCTCGCTTCGGTGGCTTAGATGGTGTGCGTGACGAGGGTATGCTGGCTTCGTGAACTGGCCCCGTCGATCAAGGAGGATGACACGTGGATCTGCTCGAATACACGCGTGCGCAAAACAATATGACGCAGGCCGAATGGGAGCGCACCTTCGAGGAAGAGATTCGGGAGATCCTCGTCCTGCTCGCCCGTGGTAGCGGGGCTGGCAAGAGGAGCGGATTCTGGGACGTCTCGCACTACTTCATTGCGTATGTGGACTGCCAGACCGGCGCACTGCACGCGGCTGACGGCCGGATCGTCTATCCCGTCAGCGACGAGCAAAACGATGCCGGAGGCATCCTCGATCGCTTCCGTCGGGAGGTGGTATACCGCCTCAAGGCGCGCAAGAAGATTCCGCACGAGGTTCCCGAGGGGGGTGACCGCCTCCTCGCAGAACCAGTTCCTGATCGTCGATGTCCTGGAAAAAGATGCCTCGTGCCCCGCCCTGGAGGAAGTCCTGGCCGAATTTCGCAGGCCGGTCGTGGTGGTCGACGAGGTACTCGGAGAACTCACTCTCGACAAGGACCTCGACATGTTCGAAGGGGAGATCCTGTGGCGTGGCGAGCAGATCTGCGTGTCGCTCGAGGTTGACGCGGCGAACGAGGACACCTGGGCTGACGCTAGGTGGACGATGAGGGCGATGGTAGCCGATCAGGATGCGTGGGACCGGGATATGCGGACTGTCGCCGCACGCGAGCTGACCGACCTTGTGTGCGAGTGGCGCGAATCAGCCGACGAGGAGGTCCCCGAGATTACCGAAGAGAGCTTCGCATGCCGGATCGAGCTGCGTAGCATCGCGATGGACGCTGACGGTTCGTTTTCCGCCTACTTCGATGACGACGACATGTTCTTCGGGCACTGTGTCGTGGTGTATGGAACGCTGGCCGATGGGGTGGCCTCGGCGGTGATGGCGGGTTAGGTGTCCTGCGCGTTGGTCGGAGCAGCGCTATCGAGTCGATGCAGGAGGCTGCAGTGGGTGCGGCGCGCACAGGCGCCAGGAGTGAGTCTGGCGGCGAGGCCTACCCGGTCAAGTTGGGGAGGCCTCGTCAGTGTGTGGTGAGTAGCTGGTGGTAGTGGCGTGATCCCTGGTGCCTGCTGTTGACGCATCCGCGCTCAGGCCTATACTGAACACTGTTCATTATGGATTGTCGCAGGTAGTAAGACAGCAGGACATCGTGCCTAAACAAGTGATCGATCCGGAGAAGCTAGTCGCCCAGGCCTATGCTATCGCCTCGCGCGACGGCATCTCCGCGCTCTCCGTGCGCAAGGTCGCCACCGCGTGCGGTATCGCGGTCGGCTCGGTCTACGGCTACTTCCCGACCAAGGCGGACTTGACAGCCGCCGTGCTCACCCGCTTCTTTGACGAGAACCTCTCCGACGAGCTCTGTGTCGTGCGCCCCGGCGAGCGTTTCAGCTCCTACGTGCGGCGATTCCGCGAGGCCCTATGCGCCGCGCGCACCGACATGAGCGTCGACTGGTTCTCCGAGATGCGCCGCCTATCCAGCGGTGAACAGGAGGCCCTTGTGGCCGTGCGCGCCCCCATGCTCGCCCACATCGACCGCGGGCTCATGCGCGTCCTCGACGCGGACGAGGCCGTGGACCGTCACCGGCTCGTCGGCCCGCTGGGCGCTGAGAGGCTGTGCCGCTACGTGCTGCGTGCCGTCTTTGCCTCCCTCATGGAGGGCGACGAATGCGAGACGCTGTTCGCCCTCCTCGACGCCGCCCTGTATGACGAGACCGTAGCAGAAAAGGACACAACGACATGAGTCGATTTCGCATCAAGAAGCAGCCCCTGATCGCCGTCGCCGGCGTCGTCTGGCTGCTCGCCGGCCTGAATGTTGCGATCCTCGGTGTGCGCGCGGCCGTCGACATGCGTGGAGTCGCCGCGATTATCCTCGTTGTCATCGCCGGGGGAGCGGTTGTCACGTTCTGTGGATTCCACCCGATGTTCAGCAGGCTCGTGAAGAAGAATTCGCAGCGTATCGCGGACCTGGACGGTGAGCGTCATAACCCTCTCCGTTTCTTCGATCGCAAGGGTTACATCATGATGGCGATCATGATGTCCTTCGGCATCGGGATGCGCGCGGCGGGTCTCTTCCCTGAATGGTTCATCGCATTCTTCTACACGGGTCTGGGTGTGGCTCTCGCGTTTGCGGGTGCCAGCTACATCGCGCGCGGCGTGCGCGGTCGCGCCTGGGCGTTCCATGGGACCGACTGAGCGCTCCCTTGAACCCTGCCCCGGCCTCGTCGATCATGACGAGGTCGGGGTTCGTTGCGTGCGCGCCGCCTCCATTCGTGGCCCTTGGTGTGCGGGAGGGGGAGTGGGAGGAACTCTATCCGTTAATTTGCTTGCGATGGCCGACAGAAAAAACCTCAATGATGAGGCGCTTGTCTTCGATGATGCACAGGACTCGGTAGCTGCCGATGCGGTATCGCCACTCGCCTGATCGGTTGGCGGTGAGGCCCTTGCCGTGGACTCGTGGATCGGCGCATCCCTGAAGGTTCTTATCAATCCAGGAGATAATCAGTCGAGCCTCGAAGCGGTCCATTTTCTTGAGCTGCTTGAGGGCTGTGTCGCTGTACTCGACGGAGTAGGACATTCACAGTCCAAGTTCTGAGAGGACCTGTTCGTGGCTGTGGCGAACGCCGTTGTCTGCGGCGAGTGCTTCGCGCAGTGTGGCGAGATCCTGCTGGTCCTCGATCTTCTCGAAAACAGCGTCTCGAAC
>CABKMD010000086.1 GCA_902373435.1 uncultured Actinomyces sp.
TCTTTGTGTTCTTGCCGTCGATGAAGAAGCCGAGGATAAGTCCGCCGAAGCCATAGGTCAACGAAAAAGCGAAGCCGATGGTGCCGAGCTGTGTCGTTGTGAGGCCGACCTGTTCAACGAGAAATGGCTGCGCAGACTTGAAGTTGGTGCGCAGCAGGTAGAAGCCGCCATACACGATGACGAGCACGGCGTACGTCTTGAGGAATTCCATGAGCCACTTTTTGCGTTGCTGCTCAAGCGTCAGGGACGTGGGTGGAGACGTACGGATATCGAAAATGCGGGATAGATGCGTCATTACTATCTCTCCAGTCTAGTTGGTGCACGCAGGCGATGATGGCTGCGGTGCCATCGGCGTGACGACACAAGAATACAAACGCTTACATTGAGCGTCAAGGCTCACTAACCCGCAGGTGCGTTTGTTGACAGACTTGTGTCTAACAGTGCAATCTGTGAACAATTGGACACAACTGAAGCTAGTGCATGATGAGCGCTGCGCATTGTCATTGCTCATAGTTCTCGGCCATATGCCATGTGCCTGTGCACCATACCCGGTAGGGGTATCTATTCATACCCCTACCGGGTTCTCGTCTCCCATGCCAATACGAAACCAGCACCATGTGCGGTATGAGAGGGGTAAAGCCGGTAAAATTACGCATGCGCCCTTGGCGCCTCAGATACTTCACTATAGAAAGGCCACACTATGACGATCGAACAGCTGCCCCACCCCGAGCTTCGCGGTGACGGCTGTGGCTGCGGCGAACACGACGTTGCTGAGCCGACCATTGATGCGACCGCCATCCCCCACCGCCTGCGCCATGCTGCTGTTCTCGGCGCCGCCCAGTCGATGAACGCCGGTGAGTCCTTCATCATCCGCGCCCCGCATCTGCCTCGTCCGCTGCTCGCGCAGATCGCACAGCTGCCCGGCGAGTGGACCTTTGAGGTCGTCGTCGACGGCCCCGAGTTCTGGGACGTGCGAACCACTCGGCTGTCTCTGTGACACAGCCTCATGACATGGTGAAGGCCGACTCTCGCATGAGAGTCGGCCTTCACCATCAGTATGAAGCGATCGCTCAGTACTCCTCGAGGAGCTCATCGAGCTCGTCTTCGACGGCGCCGCCGTCCAGCGGCTTGGCACCAGCAGGTAGAGCGCGCGCGGGCGCCTCCTGCGCGGGCAGCTCATCGGCGGACGATGAGTCGGCCTCGTCGGAAGCGCGGACGTCCTCTTCCTCAAAGCCGCGACGCGACCACGCGGGGGACGCAAGGTCCTTACGGATCGCGTCGAGGACCGCGTTCACGAACGACGGCGACGTGTCGGTCGAGATCGATCGAACGATCGAAATGGCCTCGTCGATGACGATGATCGGCGACACCTCGTCGTTTTCGAGCATCTCCCACACCGCCACGCGCATGACCGCGAGGTCCACAGCAGCGATGCGATCCAGGCCGGGCACGCGTGCGTGCGCAGAGATCAAGGAGTCGATGCGACGCAGGTTATCCGCCACTCCCCCGATGATCTGGATCGAGAACTCCGGGAGCGGAGTCTGCGCCGCGGTGATGACGCGGCGCTCGCGCAGAAGGTCACGCAGCACGCCGGGGTTGGACCCCATGCCGCGCTGGTCGGCCTCGTAAACGACGTCGGCCGCGCGCTTACGGGCCTTGGTGCGCGAGGTGAAGCGGTGCTGCTTCGACATTACTCGGTCACGCGACCCGAGTACGAGCCGTCGCGGGTGTCAACCTTGACGCGGGTGCCTTCCTCCATGAAGAGGGGAACCTGAATCTCGTAGCCGGTCTCGAGGGTCGCGGGCTTGGTGCCGGCGGAAGAACGGTCACCCTGCAGGCCGGGCTCCGTGTGCGTGATCGTCAGAACGACGGTGGCGGGCAGCTCGACGAACAGGACGGTGCCGTCGTGCTGGGAGACGATAACGTCCTGGTTCTCGACCATGAAGTTGCGGGCGTCACCCACGGTCTCGGCGGGAACGTTGATCTGCTCGTAGGTGGACTGATCCATGAAGACGTAGTCGGTGCCGTCCTGGTACAGGTAGGTCATATCACGACGGTCGACGGTTGCGGTCTCGATCTTCAGGCCCGCGTTGAAAGTCTTGTCGACGGTCTTGCCGGACAGGACGTTCTTGATCTTGGTGCGCACGAAGGCCGGGCCCTTGCCGGGCTTCACATGCTGGAATTCGACAACCTGCCAGAGCTGGCCGTCGATGACCATAACCAGGCCGTTCTTCAGATCATTGGTCGTTGCCACAGGGTACCTCACTTGTGAAGGAATCAGTAATCAGGGGTTAGTTTACACGCGCGTGCGACCAAATCCGCGACTTCTTGCGGGGTGAGGGCACTCGTATCCACTGTTGTGTCGGCCACGGAGGCGTATGCCTCGCGCGCTTGTTTCATCAGCTGCGTCAGTACGGCGCGGGGTGCGCCAAGACCGACCGAGCGCGGAGCACCGAGGCCTTCTCGGCGCGATACCGCGGAAAGATCGGCGCTGAGTTCGATGACGAACGCGCCGTTTGTGCGCGCACGCCCGATCGCCGAGGCAGTGGCTGGGTCGAGCGGCGCAGACGCACCGAGCGTGACAATGCCCTCGTCAAGGCGAAGAAGCCGCTCGGCTTCTTCGCGCGCTGTGGCGGCCAGGCGCGGATCGCATCCGACCACGAGGGCGCGCATCGGTGCGCTCAGGCGTTCCTCGACGGCTTCGTCGACTTCGTACAGAGGAAGTTCGTAGCGCCGAGAAAGCTCACGCCCAACGGTGGTTTTGCCGCAGCCCGTGACTCCGATCAAGACGATGAGGCTCATGCGCGAATACCAATCTGCGAGGCCGGAGCCGCCAGCTCCTGCGGATCGACGGACACCGTCCCCGGGTTTGCGACGCCATCAAGCAGGACGAAACGCAGGACTCCGCGCCGCACCTTCTTGTCGGAGAGCATGATGTGAGTGAGGTCGTCGAGAGTGCTTCCCTCGTAGCGCGTCGGCAGGCCGACGCGTGAGAACAGTTGGTCGTGGCGAGCAACGTCGTCGGCGCTGAGCAGCCCCCTGGCTTGTGCCAACCGCGCAGCGAAACAACAACCGACGGCCACCGCATCACCGTGACGCCAGGTGTAGTCGTTCGCGCGCTCAATCGCGTGCGCAAGCGTGTGTCCGTAGTTGAGGATTTCGCGCAGGCCGCCCTCCGTCAGGTCAGCCGACACGACGCGGGCCTTTACGGCGATCGCGCGGGTGGTAATCTCAGCGAGCTGCGGGCTGTTCGGCCGTAGAAGCTCACTCGGTTCGGTCTCCTCGACGATGCGCAGGATCTCCGGGTCCGCGATGAAACCGCATTTGATGACCTCGGCGCCGCCGGCCGCCAGATCGGGCGTCGGGAGGCTTCCGAGGAGGTCCATATCGGCAACCACGGAAGTTGCCGGGTAGAACGAACCGACAAGGTTTTTCCCGACGGACGTGTTGATTCCCGTCTTACCGCCGACGGCCGCGTCAACCATAGCGAGGAGAGTGGTCGGAACGTTGATGAGGGTGATGCCACGTAGCCACGTCGCAGCAACGAAACCGGCCATGTCGGTGGTTGCTCCCCCACCCATGGCGATGATCGCGTCTTTACGCCCGAGCTGGAGGCGCCCACACTCATCCCACAGGGAGGCGACGACTTCGATGGACTTTCCGGCCTCGGCGTCGGGATGATCGACAGTCGACGCGTCGATGCCCTGCTCGCGCAGGTACTGTGCGAGGGCATCGGCACGGTGAGAAAGAGGCCGCGCGTGAATGATGAGCGCCTTGGTCGCGGCCTCATCGAGTGCCTCACGAATCGGCTCGAAGCCGAGCCTGTGTCCGACCGTGATAGTCGAGGGGTGTTCTCCTGTGACGCGGATAATCGTGCTCATGAGTGCTCCAGCTGCTGGGCGATGGCGGTGACGACGTCGTCGACGGGACCGGGGCCTGACTCGACGACGATGGTGGCGACGGCTCGGTAGTGGGGCTCGCGCTCGGTGCGCAGGCGCGCGAGGGTCCCGGACGGATCCTCGGCCAGCAGCGGCCGATGCGTCTTCGATGCGGTGCGACGAACGAGCTCCTCGTGGGGAGCATCGATGTAGACGACTGTGTGCCCGGAGAGGAGCTCACGAACGGCGGGAGTCGCCGCCGCTCCCCCACCCAACGACACGACGGCCTCGTGCGTGAGCGCGTCAGCGACAGCTGCGATCTCCATCGAGCGAAATGCGGCTTCTCCGTCGGAAGCAAAAATATCGGCAATCGGACGTCCCTCACGCTCGACGATCAGCGTGTCGGTGTCGATGTGGGCGACACCGAGACGCTCGGCTAAGAGCCGTCCAACCTTGGACTTGCCCGCACCGGGCAAGCCGACGAGGACGATGGGCCCCTGAGCACTCATGCGCGCTCCCCCACCACCGCGAGGTAAGCCTCGAGATTCCTCCGCATCTCGCCAACCGATCGACCGCCCGCGTGATCCGACAGGGCGTCCGCCAGCACGAGGGCCACCTCGGCCTCGGCGATCACTGCGCCAGGCACGACCTGGCACGTGTCGGAGCGCTGGTGCAAGCCCACGGTCTCCTCACCCGTCGCGAGATCAACGCTGCGCAGCGCGCGGGGAACGGTCGAGATCGGCTTGAAAGCGGCGCGCGCGATAATCGGCGCACCGTTGGAGGTGCCGCCTTCGATGCCGCCGGCGTGATTGGAGGAGCGGGTCAGATGTCCGTCCTCGCCCCGCACGATCTCATCGTGAGCCGCGGAGCCCAGCAATGCAGCCTGCGCGAAGCCGTCGCCGATTTCAACGCCCTTGACGGACTGGATCGACATGAGCGCCGCCGCCAGGCGCGCATCGAGGCGCTCGCGAGCGGTCACGTGAGTGCCCAAGCCGACGGGTACGTCGTATGCGATCACTTCAGCGACGCCGCCGATCGTGTCGCCCGCCTGCTTGGCGGCGTCGACGGCCGCCTCGAAGCGGGCGTTGTCCTCCGGATCAAGCGTGCGCATCGACGCCTCGCACAGTGCCGCTTCGTCGGCGGGTGTGGGAGTCGACGAGGCCGTGGCGCTGTGCGCTCCGACAGAGACGACGTGGGACACGAGACGAACACCCGCGACCTGCTCCAGGAGAGATTCAGCGAGCACACCGAGAGCAACGCGCGCGGCGGTTTCGCGGGCGCTGGCACGTTCAAGAACAGGGCGAGCCTCGGACAGGTCGTACGAGAGCATGCCGGGAAGATCCGCGTGACCGGGACGGGGCCTCGTCAGCGGTCGATTACGAGCGATCTCGCGCTCGTCTCCCGTTCCCGCGTCAATGAGGAGCGCCGACGGATCGACCGGATCGGCACTCATCACCGTCTCCCACTTGGGCCACTCGGAGTTACCGATACGAATAGCCACCGGAGCGCCAGTCGTTATACCGTGATGCACGCCGGCCAGGATCGACACCTCGTCGGCCTCGAATTTCTGGCGCGCGCCGCGACCGTAGCCGAGGCGACGACGTGCGAGGCCACGGCGCAGGTCCTCGGTCGTCATACACAACCCGGAAGGTAATCCCTCGATCGTTGCAAGCAGCGCGGGTCCGTGCGATTCACCGGCGGTCATCCATCTCAGCATGCCTCCCAGTGTCCCACAAGCAACAAGCCTTGTGCGAAACGGCTCTCACGGGCTGAACGGTCACGACTGGGGTGTCTGATCCCCGTTCGTAGCGACGCCGGGTTCTGTACCGAGAATGTCAATGACGACGCACAGTGTGTCGTCACCGGCGGCCAGGTCCGGAGGGATCGTGATGGCGAGTCGAGACCCCACCTTCTGATCAACGAGAGCTGTCGCGAGGCCCTTCATCGCCGTCCCCAGGTTGATGACCTCGGGCACGCCGGTCTCCCACGTGGACACGCGCACGGTGCCGTCGGTCCAACCGAGAACCGTGAACTGGGCGACAACACGGTCGCCTTCGTGGACCTGCACGCCGTCACCCTTGATGAGGGTCTGGGTCGTGACGCCGCCAGGAAGCGTGTCAATGTGGCTGATGATCGGTCCCTCCGGGCTCATCTCAACGCTCAAAGGGCCGACGCTGGCGTCGACCGACGTACCGGTTGCGATCGACTGAAGGATATCGACGACGTCGACTTCGATAGTGTTCGCCGATCCGTCGCCCATCGTGATGGAACGGAATGCAAGCACACGTGTCCCCTCGCGCTTGCCGGTGACCAGACGCGAAAGGTCCTCATCGATCTGGCCGGAGCCGACGATGCCGAGGCTCATCTGAGGGCGGCCAGATTCGGAGAGCATGCGTCCGCTGTTTCCGTCGAAAGCGGTGACGGAGACGAGAACGGGTGAACCTTCTGTGATCGCGCGACCGGTGCCTTCCTCGAGCACACGCGCTTTGAAACCGTCGATCTCTAGCGGGGCCTTGATCTCGATGGTCGGTGTCGCACCAACGCGGCCGGAGACGGTCACTCGGTCGAACAAAGCGAGGGTCGGCGACTGCGTGGCGGATTCGGGCGCGCTTGCTTCGTCTTCAGCGGGGCGGGGATGGAACGCCCACCAGGCAAGCCCGCCTCCCGAGGCGATGAGAACCACTGCGAGCACAACGCGCAGGAAAATGGCGGACCGGGAGGTGCCGCGGGAGCGCTGTGCACGCGCAGCCGCGCGCTGAGAGGATCCACGTGCGCGGCGGGCGGCACGGGAATCGGTGGGCGACGACTCGGGGCTCATGCGGGAATCGTAGGAGACTGAGCGTCGATCTGCGCGATGAGCGCGTCGACACGGGGGTCAGTCGTGGCTAACGGATCCTGCAAGGACAGTGGAATCGTTGAAGACTCGTCGAGGCGCACGTGCACCCAGTCGACGCTCAGGTCGGCTCGGGCGTCTTCGGCAGCTGCGATAATTCGTCCACGCAGGCTCGCGCGGGTCGTCGCAGGCGCGATCGTCCGCGCGCGACGGACACCCTCGACGGTTGTGAGGCGTCGCATGAGTCCGGCGCGTTCCATTCGCTCCCGCAGGCCGTCTGCGGTGATATCGGAGTACGACAGCTCGAGGCGCGCCACGCGCGGATCAGCAAGGCTCGCTCCACTGCGCGCGCAGTACGACGTGAGGAGCTTGTGCTTGATCGCAATGTCGAGCTCGGTGTCGATGCTGCTCCAGTCACCGCTGGCAATGGCATCGATGCCCCTGCCCCACAGGTCGACGACATAGGTGCGCATCGGATCCAGCTCCGCGATGGGAATGCGGGCGAGCACGCGCTCACGGATCTCTCGTTGCAGCGCGACGGCACTTGTTGTACGGCCATTGGCAAGCTTGAGGGGCGTCGCGCCGGACAGATCCGAATTAACCTCACGGATTGCACGCATTGGATCAGCGAGCGCCAGGTCTTCGATCTGCAAACCATCCTCGATCGCGTGGATGAGGAGCTCTGTCATCCCGACTTTCAGCGCAGTAGTCGGCTCGGCGACGTTCGTATCTCCGACGATGACGTGCATGCGTCGGTATGCACCGGAATCAGCCAAGGCCTCGTCGCGCGTGTTAATAATCGGACGCGAGCGCGTGGTCGCCGAGGACACAGCGTCCCACATCTGATCGGCGCGCTGGGAGAATTGGAGCCGCGGAGATGCCGCAGCGGTGTTGATCCACCCGTTACCGACCAGGATCTGGCGCGTCACGAAGAATGCGACAAGCGCATCAGCGACCTGACGGAAGTCGCGGCGCCGATGGAGAAGATAGTTTTCGTGGCAGCCGTAGGAGTTGCCCTGAGAGTCCAGGTTGTTGCGGAACAGGTGTAGGTGCAGGTCTGAGCCGAGCTCGGCCAGGGCCTCGTCTGCCTGGACGGCCAGATCCGCAAGCATCGAGACACCAGCGCGATCCTGCTCGAGCAAATCCTCCAGACGATCGCACTCGGCAGTCGCGTACTCCGGATGAGCGCCCACGTCGAGGTAAAGGCGCCCGCCGTTACGCAGGAACAGGTTCGACGAGCGCCCTTGATGCAGGAGCGGTTCGAACAGCTGACGAGCGGCGTGCTCGGCATTCATCCGGGCGCCCCCGCTCGCGGAGGCCGCCGTGAGCCCGTATTCCGTTTCGATGCCGAAAACTCGACGCCTCACGTCACTGGCCGCCCTTCTGGACGAAGCCCTGGACGAATGCTTCGGCGTTGGTTTCGAGGACGGAGTCGATCTCGTCGAGGAGGGAGTCGAGAGACGAGGTGCGAGCCTGGACCTGGCCGGCCGCCTCGGCAGCGTCATCTTCGGGGGTCGGGCCACCAGCAAAAATCTGATTCGACATTATTCGTTCTTCTTTCTGTCGTCGTTTATCGGATGGAGGTATCGCGCGCGTCGGCGATCGGGAATCGGACGAGGTCCCCCTCGCCCGGGTCAAAGACGAGCGAGGACCATGACGCCTTCACGAGGTCGAGTCGATTGGCGACAGCCCATCCTCGGACGTGAGCGCGAGTGTTTGTGGGTGCCACATCTGCGGCGCGCTCAACCTCCTCATCGGACACGAGGCGGCGCACCATGCCGGCCTTCGCGAGTCGATAGACGAGGCCGTAGCTGGGACGCAGGTCTGCCCACTGTAGATCGATGGCGGCCAGACGGGGATCGGTCCACTCGAGCCCGCCGCGTTCCTTCTGTCGCTTGACGAGCTGATATTTGCCCACCCATTCAACCTCTGTCGCCACTGAGAATAGATCGGTGCGCATGCGATCAAGTACCGACTGCCACAGGGTGAGGATCTCGCGGTCGGCCTGCGTGGGCGTCGTTCCTGTTTCTTCAAAAGTGTCGAGGACCAGATCCAGGTACACCTGCTGGAGCTCAGCGGCCGTGTAGGCGCCGCCCGCTGTCGCGACCTTGTAGTCGAGGTCGGGATGATGTGACACATTCCAGGTTTCCTGCACCGGATCGTCCATGACGATAGAGTCCCAGCGCAGATCCGTGCCCTGCTGGATGGCCCACAGGACAAGCGACGTCGTTCCGAAACGCAGGAAGGCCGAGACATCGAACATGTTGCCGTCTCCGCCGATCACGTGCAGTCGGCGGTACTGAGCAGGATTCGCATGCGGCTCGTCGCGCGTGTTGATGATCGGGCGATTGAAGGTGGTCTCCAGTCCGACTTCATTCTCGACGAAGTCGGCGCGCTGGGACATCTGGAAGCCGGGAATCTCGCTCTTTTGCCCGCGTCCGACGCGGCCGGCCCCGCAAATAACGGGACGTGTCACCATGAACGGCGTGAGACCTCGGACGATCGCATCGAGGTCGGTAATACGAGGCATCTGGTAGTTCTCGTGGGTGCCGTAGGCGGCGCCCTTACCGTCGGTGTTGTTCTTGACGAGGACGATGGGCTCTTCGCCCTGTTCCTCCAGGCGTGCCATGACGCGCTGGGCGATCACCTCGCCGGCGCGGTCCCACAGGAGCGCATCGCGCGCACCGATCGTCTCGGGTGCGGAGTACTCGGGGTGGGCGTGGTCGACGTACAGGCGTGC
>CABKMD010000087.1 GCA_902373435.1 uncultured Actinomyces sp.
ACCTCTGACAGGTCCGGTTTAGGATCGTTCATAATGAGCTGATTGAGTCGAACTTTGAGAAAATGCTCGGTACTCAGCGCCAGTGAGAGGCAGATGCGACTCAGGGTAAAATCGAGATATGACAGGTCGACGAGGTGGCCGAAGTCGAGTCCAGAGTAGGTGTAAGAACAATCTGTTTCGATGCGGGTGTAGTTGCGTTCGTAGGACTTGATTTTGAAGAAATAGGAGCGCGAATATAAGAATTCTCGGGCCTCTGCCTCAGACATGAGGTCGAAGGAGACTCCGTGATTCTTCAGTAGGGCAATCTGCTCATCGACGGTGATGCACTGCTTCATGCGGACCGCGCTGTACCGAAAACTATGAGGGGGTCGAATCTGAGATCCGACCCCCCGATACCCTAGAGCAGAACCCCTGGGCATCTGACGTAGTAGCAGCAGTCCACTGCTATCGGTGCCTGCCAGTCAAAGGTTGATCTGTGAGATCTGCTGGGATTGAAGTACTTGCGTCAGTGTGTTTGGCTCATCCGCGGCGGCGTCAATGCGCGGTTGGGTGAAATAGCTTGCACCGACTCGCGGCGGATGATTCCTACGCGACGTGCGCTGAAGGCGTGACGATGCCGTGGCGGGGAGGCAGCGCGGTGACGCGTGGATACAGACAAACCGCGACGGTCACCATCTTGCCGAAGAGTCAAATTTTATCATGTTTCATATGTTGTAATTCTTATTGGATGCGTCGCCCACCTCTCACCGGATGGACGCGGGCTCCACGACGATCAAGGCCGTCGTCATCGACTCCCAGGACCGCATCGTCTTCACCCACTACGCCTCTAACGAGGGCGACCCCGTGGCCGCCGCCGTCGACATCGTGCGCGCCGTGCGAAGCGCGCTGCCCGAGGGCTGCGAGATCGGCCGCTCGTGCGCGACCGGCTACGGCGAGGGCCTCGTCAAGTCCGCCCTCACCATGGACGAGGGCGAGATCGAAACGATGGCACACTACCGTGCCGCCGAGTTCATCTGCCCCGGCGTCACCTCCGTCATCGACATCGGCGGCCAGGACATGAAGTACCTGGGCATCCGCGACCACGCGGTGGACTCCATCTCCGTCAACGAGGCGTGTTCCTCGGGCTGCGGCTCCTTCCTGCAGACCTTCGCGCAGACGATGGGCACCGACGTGCGTTCCTTCGCGCGCATGGCCATGGAGTCGGAATCCCCCGTAGACCTGGGAACCCGTTGCACCGTGTTCATGAACTCCTCCGTCAAGCAGGCGCAGAAGGAAGGCGCGGACGTGCGCGACATCAGCGCTGGCCTGTCCTACTCCGTCGTGCGCAACGCGCTCTACAAGGTCATCAAGCTCAAGGAGCGCTCGGACCTCGGCGAGCGCGTCGTCGTCCAGGGCGGCACCTTCCTCAACGACTCCGTGCTGCGCGCCTTCGAGCTGCTCACCGGCTGCGAGGTCGTGCGCGCCTTCGACGCCCTGCCCCTGCGCGACATTCCGCGAAAGCCGCGCGTCGGCCTGGTTGGCGAGATTCTCGTGAAGTTCCACCCCGACGCCAACAACCACGCCGTCGACGTCATCGAGGCCGAGGGCTGCGAGGCCGAACTGCCCGGCCTCATGCAGTTCTTCCACAACTCCGTGGCCACCGCCGCGTGGGACAAGGAAAACCTCGGCATCGATGGAAAACAACGCTATATCATGCCGATCGTGCTGTGGGCGCTCAAGAAGTACGAGAAGCCCGTGCACCGCACGTTTGGCGCCACGAACGGCAAGTTCGAGGCGCACCGGCCCATCGAAGAGATGATCGAGCGATCCCAGGACATCGCCTGCCTGGGTAACCAGGCCGGTGAGGGCTGGTACCTGACCGCCGAAATGGTCGACATGATCGAACACGGCTGCCCGAACATCATCTGCGCCCAGCCCTTCGCGTGCCTGCCCAACCACGTCGTCGGCAAGGGCATGTTCCGCGCGCTGCGCACCCGCTACCCCGAGGCCAACATCGTGGCCGTCGACTACGACCCGGGTGCCTCCGAGGTCAACCAGCTCAACCGCATCAAGCTCATGCTGGCCACCGCCCTGTAGTCGCCGGAGGCTCGCGACGGCGACGTCCTGCACCTCGTTGACGCCGAAGAACCGGCGTCGTGCGGAGGATCCGGCTCGGTCATGCTCGGCATGCCGACCATCCCGGACAGGCGGGCGGCCTTCCGCTGATCTGTGCTGTGAAGCCGCGAAGGGGGTTGGCGCTCAATCGCTCCGTCCCCCTTCGCGTGCGCACCCCCTCGTGCGCACTGTCCCCGTCCTCGTCTCCGGTGTCCTACGGCGCGGGCATGACCCCGCGACCGACCTCGAAGCCGGCCGGCGCCCAGCCCGTCCCATACGACAGGCGCACCGACACCTCGCGCATGCCCGAGGCTGGCCACTCCACCGGGAGGAACCCCGTCTCGCCGGGTGCGACGTCCAGGAACGCCGGGTACTCCCACGTGACGGCACCATCCTCGATGACGCGGCACAGGAACTCCAGGTCGGACGTCGGCGTGAACGTCATGTGGTTACGAACCGTCACCCCCGAGTATGAGGGTGCCACCGTCACCGGCGCGTAGTGAAGCTCTTCGGAGCGCACCTCGTTCAGGAGCGGGAAGTCCATGTCCGCATACTCCGCGCGGGTCGGATCCAGCGCGCGAGCGGCGCGGATCTCCTCGTCCTCCTCGCCCACGTTCCACGCAATGACGCTCGGGTGCGCGCGATCCCGGCGGATCATCGCCTCGATCGCCTCGTCGCGAGCGATTCCAGGCTCGTACATCGTGGAGGCCCGGTCAATGATGTACAGGCCGTACAGGTCCGCCAATTCGTAGAAGCACGCGTGCGCGGGTCCCTGCTCGATCGCAACCGTGTTCACGCCGTGGCGCTTACACCACACGATGTCCTCGACCATGTCCTGAAGGCCCACCGCGAGCCCGGTGCGCCCATCGCACTCATTGCGGCGCACCCTGCGCAGCGTCAGCGGGCGGCCCGCCAGGCGCAAGCCATCGGGGGTCGCCGTCAGATTACGGAAGCCCACCTTCAGGGCGATTGTGTCCTGCGTACCCGCTTCCTCGTCGCTCAGTGTCACGACGAGCGTGTACAGCACCGGTTCCTCGGCGCTCCACGTGAGTACGTCCACGCCGGTTACCGTGAAGTCCTCGCCGACGGGGGCGCTCGCGGACCAGATCTCCTCCTGTTGGCCCTCGCCCAGCAGTGCGGCGCGGATTGTTGAGGCGTTCGAGGCCTCGGAGCACGTGACGCGCAGGCGCAGGGACCCGCTCGTGCCGTCGTGCGAGGCCCGCGGGATCACATCGACGACGTGCGCGGGCGGGCAAGCCTTGAGCGAGACCTCGCGGAACAGGCCGTGGCAGCACGCCGGTGAATCCATGAGCAGGACGCTGATCTCGTGCGTGTGCATCGGCTCCAGAGCATCCGTCACGTCGAAGGCCGCCGGGATGAAGCCATCCGCGCAAAAACCGACGAAAATGCCGTCCAGCCACACGTAGAGGGGGCCGGTGAAGCCGCCAAACGTCAGTGTCATCGTCCACCCGCGCTCGCTCGCGTCCTTCAAGGGCGCGTCGAGGATGAACTCGCGGCGCAGGATCGAGGCGCGAACCTGATCAGCGGCGGGCGTTCCCTGGGCTTCGGCTGCCCTGTGGGCCTCCTCCTCGCGGCGCGCCCACAGGCCATCACGCTCAAGAATGCCGGGGATGGACGTGGCCTCAAAGTCGCGTTGGCGGGGCGTACGTTCGAGCAGCTCGGCTGCAGTGCCCGACACACCTGTTACCTGCCAGGTGCTGGACAGCATTTGGATCGGCCTGCGCGACCTCCACGTCGAGTGCACCGTCAGGCGGTTCACCGACGCCCCCGGGTCCCGCAGCCATGCAACGTCAGGTTCCGGGATGTGTTTCATGTAATAAAAGTACCATTTTGTTATTAGTCATGAAACGGCATCATTTCCTGAAATGCAGGTAAATGTGCCTTGACATGCGAAATAAGTGTGGGCGACAAATGGGACGGCGACCATATTCTGGGATTTTTGGTCACGGCGATGGGTGAAATGTTCGTTCCTGGGAGGTGACGTTCGAGCAAACGAACCCCGGCCTCGTCCCTGAGAGGAGGGACGAGGCCGAGGCTACGTGACGCGGGGGGAATGCCCCTCGCGCGTGCGTCGCGCGCTTACTTCGCGGCGGACTCGCGATCCGAGTCGCGCGTAATCTTACGGGCGAAGCCGTAGAGCAGCCATGTCGTGCCCGCGAAGAACACGAGGCCCAGCACGTTCGCGATCGGTGTGAAGCCATCGCCGATAAACGGCAGCGCCAGCGGCGACTCCGAGCCCGTCGCACCCGCGATGCCCGCGTAGACGACGCCGAACAGGGACTCGCCGACGATCAGGCCGGTCGCAGCCAGCGTGCCGAAACGCTTCGCGCGCTCCACGTCCGCCTGCTTGTCAGCCCACCTGTTGTACAGGAAGCCCACGAGCGCGCCGATCGGGATCAGAACCGTCAGGGAGGCGGGCAGGTAAATGCCCATGCCGACAGCCAGCGGAGGCAGGGCGAGCTTGCCCTTCGACGCGGGGCGCAGGACCTCGTCAATGATGATGACGACAACGCCGATCACGGCGCCGATGCCCAGGAGCTTCCAGTCGATGCCGCCGCCGAGCACGCCCTTCGCGAGCGAGGAGATCAGCGAGGCCTGTGGGGCCGCCAGCGCGTCCGGGCCAGCGCCGGGCGCACCCTGGAAGCCGAAGGAGTTCTGCATGAGCTCCAGGACCGGGGGAATGATCAGAGCGCCGAAGACGACGCCGATGATCAGGGCGACCTGCTGCTTCCACGGGGTCGCGCCCACCAGCTGGCCCGTCTTGAGATCCTGGAGGTTATCATTCGAAATCGTCGCAATACAGAAGACGATCGCCGACGTGAACAGCGTGTACGCGATCAGCGCCGTGTTTTCTTCCGTGGTCGAGCCACGGCCGTGCACCGCCAGGATGACGACCGCTGTGATGACGACGACCAGCAGGCCGACGCCGGACACCGGCGAATTCGACGAGCCAATCAGGCCGGCCATGTAACCGCAGACCGCCGCGACCAGCAGGCCGGCGAGCAGAATGAAGATCACCGAGATGGCGATCAGAACAACAGTGTTGTGCTCGATCTGCGTGCCGCGCATGAACCACCACAGCAGGCCCGCGATCGGAATCATGGCCACGAAGATGGAGACGATGACCCACTTGCCGGGGATGTCCCGCTCGGTGCGGTCGAGCTGGGCGCCGTTTTCCTTTGCGCCGCGCGAGGCGCGCAGCGACTCGGACATGCCGCGGGCGATCGGGCCCATGATCTTGATGAGCGTCCAGATGGCGGCAACCGCCATGACGCCCGCGCCGATGAAGCGCACGTCCGACGTGAAAACCGTGCCCAATGCTGACGTCAGATCATCCGCACCCTCCAGCTGGCCGTTCGCGTACAGAGGTAGTAGGACGCCGTAGGAGGTGACCATGCCGATCAGCATCGCGATGCCGACCGTCATGCCGACCAGGTGGCCCACGCCGATCAGGGCGAGGGACAGGGACGTGCAGAGCATCGTGCCCGTCGAGCCGATCTTGAAAGCCGCTCCGACCTCGGAGGCCGTGACCTTCATATAGCCGAGGAGTGCCATCATGGCCGAGGCCAGCGCGCCCCAGGTGATCGCCAGGAGGCCGCGCTTGTTGTCCTCGCCCGCATCCTGGGCGTCGCCGACCTTCAGAATCTCAGCGCCTGCCACGCCCTCCGGGTAGGGTAGGTCCGAGCCGGTCACGAGCGCGCGGCGCAGGGGAATCGAATACATGACGCCCAGCGCACCGCCGACCGCACACACGAACATGGTCTCCCAGTAGGGGAAGCCGCTCCACCAGCCGACAATCACGAGGCCGGGGAGGACGAAGATAATCGCCGACAGGGTGCCGGCCGCCGAGGCGATGGTCTGGACGATGTTGTTCTCCTGGACCGTGTGGTCGCCCCAGAAGCGCAGAACTGCCATCGAGATGACGGCTGCCGGGATCGATGTCGCAAACGTCAGGCCGACCTTCAGGCCCAGGTAGACGTTCGCGGCCGTGAACAGCAGCGTAATAATGCCGCCGAGGATGATGCCGCGGAGGGTCAGTTCTTTGAGCGACGTTTGCTTCGTCGCGTTTGGCGCAGACACGAAAAATCCTTTCGCTGCCTTGAGTAGATACGCTGCAAGAATAGTGCATGTATGCGCGCTCGTGAATGGTATGCAGTCACTTAATCTCATTTTCAATCGATCTAAATGTCGAGCCTGTTCCCGTTTCGGGCGCTGTGGGTGCTGCGTGTGGTCGTGTGGCTGTCTGACCCTGTTCCCAGGCTGTGGTGTGGCCCTGCTCCCAGCTCGCCCGGTCGATTTGCGTGCTCAGGGGGAGGGTGTAGTAGAGTATTTGGGTAAGGTAGCGTGTCCGAGCGGCCGAAGGTGCAGCACTCGAAATGCTGTGTGGTGTCACAGCCACCCTGGGTTCAAATCCCAGCGCTACCGCCACTGCCGCCCGGCCCCAATGGGGCCGGGCGGTTTTGTTATGCCTACGCGGCGTGTGTGGGGGGCTTGTTGCCCCGACAGATCTCCGGCCGTCGCGCGGCCTGCCTGCCCGCTCGCCGTCCGCGCCGCGAGCGTCGCTCGGCGCGTCGTCTCGAAGCCCGGCCAGACCCCGCAGGCCTCGCGGCGGCCTCCAATCGGTCGGGGGTGTCTGTGTGTTGCCTGGCCTGGCCCCGCCGCCCACCGGCACCGCGGCAGGTCCCTCCGGTGCCCTCCGGCGCCCTCCACACCAGTGGTGCCAGGTCTCTGATGTTGCTCGGTGCGTTGGCTTGTTGTTTGGCCAGGTCCCGCCGCCTCCTGTGGGCGTCACGGGGGTCTCGCGTGTTGAGTTTTTGGGGTGGTCTGGTGTGTGTTGTTACAAACGTCGTCAATCTGATGGCTTTTTGGCTGAAAATGGTCGTTACCGGTCAGTTCGCGCGATGACGTCCAGGAAGTCCCGTATGTGAGGGGGCGGAGTCGTCCCGGCCCAGATGGCGGTGAGCGGGCGGGTGATCTGGAGATTGTTGATCCGAACTCGCACGAGTCGGCCGGCGCGGGCGTCCTCGGACACGGCGAGGGAGCTCAACGCGCCGGGGGCTATGCCGGCCATAATCGCGCTGCGAACGCCGAGCGTGGTCGTCAGCACGGCTGCGGGCTCGGCTGCGAGGGGAAAGCCCGCCTCGGTGAGGGCGTTCTCGAGCGCTTGTCGGGTGCCGCTGCCGGTCTCGCGGAGCACCAACCCAGTGCCCGCCAGTTCACGGACGGACACCCGGCGGGTCTTCGCCCATCGGTGACCGTGCTGCACAACGACTTCGATGGTGTCGTAAGCGACGGTGACCGACCGGAGGCCGGCGGGAACGACAGGGGTCTCGACGAACCCGAGGTCTGCGGTTCCCTCGCGTATGGCCTCGACGACCGTGCTGCTGTTGGCGGCTGTGAGTTGAACGGCCGGGCCGTCATTGCCGTGAGAGATGCGCCACCGGGCGATCCAATCCGGTAGGAGGTGTTCTGCGATCGTGAGGCTCGCGGCGATGCGCATCATCTTCCCGCGATCCGTGCGGAGCGAGTTGACAGCATCCGAGAACTCGTCGGCCGCTGTCAGCAGCGTTGTTCCCCAGCCAACAACCAGCTCGCCTGCCGGAGTCAGTCGGGAGCCCCGTGCGGAACGCACCAGCAGTCGCATGCGCAGATCTTTTCCAGGTTCCGGATGCGCAGAGATATCGCCTGCTGACTCACGCCCAACTGCGCGCTTGCCGCCGACATGCTGCTTTCCTTCGCGACGAGCGCCAAGACTCGCAGTGCCTCCAAGTCCGGCTCGTAGTGCATCTTCCGCCTCCCAGCCACAAGCATAACTTGTATAGCGGACCGTATCTGCCTCTACTCGCGCAAGCGAGTCCCATGAAACAATGGATGCATGACACAGACCCAGAACATTGCGACTGCCCGACCGGAACACACGCTGCTTGCCCGAATCCGCGCGCTCCTGCCCGGGCTTGTCCTCTGCCTGGCCGCGGCCGGAGCATCGTACGGAGTCAGCCTGCTGCTGCCGGGAGTCAGCCCGCTCATTATCGCGATCGTGCTTGGCGTACTCCTGGCCAACGTCGTCCGGCTGCCAGCAGCGGCCTCCGACGGCATCGACTTCTCCGCGAAAAAGCTCCTGCGCGCCGGCATCGTCTTCCTCGGACTCCAGCTGGTACTGACCGACATTCTCGACCTCGGAGCCCCAATGCTGGTCGTCGTCGTATGCATTGTCGCCGGCGGTCTGCTCGGCACCGTTCTCCTGGGGAGGCTGCTGCGGGTTCCATCCGGGCTCTCGCTGCTCATTGCCTGCGGATTCTCCATCTGCGGCGCGGCAGCCGTGGCGGGCGCGGCAGGGGTCACCGACCCGGACGACGAGGCCGAGGAAGACACCATCACCGCGGTCGCCCTCGTGGTGATCTTCGGAACGCTGATGATTCCCCTCGTCCCACTGCTCACGAACCTGCTTGGCCTGGACTCCGAGACGGCCGGGATGTGGGCCGGGGGTTCCATCCATGAAATCGCGCAAGTCGTCGCGGCCGGAGGCATCATCGGCGGCGGAGCGCTCACAGTCGCGGTCATCGTCAAACTCGCCCGAGTGCTGCTGCTCGCCCCGGTCGTGGCCATCCTCAGCATCCGGGAGCGCCGTCTCAGCCGTACGGCAGGCAAACCCAGTCAACAGAGGTCGAGTTCGAAGCTGCCGCCCATCGTCCCGCTGTTCATCATCGGGTTCATCGCCATGGTGCTCCTGCGTTCCTTTATCCCTCTGCCGGACTTCGTGCTGACGACCGGCAGGCTGCTGCAGACAGGGTTGCTGGCTGCAGCGATGTTCGGACTCGGCTGCGGCGTCAAGATTCGGAACCTCATCAAGGTGGGCCTCAAGCCCTTCGCCCTGGCCGCGCTCTCCACCCTCCTCGTCGCCACCATCGCCTATTGCGGAGTCACCCTCGCCGGCTGAACATGGCTGGCACCAGGGCGTCACTACGCGCCGCAAACGGTGGTTTTTTGGCTTAGATTGACGACGTTTGTAACGCGGTTGCCCACCGGTCGCTCAGTCAGGCAGGCATGCCTCCTCCGCATTCATGAAAGTCCTTGTTACGGCGAGACCTACACCCGATCGGGAGGATTCAACCCCTTCTGATCGGGTTGAATCCTCCCGATGAGGTTGAATCTTCCGAACCTCTGC
>CABKMD010000088.1 GCA_902373435.1 uncultured Actinomyces sp.
GTTCAGCGCATACAAAAAACCACGAGAAACGAATTCTCGCGGTTCTTTCAGTCGGGCTGGCGGGATTTGAACCCACGACCCCTTGACCCCCAGTCAAGTGCGCTACCAAGCTGCGCCACAGCCCGTATTCAGTTCGTCGCCGTGGCGACCTGTAGAACTATAGCGCACCTTGATGATCATAAGCAAGCCGGCCATAGTGCGCCGCACCACACCAGATGAGTAACGCCGATTTCGGTATTGCTGGTGCCCAGATCGGCAGTCCACATCTGATACGGAAAATGTGAGTGCCCCGCACCAACAGGTGCGGCGCACTCACATGTGCTGTTGTCTACCCTCAGCGCGAGGCGTCTCGCGCCTCAAGATCACGGTCAATGAAGACCAGGATGGCCTCACAGACGCCATCGATATCGAGCCCCGTGGAGTCCACGGTCTCGACACCGGGAGCGGCCACCATGAACTCAGAGACCTGCGAATCGGCCTTGTCGCGGCCCTCAACCTGAGCCCGCACGATCTCCATATGCTCCTCGGTCGCATCGCCATAAAGTTCGAGTGTCCGGCGGCGTAGACGGGCCTCCTGATCGGCGAGCAACAGAACACGGACATCCGCATCGGGGCAGACGACGGTCGTAATGTCGCGCCCCTCTGCAATCATGCCGGAGCCCTCCTCACGGGCCTCCATCATACGACGACGCTGCTCCGTCGCCATCCACGCGCGCACGTCGAGATTCGTTGAGATGTGCTTGATCTCCAGGGCGATACGCGGCTCGCGAATCTCAAGGGTGATCTCACGATCCCCGATCCACACGTGTGGATCCGACGGATCCGACACGAGGCGAAGCGGCATGCGATCAGCCGCCGCGGCGACCGCCACCGTGTCCTCCAGATCGATGCCTTCATCCAGACAATACCATGTGAGCGCACGGTACATGGCGCCCGTATCGAGGTAGCCGATACCCAGACGAGTCGCCAGAGCCTTCGACACCGTGGACTTGCCTGAACCGGCCGGCCCATCAATGGCAATCGTCATGCCGACGCGCGAAATCGCGTCTCGACGCATCGTGTCGTTCATCAAAACGTTCTCCTCACCAAAGTCGTTTAGTGGGTAATGAGTCGCCAACCTCGCAGCTGCAAGTCGGCGACGGCGCGGTCAGCGACCGCCGGGTCAATCATGACGCGGGCGACGCCTGCCTGTGCGCCCGCAGAGTGCTCCAGAACCAAGTCTTCGATGTTAATGTCTGCCTCGCCAAGCTCGCTGAAAAGCCTGCCGAGAGCGCCCGGCTCATCGGGGATGAGCACCTCGATCTCTCGGTATCGAGATGGCGCACCGCCGTGCTTGCCGGGAATACGAGAAACGCCTTGGTTACCCGCAGTCATCACCCGATTAATCGCACCCACAGAACCGCCACGCAGCGGACCACGTTCAGCAGCCGCGTCAAGGTGCGTGAGCAAGTCATCGAGATCGGTACGTAGCTCGCGCAGGATCTGTGCGACCGGACCGGCGTTGCCGGCCAAAATCGCCGTCCACAGGCGCGGGTCGGACGCCGCAATACGGGCGGTATCGCGCAGCCCCTGCCCCGCCAGACCCAGTGCCTGGGCGGGGGCATTAACAAGACGCGCGGCAAGCATCGACGACACCAGCTGAGGAACGTGCGACACAAGAGCGACGGCGTGGTCATGTGTGCCAGCGGTCATCTCAAGAGGTACGGCGCCGACGTCCGTTGCCAGCGCACGCGCAACCAGCACCGCTCGCGGCCACGTCGACTCGTGCGCGACGATCACCCACGGGCGTCCATAGAACAGGTCGGCATCGGCAGCGCCGGCGCCGCTGCGCTCGCGGCCGGCCATCGGGTGCGAACCAACGTAGCGCGAGGCCGCTTCGAGGCAATCCTCGCGTTCCAATCCGCGCAGTACATTCGCAACGACCGAATCCTTCACCGAGGCGACATCGGTGACGATCGCATCCGGAAAACGCAGCAGCGAGTCGACGATCACACGGTCAGCGACATCCGGGGGCGTCGCAACGACGACTATGGAGGGTGCCTTGTAGGACGGCGTATCCGAGCCGCAGTCGCTCAGGTCAACCCCGGCCTCGGCAAGGACGTCGCCGAACGCCTGCCCGGCGCCCACGTCGGAGGCCAGGCGCTGCGAGGTGGGCGAGGCGTCCTCGAGATAGACGCGCACTCCCCCGGCCCGCAGCGCGAGCCCGA
Organism: uncultured Actinomyces sp.; assembly: GCA_902373435.1. Classification (GTDB taxonomy): domain Bacteria; phylum Actinomycetota; class Actinomycetes; order Actinomycetales; family Actinomycetaceae; genus Pauljensenia. The sequence goes on from CABKMD010000088.1 coordinate 2,208, forward strand.
GGGACGCGCCCAGCAGGCCCGACCCAATGATGAGGACAGGCCCCGCCGTTTGCACGACGCGTGCGCCGACGCCGTCAGAGGTGCTCACAGTCCAACGGCCCCGTACAGTGCGCTCAGCGCGTTGCCCTTCACGCGGCGGGTCGTGCCCTGCTTCAGGTGGTCGAGAGTGATCGGACCGAAGCCCGTGCGAACGAGCTCGCGCACCGGGTAGCCAACAGCCTCCATCATGCGACGCACGAGGCGGTTACGGCCCTCGTGCACGACGATTTCCACGGTCGTGATGTCGCCGTAGGTGTCGACGATGCGGAAGGAGTCCACCTTGATCGGGCCGTCCTCCAGCTCGATACCGTTCATGAGCGTGCGCTTAACCCCCGGCTTCACCTCACCGTGCAGACGCGCCACGTAGGTTTTGCGGATCTCGTACTTGGGGTGCGTCAGACGGTTCGCCAGCTCGCCGTCATTCGTCAGTAGCAGCAGGCCGGACGTGTCGATGTCGAGGCGACCCACGTGGTACAGACGCTCGGGGTAATCGGCGATCAGGTCCGCGATCGTGGGGCGTCCCTCCGGGTCGCTCATCGTAGAAACGGTACCGATCGGCTTGTTGACCGCGAGGACGATGTGCTTCGTCTCGTCGAGGATCAGGCGCTCACCATCCACGTGAATGACCTGCTTGGCCGGGTCGACGCGCACACCCTGGTGACGCACTACGGTGCCATCAACGCTCACGCGGCCGTCGGCGATCATCTGTTCGGACGCGCGCCTGGATGCGACGCCAGCCTGGGCGAGCACCTTCTGCAGGCGCACTCCACCCTCGGTATAGGGGTTAGCCCTCATAGTTCTTCCTCCAATTCATCCAGTGCGTCGGCGTCTGGCAGGTAGGGTGCCAACGGTACCAGCTCCGACAGGCTCGTTAATCCCATTTTCTCAAGAAATTCCCCGGTCGTCCCGTACAAGCGCGCACCGGAGGATGTCAGTCCCGTCTCTTCCACGAGGCCTCGGGCAAGCAGCGTGCGCACAACGCCGTCCACGTTCACCCCTCGAATACGGCAGATTCGTGCCCTCGAAATGGGCTGACGATAGGCAATAACCGCAAGGGTTTCGAGGGCCGCCTGCGACAAACGCGTGTGCGATGAGCCGACGACGAAGCGCCCGACGACATCAGCGTAAGCCCGCGCAGAATAGATGCGCCAGCCGCCCGCCACCTCGCGCAGCTCGAAACCGCGCGGGTGCTCCTGGCCCTCGCCCAGGTACTCGGCGGCGAGAGCCCGCAGCTGTGCCTCGACTTCCTCGACGCTCACTCCAAACACATCGGCGAGATCAGACGCCGCAACCGGCTCCGAGGCCACCATCAGGATCGCCTCGATCGGACCGCGCAGAGTGTTCTCACTCATCGACGTCTCCTCCTTGTGTCGCAATCGCTTCCTCGTGCGGGAACGAGGCCTTGGCGAAGTCCGCGTCGCTCACGCCCGAATAGTCGACCACGTCGATGTCGATGCTTCCCTCGCTGCCGGTCCACTGAATCGTCAGCGTGCCGAGCGCCCCGTCTTGCTCGAACTCAACGGCTCCGCGCCTGTAGAGCTCCAAGAGTGCGAGGAAGCGAGAGACGACGACGGCACGCGTGGGTGCATCCTCGATGAGCTCGTGGAAGGTCATGCGCCCCGCCTCGGCGAGCATCGCGCAGACAACGAGAGCCTGCTCGCGCACGGGGACAATTCGATCGTGCAGATGGGCGACCTGAACCGTCGGGCTCGTCGACGACAGGGCATCCGCGGCCAGACGCGCAAGGTCCTCAGGAGTCGTGTGCCATCGAAGCTCGGGCAAGAGTGCCGCGAAGTGACGTTCGAGGGGAACGTCCCTGGCAACGTACGAGCCGTACTCCCCCATCCGCTCGTCGATATGTTTCGCCGCTTCCTTGAAAGCCCTGTACTGCAGGAGCCGAGAGAACAGGAGATCGCGGGCCTCCAGGTCAGCCTCGGATGCGTTGTCATCCTCGTCGATACTGGGCAGCAAATGCGATGCCTTCATATCCAGGAGGGTCGCAGCGACGACCAGGAATTCCGTCGTACGCGACAGGTCCGGGCACGTCTTCATGAACGCGATGAACTCATCGGTCACCTGCGCGAGCGCGACCTCGGTGATGTCGAGTTTCTTGCGCGCGATCAGCGACAGAAGAAGATCGAAAGGACCTTCAAAAACCGGGAGTGAGACCGCAAAGAGGTCAAACTCACCCTGAACCTCGAGGCTGTCAGGCCGCGTCGCCACGGGCGATGACTTCCCGCGCGAGTCGACGGTACGCGTGAGCGCCCGCGTGGTTGGGAGCGTAGGAAGTGATCGGCTCGGTGGCCACAGAAGCGTCCGGAAACTTAATCGTGCGCCCGATACGCGTATCGAACACGAGGTCGCCGAAGGCCTCTTGCAGGCGCTGGAGAACCTCGCGCGAGTGTAGCGTACGCGAGTCGACCATCGTGGCGACGATCCCGTCGATTTTCAGGCGCGGGTTGATACGATCGCGCACCGTCTCGATGGTCTCGACCAGCAGGGCCACGCCACGCAGCGCGAAGAACTCTGCCTCCACGGGAACGATGACGCCGTGAGCGGCGGTCAGAGCGTTGACCGCGAGCAGGCCAAGGGATGGCTGGCAGTCGATGAGGATCACGTCGTAGTCGGCTTCGACGTGTCGCAGGACGCGGGCCAGGGCGCTCTCGCGGGCGACCTCGTTGACCAGCTGAACCTCGGCCGCAGACAGATCAATGTTCGCGGGTATGATGTCGAGATTCTCCGTCGACGTGCGGCAGATCGTCGCCTCGACGTCCGCCTTCGGGTTCATGAGCAGCGTGTAGATCGTCTGCTCCATGTCGAGTGCATTGATCCCCAGGCCCACGGATGCAGCACCCTGGGGATCGCAGTCCACGATCAAGACGCGGCGACCATACTCAGCCAGCGCAGCACCCAGGTTAATGGTGGTGGTCGTCTTACCGACACCGCCCTTCTGGTTGCACATCGCGATCACACGGGCGGGACCGTGCCCCGACAGCGGCGCGGGCACGGGAAAATCGACCGGCTCTTCGTGCAGGTCGGGCGTCAGCGTTGGATGCGAGTTCGTGGTCACGCCCCCATCCTAATTCATCACCGCGCGGATGCGTCGGTGCCACGCGCCCGAGGGTGCGAGAGCGTGAAGACTTCGCGCAGCGCGGCGGCAGTCACCTGGGTGTAGATCTGCGTCGTCACCACCGACGCGTGCCCGAGAAGCTCCTGCACCTCGCGGACGGACGCACCTCCTTCCAGCAGGTGCGTCGCAAAGGAGTGTCGCAGCGTATGCGGAGACACCCGCTCCCCCAGCTGCGCTGCCTGGGCCGCCCGCCGGATCGCGGCCCATGCGCTCTGCCGGGACAGCGCGCCTCCCCGGGAGTTCAGGAAAAACGCGGTCGATCCCCGGCCTCGCGTAGCGAGCGCAAGGCGGGCGCGCACCCGATACGCGTCGAGGGCGTCCACCGCGAACGAGCCCACGGGAACGATCCGTTCTTTACGTCCCTTGCCGAACAGGCGTACGACAGGGACGTCGCCGTCCAGGTCGAGGTCGTCTGCACTGAGCGAGACGGCCTCGGAGACCCGTGCCCCCGTCGCGTAGAGGAGCTCGAGGAGGGCGGCGTCGCGCAGGCCGATAGGAGAATCATCGGCGTGCGCGGCGTCCAGCAGCCGTCCCACTTCGTCGACGGACAGAGCCTTGGGGAGGCGGCGCCCCTGACGCGGAGCGTGCAATTGCGCAGCCGCATCGGTTCCAACAGCCCCCTCGGTCAGCGCATACTTGTGGAGTCCGCGGATAGCAGCCATCGCGCGCGCCACCGACGAGGCAGCCGCCGGAGTTCCCGTAACCTGCCCAGATGCCAGGCGCATCGCGTAATCCTCAATGTCCGACGCGCTGACATCTTCGACGTTGGCCTTCCCTCGACTCTTCATGTCAAACGCGTAGCGGGCGACGTCGCGGCGATAGTTCGAAACTGTATGCGCAGACGCCCCCTTCTCGACGCGCAGATAGTCCACCCAGTCGCGGACGAGAGCTTCGAGGGATGTCATGGTGACAGGGTAAGCGACTACGCAACATATGTGCGTGAGCGCTATCGGCATGCGCACATTTTCGCTAGACTGTGACGCGGTAAACCATTTCCGCCCCAACGCTGGGGCCCTACCACTGGAGACCAACGTGTCACTTCACTGGGATCACATCGATGACGAAGCGGTCAAGACCGCTAAGCTCCTCGCCGCCGACGCCGTCGAGCAGGCCGGATCGGGCCACCCCGGTACCGCCATCTCGCTCGCCCCCGCCGCCTACCTCCTCTACAACAAGGTGATGAATGTCGACCCGGCGGATCCGCGCTGGATCGGTCGCGACCGCTTCATCCTCTCGGCCGGCCACTCCTCGCTGACCCAGTACGTCCAGCTCTACCTGTCTGGCTTCGGTCTCAAACTCGACGACATCAAGACGCTGCGCACCGCCGGATCGCTGACCCCCGGCCACCCCGAGTACGGCCACACCAAGGGCGTTGAGATCACCACCGGCCCGCTGGGCACCGGCATCGCCTCCGCCGTTGGCTTCGCCATGAACGCCCGCCGCGTCCACGGCCTGCTCGATCCCGATACCCCCCTCGGCGAGTCCGTCTTCGACCACAACGTCTACGTCATCGCTGGCGACGGATGCTTCGAGGAAGGCGTCTCCGCCGAGGCTTCCTCCCTCGCAGGCACCCAGGAGCTCGGTAACATCACCGTCATCTGGGACGACAACCACATCTCCATCGAAGACGACACGTCGATCGCCTTCAACGAGGATGTCCTGGCCCGCTACGAGGCCTACGGCTGGCACGTCCAGCGCGTCAACTGGCTCGGCGAAGACGGCTCCTACGAGGAGAACACCACCGCTCTGAACGACGCTCTCGACGCCGCCAAAGCCGAGACCAAGAAGCCTTCGCTCATCGCGCTGCGCACCATCATCGGCTGGCCGACCCCCGGCAAGCAGAACACCGGCGGCATCCACGGCTCCAAGCTCGGCACTGAGGCCCTGAAGGGCCTGAAGGAAGCCCTGGGCGCCGACCCCGAGAAGATGTTCGACGCTGACGCCGCGATCGTGGACGAGGTCCGCGCCCGCGCCGCCGCGCGTGCCGCCGAGTACCGCAAGGACTGGGACGCCCGCTTCGAGGCGTGGAAGGCCGCTCACCCCGAGCAGGCCGCCCTGCTCGGGCGCCTCCTCGAAGGCCGTCTCCCCGAGGGCTGGGAAGCCGCGCTGCCCACCTTCGAAGAGGGCAAGGCCATCGCGACCCGCGCTGCCTCCGGCCAGGTCCTCAACGCCATCGCCCCCGTGCTGCCCGAGCTGTGGGGCGGCTCCGCCGACCTCGCCGGCTCGAACAACACCTTCCTGAAGGGCGAGCCCTCGTTCCTGCCCGCACACCGTTCCTCCTCGGCCTTCAGCGGCGACGAGTTCGGCCGCAACCTGCACTTCGGTGTGCGTGAGTTCGCGATGGGTGCCGCCCTCAACGGCATCGCCGCCGATGGCTTCACCCGCGCTTACGGCGGCACGTTCTTCGTGTTCTCCGACTTCATGCGCGGCGCTGTGCGTCTCGCCGCCCTCATGGATCTGCCCGTCACCTACGTGTGGACCCACGACTCCATCGGTGTCGGCGAAGACGGCCCGACCCACCAGCCGATCGAGCACCTGGCCTCGTACCGCGCGATCCCGAACTTCGCGGTTGTGCGTCCCGCCGACGCCGCCGAGACCGCCGCGTCTTGGAAGGCCATCCTCGAGCAGTCCCACCCGGCCGCCATCGTCCTGTCGCGCCAGAACCTGCCGAACCCTGCACGTGGCGAAGGCACCGGACTGGCCACGACCACTGACCTGGCGCGCGGCGCCTACGTCCTGGCCGACACCGAGGGCACGCCCGACGTAATCCTGCTGGCCTCCGGCTCCGAGGTCTCCGTCGCCCTCGAGGCGCGCGATGCCCTGGCCGCCGAGGGCATCGCCGCCCGCGTTGTGTCCGTGCCCTGTCTCGACTGGTTCGAGGCCCAGGACCGCGAGTACCGCGACTCGGTCCTGCCCCCGTCGGTGCGCGCCCGCGTCTCCGTCGAGGCCGGCATCGCCCTGCCGTGGTACCGCTGGATCGGCGACGCCGGCCGCTCGGTCTCCATCGAGCACTTCGGCGCCTCAGCGCCGGGCGAACTCCTCTTCAAGGAGTACGGCATCGACGCCGAGCACGTGGCCGCAGCCGCGAAGGAATCCATCGAGGCCGCACGTTCGTGACTTTGTAGTCAACTGAACTGACAGAGGGCTGCTGGCGCGCGAGGGCGTGCCAGCAGCCCTATTCTCGTAGACATGTGTAGGTCCTCGGTCCCGCTGCGCTCACCTGCGTGGAGAAGCGTTCGGGCCCCGGCCTCGTCCTGCCCCCTAGCGAACGGAGCGACCACTCGTGACCAGCGAGATTCCCACCCTGCGTGATCCTCAGGATCGCAGGCTTCCGCGCATCTCCCCGCCCTGTGGCCTCGTCATCTTCGGCATCACGGGCGACCTTGCGCGCAAGAAGCTCCTTCCCGCCATCTACGACCTCGCTAACCGCGGTCTCCTCCACCCGGCCTTCTCGCTAACCGGTTTCGCGCGTCGCGACTGGAGTCCCCAGGACTTTGAGGAATACGTGCGCGCATCCATCGAGGCGCACACCCGCACCGGCTTCAACGAGGGCACGTGGAACCAGCTGCGCTCGGGTCTGCGCTTTGTCTCGGGCACCTTCGACGATCCCGACGCCTACCGCCAGCTCGCTGACACCGTCGCCGAGCTCGACCACTCGCGCGGTACCGGCGGCAACCACGCGTTCTACCTGTCGATTCCGCCCTCGTACTTCCCCGTCGTGGCCAAGCACCTGTCTGACACGGGCCTCAACAAGCGTCAGGGCCGCGAATGGCGCCGCGTCATCATCGAGAAGCCTTTCGGCCACGACTATCAGTCCGCGCAAGAGCTCTCCGACGTCATCTCGCAGATCTTCGACGAGCAGGACGTCTTCCGCATCGACCACTACCTGGG
>CABKMD010000089.1 GCA_902373435.1 uncultured Actinomyces sp.
GGGGGAGTTCATCGATGCCTCCGTGCTGATGGTGCTTCTACAGCGCCAATTCTGCCATATGCGCAACTTACGCGAAACCTTATCTCGGGGAGAAATTGAGGAATGGCTGCGCGAGTCTCCTGCGTTCGTGACGATTTCGTGACACTATCGTGATATGAGTTCGCGCATCCTCGTCGTCGACGACGACGTCGCCCTGGCTGAGATGATCGGTATTGTCCTCCAGAACGAGGGCTATGACGTCGTCTTCTGTGCCGACGGATCCGCCGGGTTGGCTCAATTTCAAGAACACAATCCGGACCTGGTCCTCCTGGACGTCATGCTGCCCGGCATGGACGGTTTTGACGTGTGCCGCGCGATCCGTCGGGTCTCGGACGCCCCGATCGTTATGTTGACCGCTCGTTCCGATACCTCTGATGTCGTGACGGGTCTCGAGGCCGGTGCCGACGATTATGTTCCCAAGCCCTTCAAACCCAAGGAACTTGTGGCCCGGGTGCGCGCGCGCCTGCGCGGTCGCGAGGACTCGCAGGCAGACGAAGGCCTGACTCTCCAGGACCTGTCGATCGATGTTGCCGGCCACATCGTCAAGCGTGAGGGGCGCGTCATCGCGCTGACCCCTCTGGAATTCGATTTGCTGGTGACCCTGGTGCGCTCGCCGTGGAAGGTGTTCTCGCGCGAGGAGCTCCTCGAGCAGGTGTGGGGCTACCGTCATGCTGCTGACACCAGGCTCGTCAACGTTCACGTGCAGCGCCTTCGTTCCAAGATTGAACGCGACCCGGAGCGTCCCGAGCTGGTCGTGACAGTCCGCGGGGTTGGGTACCGTGCCGGCGCAGGGGCGTAGGGACGCCCTCAAGGATCTGCTACGTGCCGTCGCATCGTCGAGGCCGTGGTCCCTTCTCGCCTCCTCTCATCTCGCCAGGCGTATCCGGCATTCCCTGTCCGCCCGCATCGCATTGGTGATCACGGTTGCCGCGCTCGTTATTCTCCTCGTGTTTGGGGTGATCATCGCCTCCCAGCTGCGCACCTCCATGTTCGAGACGCGCAAGGACGCGATTCTGGCTGACGCCTCCCTGCGCTTTTCCTCGGCGCAGTCGGTGTTTTCCTCGTCCACGGCCTCGTCTCCTGCCCAGGTTCAGGAGTCCGCGCGCGGCGCGCTGGCCTCTCTCAAGGCCTCGGCGGCCGGCGCAGGTGCAACGAACGTGGCGCTCCTGCGCTCGGAGGGAGCCACGGCCTCGCTGCGCATTAACCAGATCGAGGATGAGCAGATGCGCACGCTCATCACCCCGCAGATGCGCGCCGCAGTCTCGGGTGGGGGCGCGCAGTGGCAGTCGGTTGGCATCCGCTCAAGCGACTCCGACAAGGTGGTCCCCGGAATTCTCGTCGGCACCCAAGTGCAGCTGCCCCGCGCGGGCACGCACGAGCTCTACATTCTATACTCGCTGTCCGCTGATCAGGCGCAGGTCGACGTGGTCCTGCGGGTCCTCGTCCTTTCCGCGCTTCCGATCATCGTGGCCCTGCCGATCGGTGTGTTCGCGCTGCTGCATCGCCTCCTGCTGCCCGTGCGCGTCACCGCCCAAGCTGCGACGAAGGCATCGAAGGGGGACCTCGACGTGCGCGTGGACGTGCACGGGGATGACGAGATGGCTGACCTTGGACACGCCTTCAATGCGATGACCTCCTCGCTCCAGGACACGATCTCGCGCTACGACGAGCTGGCCAAGCTCCAGCAGCGATTCGTTTCCGACGTCTCCCATGAACTGCGCACCCCGCTGACGACGATCCGCATGGCGGAGGATATCGTGTGGGACAACCGCGACGAACTGCCAGCTCACGCGCGTCGATCCGCCGAGCTCCTGCACGACCAGACCGAACGTATGGAGCAGATGCTCGCGGACCTGCTGGAGATCTCTCGCTACGACGCTGCCAGCGCCCTGCTGGACGCTGAGGACCGCGACCTGCGAACGATCGCCTTGCACGTCGTCGAAGGGTGCGCGGAGCTCGCGCAGCGACAGAACGTGCGCGTCGAGACCGTGGCGCCGGGCAGAGTCGCGGCCGAGATCGACGAACGCCGTATCGAGCGCGTCATTCGCAACCTCGTCGTCAACGCGATCGAGCATGCCGACGGTACGCCTGTGACGATCACGCTCGCCGCGACCGAGACCGACGTCGCGTGCCGCGTGCGCGACCGCGGGGTGGGCATGACCCAGGAGGTCGCCGACCACGTCTTTGACCGCTTCTACCGCGCCGACACAGCCCGCACCCGCACAACCGGCGGTACCGGCCTCGGCCTCGCGATCGCAACTGAGGACGTCACCATCCACGGAGGGTGCCTGCAAGCGTACGGAGAACCCGGGCGCGGCGCGTCCTTCTTGATGACCCTGCCCAAGCGCGCCGGCGAGGAGATCGTCAGCCGCCCCCTGACCCTGTGGGAGGACGAATGAGACGCCGCCTGATGCCGCTCGCCGTTGCCGCCTGCCTGGCCCTCGCGGGATGCACCTCCCTGCCCACCTCCTCGGCACCCGCGCCCTTCGATGTGTCAGCTCGGGATAGCAGCGGCATCCAGTTTTCCGCGGAGGGTCCCTCCGATGGGGCGGACGCTGCGACCCTGGTCAGCGACTTCATGCTGGCATGCGCGGCCGGCCCCCAGGATGACTACGCGACCGCGCGCCTGTTCCTGAGCGCAGCATCGGCGCGTTCATGGCAGCCAGAGACGGAAATCCTCGTCTACGACACGGACGCGGCCCCTGCGGTGAGTGCCGGATCCGAGAACGGCTCTGAGGTGGACGTGACGGTCTCCGTGCTCGGCGTGGCCAGCATCGACGCGTCGGGCGTGCTGACCCGCGTGGCGGCCTCAACCGTGACGCGCACCTTTAGCCTTGTGCGCGAAGAGGGCCAGTGGCGCATCAACAGCCCCGAGAACATGGTCCTCATGAGCCGGGCCTCCTTCACGGCCTCGTTCTCGCTCGCCAATCTCTACTTCCCGACGACCCAGGGCGGGGACCTGGTCACCGATCCTCGCTGGTACCCGTCGCGACGCCTAGCCTCCCACCTGCTCGCGGGCCTCGTCGCAGGGCCGCGTCAGTCCCTCGAGCCGGTCACAGCGAACGCAATCCCGGCGGGCACGACCGTGCCCTCCCAGGGACTCGATGTCGTCGACGGGGTGGCGCGCGTGGAACTGAACGCGGTGGCGCCCGCGACCGAGGGGGCGCGTGCGAACCTCGCGTGGGAGCTCACCCGCACCCTGACCCAGGCGGCGGACGTGTCGCAGGTGAGCATCTCGTTGTCCGGTGACGTCCTGGACACGCAGGGGATCCCGGTGCCCCAGGCCTACTCTCTCGACACTCTCGTCGGGGCGGGTCCCGACGGGGTGGGGATCGTCTCGTCGTCGAGAGTGACGAACCTGAGCGCCTCCACCGACGCCTCCAACCCGACAGTCTCGCCCGTGGATCCTTCCCTGGTCGCCTGGAGCGGCACCGATGGGGTGTACGCGCAGCGCGGTGGAACGGCGGTCGCATTCCTGCCCGGACAGGCGCCTCTCGGCCCGTCGGTGGACCGCTTCGGATGGGTGTGGGGGCCTGCCACGGCCTCGTCGGTGAGTGTTGGCGGGGGAGCCGATGGCGCGTTCAGCGTCAGCGTGGACTCCGAGAGCGCTGGTGAGATTCACGCGGTGCGCATTTCCCCCGATGGCACGCGCGCGCTCGTCCTGCGCGGCACCGACGCGAGCGCATGGGTGGGGGTCGTCGAACGCGGGGCCTCCGGGCGTCCGCTGGCGATCCGTGCCCTCGAACAGATCCCGCTCGAAGACGGCTCCGTCGTCGACGCCTCGTGGACGACGCCGACGGGCATTATGCTCGTCGTACGCGCGACCGGCGAGGATGACCAGCTGGTCACGCTGCCCCTGGGAGGTTTGCCCTCCAACGTATCCCTCCCGATCCGTGTGACATCGATGAGTGCCGGTGGGTCTTCCTCCACGGTCGTCATCTCGGGCACCGATGCCGCCGGAAAGGCGCAGGTGCTCATCCGCTCGGGCGCGCTGTGGCAAAACGCCCCCGAGTCCCTCACCTCCGCCCGATACGCGGGGTAAGAGTCATGGTGGGCGGGAGTAGAGTCCGGGGCCTGATGCGCGGGCTGATCGGCGCACTCCTTCCCGTGCAATGCGCCGGCTGCCGCGCCTGGGACGAGGTGCTGTGCCCGTCGTGCCGCTCCCTGGCTGGCGGCCCCACGCACGTGGCCTCGATTGACGGTGCGCGAGGCGCCCTTCCCCTGATGGCCATGGGGGACTACGATGGCGCGCTGCGCCGAATCGTCCTCGCTGCCAAGCACTCCGCGCGTACGGACGTCACCGATTTTCTCGACGAGGCCGGGGCCCGCCTCGGCACCGCCCTGGTTGGGGTGCTGGGCGTGGCGGGGTCGCCCGCCGCCGCTGTGGGTGTCCCGGCGGGGAGGGCACCGTCGACCGGGTGCGCGGTGGAGGTGTGGGTGGTGCCCGCGCCCTCGTCGTGGAAGAGGCGCCTGCGGGGCAGACAGGTGGCGCTGCCGCTGGCGTTCGCTGTTGCCCGGGCACTGGCTGCGGGTGCGCGGCCGGGTGTGCGCGTGCAGGTCGTGGATGCGGTGCGCCTGCGGATCGGCGCGACCTCCCAGTCGGGTAAGGGTGGGGCGCAGCGCACGGTAGGGCGCATGGGGTCGATGCGTGCGCTCGCGGTCCCGGGGCCTGGAGTTCGTGTTGTTGCGGTGGATGACGTGGTGACGACGGGTGCGACGGTGCGGGAAATGGATCGCGTGCTGGGTGGGCTCGACGCGGTTGTGACTCTGTGTCGACCCGGACTTATCTCATGACGCAGGTCACCGGCTGGAGTATGATGAAGGTACGAACTTTCGATAGCGTGAGCAGCAGGGACGCTCCTCACGTCAGTGCGGGAGGTGATAGCTCAGACCACGGTTCGGGCAGTGAGCACCGAACAATCCCCACCTGCGGGCAACGATGCCCGCCGCACACCATGGAGGAAACACATGGACATCACCGTCGTCGCACGTAATGCCGAGATTCACCCGAATTTCAGGGAATACGTGGAGGAGAAGGTTTCGAAGATCACTCAGTTCTACCCCCGCGCTCAGCGCGTCGACGTGGAGCTGACTCACGAACGTAACCCCCGCCAGGCCGACACCGCCGAGCGCATCGAGCTGACCGTTTACGGTAAGGGCCCGATCATTCGTGCTGAGGCTCAGTCCGCTGATCGCTACGCGGCCGTTGACATCGCCGCCGGCAAGCTCTACGAGCGCCTGCGCCGCCTGCGTGATCGCGTGAAGAACCACCGCCGCCGGTACCCGCGCGACCTGGCCGAAGCCGAAATCCTCGAAGCTCCCGTCGTCGAAGAGACGGCCGCACCCGAACCCGAGGCTCCCAAGTCGCTGCGCAGCGCTGAGGATCTGAAGGTCGGAGAGGCCCGCGAGGAGCAGTGGGGCGATACCCCGATCATCGTCCGTCAGAAGGTGCACGAGGCCCCGCCGATGAGCGTGGATGAGGCCCTGGATCAGATGATGATGGTTGGTCACCCCTTCTTCCTCTTCGTCGATAAGGACACGAACCAGCCGTGCGTCGTCTACCACCGCCATGGGTGGACGTACGGCGTGCTTCGCTTGAATACGACAATCTGACGGTTGAAGGACCGCGACGCCCCGGGCACCATGCCTGGGGCGTCCCCGTGTGCGCCGTCAGCGTTAAATGCGTCCATAGTTCGCGTGGGCGTTTCCACTTTGGGCAGTTAGTTCGTAAACTAATGGGTGGATTTGACTGTCTGCTCTACAAGGGGGGCGGGCGATTAACGTCAGGAGCTATTCGTGTCGATTATTGACAAGATCCTTCGCGCGGGCGAAGGGCGTATGCTGCGTAAGCTGGATCGGCTTGCGTCGCAGGTTGATGCCTTGCAGGAGGATTTTGAGGCTCTGACGGACGAGGAGTTGCAGGCCAAGACCCAGGAGTTCAAGGACCGCCTCGAGGATGGTGAGACCCTGGACGACATCCTGGTGGAGGCGTTTGCGACGGTCCGTGAGGCCTCGTGGCGAATCCTGCGCATGCGTCCCTTCCATGTCCAGGTCATGGGCGGTATCGCCCTGCACCAGGGCAAGATCGCCGAAATGAAGACTGGTGAAGGTAAGACCCTGGTCGCCACGATGCCGTCGTATCTGCGCGCGCTGACCGGCAAGGGCGTGCACGTCGTGACGGTGAACGACTACTTGGCGAAGTACCAGTCGGACATCATGAGCCGCGTCTACAACTTCCTGGGCCTGACCTGCGGTTGTATCCTCGTGGGACAGACGCCTGCCGAGCGCCGTGAGATGTACGCCTGCGACATCACCTACGGGACGAACAACGAGTTCGGCTTCGACTACCTGCGCGACAACATGGCGCAGGTGCCCGAGGATATGGTCCAGCGCGGCCACGCCTTCGTCATCGTCGACGAGGTTGACTCGATCCTTATCGATGAGGCCCGTACCCCCCTCATCATTTCGGGTCCTGCTGACGGCGACCTGAACCGCTGGTATGTGGAATTTGCCCGCATCGCGCGCCTGCTCAAGCGCGACGAGGATTACGAGGTCGACGAGAAGAAGAAGACCGTCGGTATCCTGGAGCCGGGCATCGACAAGGTCGAGGACCAGCTGGGTGTCGAGAACCTCTACGAGGCCGCGAACACCCCGCTGATCGGCTTCCTCAACAATGCGATCCGCGCCAAGGAGCTGTTCTTCAAGGACCGCGACTACATCGTGGACGGCGGCGAGGTCCTCATCGTCGACGAACACACGGGCCGCGTGCTGCCGGGTCGCCGCTACAACGACGGCATGCACCAGGCGATCGAAGCGAAGGAAGGCGTGGAGATCAAGGCCGAGAACCAGACGCTCGCCACGATCACGCTGCAGAACTACTTCCGTCTGTACCCCGAGGGTTCGCGTTCCGGCATGACCGGTACGGCCGAGACCGAGGCCGCGGAGTTCGCCTCGACCTACAAGATCGACGTCATCCCGATCCCCACGAACAAGCCGATGATCCGCAAGGATCAGCCCGACCTCGTCTACCCGACGGAGAAGGGCAAGCTGAACGCGATCATCGAGGACGTCGTGGAGCGTCACGAGGCCGGCCAGCCGGTCCTCATCGGTACCGCCTCGGTGGAAAAGTCCGAGCTGCTGTCCCAGATGCTCAAGAAGAAGCGCATCCCGCACCAGGTGCTCAACGCCAAGCAGCACGCCCGCGAAGCCGCCATCGTCGCGATGGCCGGCCGCAAGGGTGCGGTCACGGTGGCCACGAACATGGCCGGCCGTGGTACCGACATCATGCTGGGCGGTAACTCGGAGTTCCTCGCCCAGGCGAACCTGGCTGCCGAGGGCCTCGACCCGAAGGAGAACCCGGAGGAGTACCGCGAGGCGTGGCCCAAGGCTCTCGAAGCCGCGGAAGAGGCGGTTGAGGCCGAACATGAGGAGGTGCGTGAGCTGGGCGGCCTGTACGTGCTCGGTTCGGAGCGCCACGAGTCGCGTCGTATCGACAACCAGCTGCGCGGACGCTCCGGCCGTCAGGGGGACCCGGGCGAGTCCCGCTTCTACCTGTCGATGGAAGACGACCTGATGCGCCTGTTCAACTCCGGCATGGCGCAGCGCATCATGGCCTCGGGTGCCTACCCGGAGGACATGCCGCTGGAAAACCGCATGGTGTCGCGTTCGATCGCGTCGGCCCAGCACCAGGTGGAGGCCCGTAACTTCGAGATCCGTAAGAACGTCCTGAAGTACGACGACGTGATGACGGGGCAGCGTGAGACGATCTACGGCGAGCGCCGCAAGGTGCTCGAGGGCGAGGACATGGGCCCGCAGATGCGCGCGTTCATGGAGTCCCTCGTGATCGGCCTGGTCGACGAGGCGATCGTCGACAAGCCCGTGGACGAGTGGGATCTGCCCACCCTATGGGAGCATCTGCGCGCCTACTACCCGCCGTCGGTCACGATCGAAGAGGTTGAGGAGGAGCACGGTGGTGCTGCGTCCCTCGTGCGCGACGATCTGGTGACCGAGCTGGTCGGCGACATCCATGCCGTGTACGCGGACACTGAGGATCGCCTGAATGCCAATCCGTTGGCGCAGGCGCAGCTGGGCGATGAGCCCATTCGTACCCTCGAGCGTCGCGTTGTCATCTCCGTGGTGGACCGACTGTGGCGTGAGCACCTGTACGAGATGGACTACCTGAAGGAAGGCATCGGCCTGCGTGCGATGGGTCAGCGTGACCCGCTCGTCGAGTACAAAGACGAGGGTGCTCAGATGTTCCAGGCAATGGTGGAGCGCATCCGCGAGGAGTCTGTCCAGCAGGTGTTCTCCTACGCGAAGCAGTTTGAGCGCGCCCTGGCCGCCGCCGAGGAGGAGGCCGGCGGTTCGATCGTCGCCGCGAGCGTTGCTCCCGCGCAGGAGGAGGCCTCGTCATCCTCCTCCGTGCCCAGCGTCGAGGATGTTGCCGCCGCCGAGTCTGCGGCATCTGAGGCGGCTCGCGAGGCCGTTGCTCACGCCCGTTCGGTGATGGGTAACGTGGGCCGCGCGAAGGCGCCGAGTCGCGTGAGCTACAGCTCCGCTGAGGGCACCGAGTCGTCCGCGCCCTCGTCGGGCGGTAATCGCGCGGAGCGCCGCGCTGCCGCTAAGAAGCGTCGCCGCCGCTGATCGGTACACGTCACGGGTGAGGGGGTTCCTAAGGGAGCCCCCTCACCCGTTTGCGCATCCGCCGAGCCGCGCGGCCGATCCGTCAGGCGAGTTCGAGGGCTGTCGTGATCCAGCGTCCGTGGTACTCCTCGAGGCGCAGAGCAAGAGCGTAGGTACGCGACACGGTGGAGACGATGACGGCGGCCTCTGCCGTGCGCTCGTCGAGGGAGCATGTGCGCACGTGGACGGGCCTCGTTCCCCTGGCGCACGGGGACATGCGGACGCACACGAGGGCCCCGTAAAGGCCGGGGAGGAGCCAGCGGCGTAGCTGGGGTGCCTGCCGAACGCCCGTGACGACCTCGACGATGGCGCGTGCGAGGTTCGCCGCCCACGGTCCGGGATCTGGAAGATTCTCCTGCGGGAGGGAGACGTAGTGGGTCGGTGTCGGCGACGTGGTGGCCCTGGCGATCAGCCCAGGATCCTGGCTCCACCGGAATGGGGCGGGCTGGATCGGATGGGTCGGGG
>CABKMD010000090.1 GCA_902373435.1 uncultured Actinomyces sp.
GGAAGAAAGGTAAAACCAATGACAATCAACCTGTGGGTCAACGGCGAAGAGTACGTCGCTCACTCCGAGAAGACCATCGACATCGAAAACCCTGCCACCGGCAAGGTCGTCGATCAGCTCACCCTGGCCGACAAGCATTGCCTCGACCATGTCGTCGAGATCGCCCGCAACGCGCAGAAGGAATGGGGGCGCACCGCCCTGGCCAAGCGCGTGGACATCATGTTCAAGTTCCGCCAGCTCGTCATCGAGCACCAGGACGAGATTGCCGATGCCATCGTGCGTGAGGGCGGCAAGACCCACGGCGACGCCCTCGGCGAGATTGCCCGCGGTCGCGAGACCATCGACTTTGCGTGTGGCATCAACGCCGCCCTTAAGGGCGAGTTCACCGATCAGGCCTCCACCGGCGTGGATGTGCACACCCTGCGCCAGCCCGTCGGCGTTGTCGCCGGCATCTGCCCCTTCAACTTCCCGGCCATGGTTCCCATGTGGATGCACCCGGTTGCCCTGGCGACCGGCAATGCCTTCATTCTCAAGGTTGCCTCGACCGTTCCCAGTGCCTCGCTGATCATTGCTCGCCTCTACAAGGAGGCCGGCCTGCCCGACGGCCTGTTCAACGTCATCGCCGGCGACCGTCACCTGGTCACCGACATTCTCACTCACCCCGGTATTGACGCGATCTCCTTCGTTGGCTCCACCCCGGTCGCGCACATCGTGCAGGACACGGGCGTGGCCCACGGCAAGCGCGTCCAGGCCCTGGGCGGCGCGAACAATCACGCGATCGTCATGCCCGACGCGGACATCGAGTTCGCCGCGCAGCACATCAGCGCCGGCGCCTTCGGCGCGGCCGGCCAGCGCTGCATGGCCCTGCCCGTCATCGTCGCCGTCGGCGGTGTTGAGGAGAAGCTGATCCCCGCGATCAAGGCTCGCGCTGAGAAGATCGTCGTTGGCCCCGGCACCGACCCGGCCTCCGAGATGGGTCCGGTCATCACCCGTTCCTCCCAGGAGCGCATCACCAAGTGGATCGACGAGGCCGAGGCTAAGGGGGCGAACATCGTCCTCGACGGCCGTGGCTACCGACCCGCAGGCGAGGAGTACGCGGACGGCTTCTGGCTGGCGCCCACCATTCTTGATGGCGTGGACCGTCACTTGAGCGTGTACTGTGAAGAGGTCTTCGGCCCGGTCCTGGTTGTCGTGCACGCTGACACCTACGAGGAAGCCATTGAGATCGTGAACTCCTCCGAGTTCGGCAACGGCTCCGCGATCTTTACCTCCGACGGTGACACGGCCCGCCACTTCGTCATCGATGTCGAGGCCGGTATGGTCGGCGTCAATGTGCCGATCCCGGTTCCGGTCGCCTACTACTCCTTCGGTGGCTGGAAGGAGTCGCTGCTGGGCGACACCCACATTCACGGCCCCGAGGGCGTGCGCTTCTACACGAAGGCCAAGGTTGTCACGACCCGTTGGCCCAAGCGTGGCGAGAAGGTTGGTTACGTCGGCATGAACTTCCCGACGAACGCCTGAGCTTAACAGTCTCCTTGGGAGGGGTGGGTGCATTACGCCCACCCCTCCTTTATATGTTTCTTTGTAACAACAAATATATTTGATAGAATCGCTTGAAATTCTTAATACAGAGCGTTAAGCTAAGTGAGTCGGCAAAGTTACGATACTCAATCAAATGTTTGTTAGGTCAAAGCTGACATCTGCCAAATGTTTGACCACTGCCGAAAGGGGGTGGTAGAGAGTGCATGGCCAGTCGATGCGCAGGGACGATGTCGTCAAGCAATCATTGTCGAGATCCCAGCGATTCCACGATCGTGGGCGAGGCGTCCTCGCTCCCCGGGAGTGGGACTTGATCAGCCGCCAGGCCGACCAGGGTGAAGCGCCCTTCATCCGTACAGCTCCAAAGAAGAAGCAATAGGAGAAACACATGTCAAACGCTCCAACGATTGACGACTACACGCCCGATAAGGTGCGTGACCTCGTCGCGACCACCCCGGCCTCGGGCAAGAAGCGCTCCCTGGGTGCCATCGCGGCCGTCGCGACGCTTGGCTCGCTCCTCTTCGGCTACGATACCGGCGTTATCGCGGGCGCCCTGCCCTACATGTACATGCCCGGCAACGCCGGCGGCCTGCACATGACCACCTTCGAAGAGGGCTGGGTTGGTGGCCTGCTATGCATTGGCGCCGCCGCTGGCGCCTTCTTCGGTGGTCGTCTCTCCGACCGCTACGGCCGCCGCCACAACATCACGCTGCTGGCCATTGTGTTCCTCTTCGGCGCCATCGGCTGCGCGATCGCCCCAAACATCTGGGTTCTCTACCTGGCGCGCATCATCCTCGGCTTCGCCGTCGGTGGTGCCTCCGCGACCGTCCCCGTCTTCCTTGGTGAGACCGCGCCCAAGCGCCTGCGTGGCGTTCTGGTCGCCACCGACCAGATGATGATCGTCTTCGGCCAGTTCATGGCCTTCTCCATGAACGCCGTCATCACCCGCTGGCAGGGCGGCCCGACTGTCACGCTGACCGGCGACGCCGTCGATGCCTCGGGCAACGTGCTCGGCCATGCCGGCGCCTCCGTGGCCTGGGAGACCGTCCAGGCCGCCGTTAACATCGCCGAGGTTACCTCGGCCGGTAACGGCCTGACCTGGCGCTACATGCTCATCCTGTGCTCGCTGCCCGCCATCGCCCTGTGGATCGGCATTCGTATGATGCCCGAGTCCTCCCGCTGGTATGCCGCCAACTTGCGCATCGTCGAGGCTATCGGCTCCCTCAAGCGCGTGCGTGACGAGAATAAGGATGACGTCGCCGGCGAGCTCAACGAGATGCTCGAGGTCCAGCGCGCCGAGTCCAAGCAGGAAAAGTGGTCGCTATCCCAGATCCTCAAGGTCAAGTGGGCCCGCAAGCTCCTCTACATCGGTATTGTCCTGGGCATCGCCGACCAGCTGACCGGCATCAACACGGCCATGTACTACACACCGAAGATCCTCAACGCCGCCGGCGTTCCCATGGAAGACGCCATCACCCTGAACGTCGTCTCCGGCGGTATCTCCGCGATTGGCTCCGCCGTCGGCCTGTGGCTCGTCGCCCGCTTCGCTCGCCGCCACGTCGGCATGTACCAGGAGCTGGGCATTACGATCTCCCTGGCCGCCCTGGCCGCCGTGTTCGCCTTCTTCATCAGCCCCTACCTGGACGCCGATGGCAACATCTCCGGCGCCCCGAACTTCGCCCCCTGGCTGGTTCTCGGCATCGTCTGCCTCTTCGTGTTCATCAAGCAGTCCGGCACCGTGACCTGGGTTCTCGTCTCCGAGATCTACCCGGCCGCCGTCCGTGGCACCGCCCTCGGCGTCGCGGTGGGCACCCTGTGGCTCGCCAATGCGCTGGTCGCCGTCATCTTCCCGCCGCTCATGGCGACCGTCGGCGGCGCCGGCACGTACGCGATCTTCGCGGCCATCAACTTCCTCTCCTTCCTCTTCTACTGGAAGGTTGTCCCCGAGACGAAGTTCCACTCGCTGGAGGAACTCGAGCTGAAGTTCCAGAAGGACTACGCCTGACGGTACGATAGAGTCGCACGTCTAGCCCGGTGGGGCGGCAGTGCCGCCCCACCGGGTCTGCGCGTTCGACAACGAGGCCGAAGGAGAGTCGATGGGAGAACCGGGAACGGGCGACGCGGCGTGTCGCAAGGATGCCGCACCAGCAATCGGGCGCGGTGAGGCGCGCATGCGCGCATTCGCCTACCTCACCGGCATCACTATCGGTCTCATCGATGGCGTCCTGGCCATTCATGTCTGGTCTGCGGGTTTTGCCCACGCCATCCGCTTCTTCATTGCTGCCTTATCGCTCCCGTCATTGCTGTCTGCGATCCTCGCCCCGTCTCTGTCCGAGCACATCGGGCGCCGCATCCCGAATTGCGTGGGAGCCGTGACTCTTGCCGCTGGTTCACTCGTGATTGCCTCGACCTGCGCCATCGCCGTGGGTGCTGGTGGAAGTGGGGTGGGCGTGGTCGTCGCCTACTGCATTGGATACGCACTCCTCGGGCTGGGATATGGGGCCCTGTGGTCGCTGTTGCCTCGCACGGCGCACGAGCTGTCCCTGCGAGGTCACGCCCGCCTCGTGCCTCGTGCCAACTCCCTTCTCGGCGTCGGCGGGGGAGTGGGGATCGTCCTCGGCTTCGTGCATGGGGTGGGGCCGCTCCTACCCTCCGTGACGCTCGTCGGCTTCTCTCTCGCCCTTCTTATCGCGGCCTCGCTCCTGCCCGAATCTCCCGCCTGGTACGCCTCCAAGGGGCGCGAGGTCGACGCCTTCCTTGCGCTCAAGTCTCTGCATGGCGCGCTCGAGGCCTCGGTCGAGATCGATCACGTGCGCCTCGACGCGGAGATGGCCCGCGAGCAGCACCCCCTGCACCTGTGTGACGTCGCCATCCCCCAGGTGCGCTCTGCGCTGGCGACGGCCCTCGCCCTCGTGTGTGTGCAGGAGGCACCCCTCGTCGTTGCGGTCATCGTCTTTACGCCGGCGTTGCTCGCCGGTGTGGGGGCGGACGGTTGGATGCAGGTGACCTTTGCTGCTGGCGTTGTGCTCATCGCGCTGGCGACCCTGACCGCTGTCAGCCGCGTTGGCACCGACCGTTTCCTGCGCGCGTCGCGGGGGTCCGTGGGGGCTGTCCTGTCCTCGATGATTGGCGTCGCCGTCTTCTCTGTCAACGGGGAGATTGGCCCCGTCGCGATGCTGATCGTCGCCCTGCTCATGATGGCTGCGCAGCGCATCTGGATCTACCCTGCCTGTCACGGCGCGATAGATCCGCGTATTCCACCGTGGCTCGTTACCTGGCAGCGCCAGGCAGTCATCACCCTCAACGTGGTAGCGCGCACCTTCGCGCTCATCCTGGGCGCTGTGACCGTCTTTTTGCCGGGCGGTGTCGCGCTGGGCGTCTACTTCGGGCTGCAGTGCATCGCCCTGATCCTTCTGTTGATGCGCCTGCCTCACGAGTATGCGGAGTAGGGGGCCTCGGCCTCGTCTATCTCAGGTCATAATCATATCTAGGTCATTTGTCCTGACAATTGGTCTGCTCGTCGGCTATGATAAAGACGTCCGTGATCGACGAAGTACGCGGCATCCAACCACTACGAGGTGAAGCCCATGAGCACTGAAACTCCCGCTATTCCCGATACTATGCGCGCGGCCGTCCTGCGCGACTATGACAAGGGCCTCCAGGTCGAGACCATTCGCACGCCGCGTCCCAAGGCCGGTGAAGTCCTTATCAAGGTGACCGCGTGCGGCCTGTGCCATTCCGACCTCCACGTCATCGGAGGCGCTATTGCTTTCCCTCTGCCCGCCGTCCTCGGTCACGAGGTCGCCGGTACCATTGTCGAGCTTGGCCCCGGCACCGAACACACCGGCCTTGAGGTTGGTCAGCAGGTCGCCGGTGGCTTCCTCATGCCCTGTGGTCAGTGCCGCCACTGCGCGGCCGGTCACGATGAGCTGTGTGAGCCCTTCTTTGAGCTGAACCGCCTCAAGGGCGTCCTCTACGACGGCACGACCCGCCTGTACTCCCTCGATGGTGAACCCATCCAGATGTACTCGATGGGTGGCCTGGCCGAGTATTCGGTCGTCCCCGCGACCGCCCTGGCTCCCGTGCCCGAGGGCGTTGACCCCGTGTCGTCGGCGATCCTGGGCTGTGCCGCTATGACGGGCTACGGTGCCGTGCGCCGTGGAGCCGACCTCAAGTTCGGTGAGACTGTCGCGGTTGTCGCTGTGGGTGGCGTGGGATCCAACATTGTTCAGATTGCTCGCGCCTTCGGGGCCTCGCAGGTCATCGCCATCGACGTTGCTGACGACAAGCTCGAGGCCGTCAAGGCCTTTGGTGCGACCGCGACGATCAACTCCGTGACCCAGGATGCTCGCGAGGAAGTCCTCAAGCTGACGAACGGGCGCGGCGTCGATGTGTCCTTTGAGGCCCTGGGTATTCCCTCCACGTGGAGCACCGCTCTCGACGTTCTCGCCGACGGCGGACGCATGGTGCCCATCGGCCTGGGCGCCGGTCGCCAGACCGCCGAGGTTGAGATCAACCGGACCGTGCGCCGCTCCCAGTCGATCCTCGGCTCCTACGGCGCGCGTACTCGCCAGGATCTGCCTGCGGTCGTCGACCTGGCCGCGCGCGGCGTCATTAACTACGACGGCCTGGTCACGCGCCGCTTCTCGCTCGACGAGGCGGCGGCCGGATATGAGGCCCTGCGTCATCGCGCCATCCAGGGTCGCGCTGTTGTTGACATGTCTCTGTAAGACCTGACGACGCATAGGTGCAGGCCCGCTCACCCCGGGGGCGGGGGAGTGGGCCTGACTTACTGTTTGTGGCGATCTGCGCGGGATCGATCTGACGTGAGGGTCAGCGCGTCATCAGGTTGAGGATGCCGTACACGCCCACGAAGGCGGCGACGGTCGTGATGACGATGGCGGAGCTGAGGATCACGGTCGAGGCCGTGGCGGCGCCGACGATGGCCATCGTGATGCCCGCGATAAAGACGGTGGTCAGTGCGAAGGCGAAGCTCAGGGTGTTGGCGAGGGCGGTCTTAGAGGCATGCTCGGAACGGATGGACTGAGCGGCGATCGTGGTCTCGCGGACGAGGGTTTCCATGGTGTCTCCTGTGTGTTTGACAGTCAATGTGTGTGGGAGACACGGATAAAGGCCGTGTGTGCCCACACGGCCTTGTGAAGATGAAGGGCGGCGAGTCGCTGAGGCTCGTTCCTTCCGACGGGTATAAGCCTATTTGCCAAGCCGGTAAATTGTCCATACAAAAACGAGTGAACTGTGGAATGGACAAAGATCCTCATTTGTCAGTAAGTCTATTGTCGGTCGGTCGGGTGACCTGTGGGAATATGATCGACCAACTGGAGGGCTGCCGCCCACCGGTGCACAGAGCAGCCGCGGGCGACAAGATGTGCGCTCGTGGCGCGGACGGTGAGCGGGTGGCCGCCCACTGGCGCACAGCACAGCTGCATCTTCGTCCCGCAGGCCTTGTATTGCGCTCTAAATTTCGCATGCAATTCCCTCGGGGTGCGTCTGCGTGAGATCTCGTAAGTCGTGGGATATCAACGATCTGGTGTTGAGATCTGACATAGCGTTGAAGGAATTGCATGCGACGTTGTTGGGGAACTGAGTACGTGGGCAGCGTGAAGTCACACGGAGGTGTGGGGACAGGCCGCGCGCCGATCACGCGGAGTTCGCGTGAGTCAGGCTCCGATCAGTGACTGAGCGATGCTTGCGTACTCGCGTGCCCGGACCGGCCACGTCCACGCATCGATCAGGCTCGGATCGCCCAGAGCCGGCGGCTTCTCCAAGAACGTGCGCAGCGATGCCACGAGAGAATCGACGGTGCGTTCGGGTGTAATGACGACCGGAAGGCCCTGGTCGGCCAGCACCTGTGCGCCCGGAACCGTGAAGGTCACGACGCGGCCGCGCTCCGCCAATGCCTCGAGGAGAGTCGTCTGGAAGCCCTCCGACAGGACCGTCGGATTGACGAGGGTGGCGCCCGCCAGGCGCGAGCGCACCTCGTCGGCGCTCACTCGGCCAGGGGCGCTCACGACATCGGCGAGGCCTCGTGCCGCAATGAGCTCGCGCGCAGCCTCCAGATCGGCTCCTGCGCCCAGCAGCTCACCCGTGACCTCAAGGCCATCGGAACGCAGCTGCGCCACGGCCACGATAAAGGTGTCCCACCCCTTGCCTGGCACCATGCGACCGACGAAGACGAGGTGACGGGGGTGATCCTCGATGGGCTTCTCGTGCGGCTCGGGCGGCGTGATCGCGTTGTAGAACACGCCCGCGTCGACACCGCCCAGGCGCGATGCGAAGGCCGCGGCCTGCTCCGATACGCCCAGCACGCGGTCGGCGTGGCGCAGGACGTAGCGGCCCATGGTCAGGTCCACCATGCGTGATGCCGGAGCGATAATCGGCGAGGAGGACGCGACGAATCCCGAGCCGTGCTCGGTGTGGATGATCGGGATGCCGACCTTGCGTGCCGCGCGCACGCCCACGAAGCTCATGGGGAAGAATCGCGTGTGGACGCTCACGACGTCGATGTCCTTGGCGCGCAAGAAGCGGGCGATCGAACGGGTTGCGCCCATGGCCGGGAAGCTGATGATGTCAGCGACCGGCAGATAGCGCTTCTTCGTTCGGATATCGACATGTTCCTCCGTGCGCTGACCCGGCTCATCCGAGATGGTCAGGACGTAGACCTCGTGCCCCAGCTGCGCCAGCGACACTGACAGGTGATAGATGTGCGACTCCAGGCCGCCCAGACGCGGAGGGTAGCTGTTGACGACGAATGCGATGCGCATAGGGAATCCTTCAGTCGGTAGTGGGCTGGGCGCCGGTGGGCGCGCGGTGGGTGGGGATCAGCATGACGATGGCGAAGAGGAGCGCAAGTAAGCCCATGGTGGCAGCGTAGGCCATTGAAGCACCCATCATGGCGTAGGACCGCGTGAGCGCCTGTGCGATCAGGTATGCGGTTGCGCTGGTCACCGCGAACCCTGTCAGAACAGCACGCAGACGACGCATCGTCGCCAGGGCGTAGTAGAGGATGACGCTGGCCGCGTTGAGCGCACCCGCCAGGACGAGCACTATCAGCTCGCCCACGTATCCCGACACGTCCGTGCCGAACACGAGGGTCAGCAGGGGAGGGCCGATCACGTAGGTGACGGCGGCGACGATGGCGAACGCGCCGGCCGTCGTCAGCAGGCCCTTACGTACGATGGCGAAGAACTCGCCACGCTTGCCCTCGGCCCACCGTAGCGCCATGCGCGTGAGCAGCGGGCGGAACACAAAGAGCGAGAGCATATTGATCGCGACCGCGGGCATGTAAATGATCGCGAAGACGCCCAGCTCCTCATCGCCGAGCGCAGCATGAATTGCGAAACGCGGCGCGTTTGTCAGGTACTGGTTGAGGAAGGCCGCGAGGAACAGAGGGAGGCACTCCCACAGGATTCCAGCGATGCCGCGGAGATCGAAAGAGGGAAGAAGCGGGAAGACGCCCCGCGCGGGCAAGCCGTACGCCACGACGAGCACCACGCAGGTGACCGCGAAAGTGATGAGCGTCGAGGTCAGCAAATCTTGGGTGAACCAGTAGAGCCCCGACCACAGGAACGTGGTGGTGAAGATACG
>CABKMD010000091.1 GCA_902373435.1 uncultured Actinomyces sp.
CGCACGCACCGCCGGCGTGGAGGGCACCGGAGGGACCTGCCGCGGTGCCGGTGCGAGGCCTGCGGGGCCTGGCCGGACAACGAGCCGACGCGCCGAGCGAAGCTCGCAGCGCGGACGGCTCGCGGGCGGACAGGATGGCGCGGCGGCCGGAGATCTGTCGGGGCAACAAACAACAAGCAGGAAGACCGCTGCCCACGGGCGCATCGAGCAGCCCGGCCCGCAGGACAGCACGCCCGGCGCCCGGAACACCAGCGGCGCCACAAGCGCCGCTAGAACACGCGCAGAAGGAAACCCCTACAGCCCCAGGAACGCCTTGATCGCGGGCATTTCGCGCACGGCCTGCACCAGGCCGGCACGGTAGGTGGCCTCGAGGCGTTCGCGCCGCGACTCGGTGTTGTTGATCCACAGGTTGTCGGGGGCGAACACGTAGGCCTGGCCTCGTTCCTCGAGCTCGAAGAGGAGGCGGCGTCCCGCGTTGTAGCGGTCAGGACGCCGGGCCACGCCCTCGAACACGGAGGGGAACTGACGGTAGGCGGTGCGCAGGAGGGCACCGAAGCTGGCGGGCATGGGGCCCTTGACGTAGTCGCGGGGACGAGTGAGGACGACCAGGAGCTTGCGGTAGCCCTCGCGCAGGGGCTGGTCGAAGGGCAGGCCGCCGTTGGGGCCGAGCGCGCCATCGACGTAGATGTCGCCGTCGATGTCGACGGGTGGCATGAGGATCGGCAGTGTGGAAGAGGCTCGGACGATGGGGCCGAGCGTGTCCAGGGTGCTCATTTCTTCCTTGGAGAACCAGCGGACCTGCCCGCGCGACGCGTTGAAGGTGGCGACGCGGCTGGTCGCCGGATTCGCCAGGAAGGTGTCCAAGTTGAAGGGCAGGGCACCGTCGGGGTAGCAGATCTGCTGGTAGATGTACTCGGCGTTGAAGTAACCGTGCCCCTTGCGGAAGTGCTTGAGTCCGCCAAACTCGGGATCCTCGACGAGGTCAACGAAAGTGTCGTGAGAGCGCTGAGCGTCACGGGAGGTGAAGTTGCACAGGTGGCTGGACCCCGCGGAAACCCCGGAGATATGGGGGAAGTTGATGCCTTCGGCGATGAGTCGGCTCACGAGCGCGGCCGTGTAGGCGTTGCGCATGCCACCGCCTTCGAAGACGAGGGCGGTGTCGTCGATGGTGACCATCGTGGCGATGGACTCTTCGGGGGTCGGGTAGTGCTCTGCCTTTTCCTTCACGTTTCGACCCTACCGCCGCACCTCGAACCTACGCACGCGTATGCCCGGTGAAGACCACGTAGTGGTAAAAGAAGAAGCGGAACGCGGTGCCCAGGGCGAAGCCGACGACGTAGACGGCGATGTTGTCGGCCAGCGCTGAGGTGAACCCGAGGATGTGGTGGGTGAACAGCAGGCAGAACTGGGAGATGCCGATGCCGCAGGCGTTGGCGAAGAAGAAGAGGATGGCCTCGCGCGTGGCGTCCTCCCGCGTGCGTCCGCGGTAGGTCCACAGGCGGTTGGCGATCCACGAGTACAGAGTCGCGGTCGCGGCGGCGAGAAATTGCGCGGTGTTGGGGTGGCCGTCAAGGACGCCGAGCGGCCCGTACTGGAGCAGGTTAAACAGGCCCGCGTCGACGACGTAGGCGGTGGCACCGACCATGCCGAATTGGATAAATTCACGCACCCAGGCGAGGAGTTGCTGCGTCAGGCTCAGAGACGAGGCCGGGGCCGCTCCCCCGTCAACCTGCCCTCTGGTCCGGGCGGAATGAGAAGCGGGCGTGGCCGCGAGCGCCGCTGGTTCGAGCGCGGCGGATCCGCGCGAGGGAGCTTGTTCGTCATTCACTCGTATAGTCTCGCACGCTCGCGCCACTGCTTTGTGGATCCCCACCAGTTGCTCCACCTCTAAGATGGTCCCCATGACTGACACGACCACGCGTGAGGCGGCCACTGCCTCGTCGAACACTCCCCCAGTTGCCCCGAAGCGTTACGGGTACCGGGTGCGCGACCAGTTCGGGCAGCATTTTGATGACCCCTGGGATTGGTTGCGCGACGGCGAGGACCCCGAGGTCAGGGCTCATTTGGAGGCGGAGAACGCGTGGGCGGACACGGTGACGGCGCCGACGCGCGAGGCGGCGGCGCACCTCGTCGAGGAGGTCAAGGCCTCCACGGCGCTCACCGACGTGACGGTTCCGATCCGCGAGGGCGAGTTCTGGTACTTCCGGCGTTTCGCCGAGGGCCAGTCGTACGCGACGCATCACCGCGCACCGGTTCAGTTCGACGAGGCAGACACCCCGATCCCGCTCGTCCCCCAACCGGGCGTCCCCACGCAGGGCGAGGAGCTCCTCGTCGATGAGAACGAGTGGGCGCGCGGGCAGGAGTTTTTCCGCCTGGCGGACATGTATCCCTCCCCGGATGGGCGCATGATCGCGTGGGCACGGGACACGAGTGGGGATGAGCGCTACACGTGGGTCGTGCAGGAGGCGTCGGGCCGGGTCATCGACGAGGCCGTGGTGGATGCCGGGTACGGCTTCGCGTGGGCGGATGATTCCGCGTCCTTTATCTACATGGGCGTGGACAATGCGTGGCGTGCGTGCGACGTGTGGTTGCACCGCGTGGGCACGCCGCGCGAGGCCGACGAGCTGCTGCTGGTCGAGCCGGACGAGGGCTTCGAGATGGGGTTTGCGCCCTCGGGTTTCCCGGGGCACGTCGTCATTCACTCCTCGTCGTCGACGGCGGGCCGCGCGTGGCTGTGGCTGCCCGCCCACCCGTCCGTGCGCCCGCTGCCACTCATGCCGGTGCGCCCGCGCACGCTGGTGTCGGCGGATTCGGCGGGCGACCGCCTGTTCATCGTGCACACGGGGCTGACGCAGGAGGGCTCACTCGCGCAGGCGATGCTGCCCGCAGGGGGTTCGCCCGAGGCCCTGGCGCACCTCGGCGTCCCCTCCTCCTCCACGTACAGTCGGCAGGCCCTGGCGGATCGCACGCCGGGCACTCCCCTGCCGGAGGACGAGCCCACGCCCCTCACGCCGTTTGAGTCCTGGGAGCCGTTGCGCAGCCCCGGCCCCGGCGAGCGCATCACCGACGTCGAGGCCCACGCGGACTACGTGGCGCTCTCGCTTCGTTCGGACTCTCTGACGCAGGTCGACGTGTGGGATCGCCGCGAGTCCTCGCCCGCGTGGCGGCGCGTCGAGGTCGACGCCCCGGTGCGCACGATCGCGACGGTGCCGACCCCGTGGACCGATCCGCTGCGCGTGGAGTTCCAGTCGCAGACCGTGCCCCCGACGGTCGCCGAGGTTTCCCTGCCCACCCCCGCCGCGGCCTCGTCCCCCGAGAACAGGGGCGATACCGCGGCCCTGAGCGTGCGGAACCTGCGCACACGCGAGGCGCCCGGCTGGGATCCGGCAGAGTACGTCGAGGAGCGCGTGTGGGTGCTCGCGCGCGACGGCGCGAGCGGCATCCCCGTCACCCTCATCCACCACCGCGACGCCCGCCCGGACGGCACGCACGCGGGCTGGCAGATCGGGTACGGCTCCTACGAGGTCAGCTACGACCCCGAATTCGAGACCCTGCGCCTGCCGATCCTGCGCCGCGCCGTCTACGCGATCGCGCACGTGCGCGGCGGCGGCGAGATGGGCCGCGCCTGGTACGAGGACGGCAAGGAACTGGTCAAGGAACACACCTTCACGGACTTCATCGACGTGGCCGACTGGCTGGTCGACTCCGGGTGGGTGGCACCCGGCCACCTGGTCGCGGAGGGCCGCAGCGCCGGAGGCCTGCTCATGGGCGCGGTCACCAACGCCGCCCCCGACCGTTTCCGCGCGATCCTGGCCGGCGTGCCCTTCGTGGACGCGCTCACGACGATCCTGGACCCGTCCCTGCCGCTCACCGTCGGCGAGTGGGAGGAGTGGGGCAACCCGCTGACCTCGCGCGCCGTGTTCGACGCGATGAGCCGCTACACGCCGTATGAGAACGTGCCCGACGGCGCGCTCCTGCCCGCGATCATGGCGACGACATCGGTCAACGACACGCGGGTGGAGTTCGTCGAGCCCACCAAGTGGGTGCAGCGCCTGCGCGAGGCTACCGGTCAGGTGCCCCCCACCGGGGACGAGGACGGGGCTCAGAAACACTGCAATTGCTGCAATTCGGGGGTGGCCGGGGATTCCGATGCGGTCGCTCGCGACCCTCGAGAGCGTCCGATCATCCTGCGCACCGAGATGGTCGCCGGCCACGCCGGCCCGTCAGGACGCGAGGGCCGGTGGGCGGCGCGCTGCGAGGAGTTCGCCTTCGCACTCGGCCAGGTGGGTGTCACGCTGTAACAGGTGGGGGCGGCCTTCCGCGGAAGACCGCCCCTCTCGCGTTGCGCCACTGTGCCGTGTGGCTGCGCCGTGCTACTGCGCGCCGCCGTCCCAACCGGGCCTCAGGGCGAAGGACTGGATGTCCACCGGCGGCGTCCACATGCCTTTCTTGAGGTACGGTGCCAGGTCGGCCGTCGTCACTAGGTCACGCCATTGGTCCCCATCCCAAGGCCTGTACGAGAGGGTGACGAAACGGTCCACTCGGCGGTCCTTGAGTGCGTAGACGCCGGTCTCGGTCACCTGGAAAACCGACAGGTACTCGCTCCTCGGCACGTCGAGGGAGAACAGGTGTCGGCCCTGGCCACTCGTCAGGTCGACGGCAAAAGCGTCCCCACCCGAGGAGACGAACCTGTATTCGCTGCCCACGCGAATCGCCTCGTACTCGTAAACGCCCAGCTCAACATTCAACTCAAGGGGGTTCCCGGCCTCGTCTCCATCCGATCAGGCTTCGGGATGCCGATAGGATGAGGTCATGACGATTACGGCGGCGGCAGACGGTTCTTCCCTCGGCAACCCCGGGCCCGCGGGGTGGGCCTGGTACGTGGACGAGGACACGTGGGACGCGGGCGGCTGGCCGCAGGGCACCAACAACCTTGGCGAGCTGACCGCCATCCTGCGCCTGCTTCAGGCCACGGCCGAAAACGGAGAAGAGCTGCACATTCTCGCCGACTCCCAGTACGCGATCAACGTCGTGTCCAAGTGGCGGCTCGGCTGGAAGAAACGCGGCTGGACGAAGGCCGACAAGAAGCCCATCAAGAACCTGGAGCTCATCCAGGAGATCGACCGGGCCATGGAAGGGCGCCGCGTCACCTTCGAGTGGGTCAAAGGCCACGCCGGCCACCACATGAACGAGCGCGCCGACGACCTCGCGCGCGCATGCGCCGAGGCCTACCAGGCCGGGCGCACGCCCGAGCCGGGCCCCGGGTTCGGGGGCGGCGTCGAGCCGCGCGACGCTGTGGAGCCCGGCGCGAGCACACGTGTTGGGCAGGAACACACTGAGACCGGCACGACCACTGCTACGCCCGCTCCGCGCGACGTCGCCACAGATGAGACAGCCACATCGACTTTTCGTTCTCATCCCAGCGTTTTCTCCGCGCCCGCCGAGGCGAGCGAACCCGTCCAGGCGGCCCCGGCCTCGTCCGTGAGCGCGGCGACCACCGAGGACGCGATCGCCCGCGAGCGCGAGTTCATCCTGGCGTGGACCGGCGGCGACGAGGAGGCGTTGGCGGCCATGACCGACGAGGGCACGACGCGCATCTGGCCGGGCGGCGGCGCGACCACGACCCTGGCGGGGCCCTCGCCCGCTTCCCCGGCGATCGGCCGCATCGACGCGCACGACCTGGGCGGTGCGTTCCTGACCCGCTACCGGGTGCGCTGGGAGGGCGGCGCTTCGCTGGAATCCAGCGTGTGGGCGCCGGCGACTTCTGGCGAGACGCGCCTGGTCATGGTGCACCACCAGTCGACGCTGATCTCCTGAGCCGGGGCGTTGTCGTGGGCGAGCTCGGCGGGCGAGCTCCAGGTGCGTCGGATGATCGCGCGACACCGGGCCGCTACGCGAATCATCACCCCAACGGCACCTACGCAACACTGCACCCGGTCAGAAGAGGTGCAATGCCTACGGATCGGGTGCAGCACCCCAATCAACAAGAACAAACGCGGACCAACCCGGAAAGAGAGACCAGCAGGGGCGCGAGCTTGCCGGAGCACCCCTCATCGCAACCCGCTACAGCTTGGCGCCCGCGAGCTCGCGTCGGCGCGCGATTCTCCCGCGACGAGGCCGGGGGCGAGCGTCAGGTTCCCCATGACGGTCAGGTGGGGGAAGAGCTCGTAGGACTGGAAGACCATGCCGATGCGGCGGCGAACCTCGGGCCAGGAGACACCGGGGGCTGCCAGGTCGGTCCCGTCGAAGAGGATCTGCCCGGAGTTGATGGGCTC
The DNA here is from genome assembly GCA_902373435.1 of uncultured Actinomyces sp. GTDB lineage: Bacteria > Actinomycetota > Actinomycetes > Actinomycetales > Actinomycetaceae > Pauljensenia. Next base: position 6,276 of record CABKMD010000091.1, read on the forward strand.
GAGGCCGTTGATCGTGCGCAGGAGCGTGGACTTGCCACAGCCGGAGGGGCCGATGATGACGACGACTTCACCGTCGGCGACGTCGAGGGAGACGCCGCGCAGGGCGTGGTGGCCGCCGGGGTAGGTCTTGTCGAGGTCGACGAGGCGCAGCTGCGGGTCGGAGGTCAGTTCTGCCATGTTTTCTCCATGTGGCGTGAGAGGAGCGAGATGGGCCAGCAGATGAGGAAGTACAGCGCGAAGATCAGGCCGTAGATCCACAGCGAGGCGGTCGGGTAGTTGAAGCGGTTGGCGTCGATGATCTGCTGTCCAACTTTGAGGACTTCGACGACGCCGATGAGGACGACGAGGGAGGTCGTCTTCACCATGCGGGTGATGAGGTTGACGGCCGGGGGCGCGAGAGCGCGCAAGGTTTGCGGCAGGATGACGCGGCGCATGGTCTGCCTCGGGGAGAGTCCCAGAGCGTAGGCGGACTCGTACTGGTGGCGCGGGATCGCGATGAGCGCGCCTCGCACGAGGTCACCCATTTCGGCACCGCCCCACAGGGTAAAGACGAGGACGGAGGCGGTGATACCGTTCAGGTTGATCCCCGCGACGCCCGTGAGCCCAAAGTAGGCGACGAACAGGAGGACGAGCTGGGGCATGATGCGCACGAACTCGAGGTAGAGCTGCATGAGCCAGCGCAGGGCTCGCCAGCGCGAGGGCTATGTCCCGTTTTGAAACTATGTGACAGGTCCATGACGAGGCTCTTTCCCACTTCGCGGAACGGCCTCGCCGCGAGAGCGTGCAAGTCGTCACGCTACGGTGTACCCACTCGCACTTGCATGGATGAGCGCGCGAAAATGACAGCCATGCCCAAGCTACCGCGCACTGTGAATCTCCCCGTGCCGGCTAGCCCTACCCGCCGCGAGGTCCTCGAAGGCCTGCGCATCACGGTGCCCGTGGCCGCGGGTTACATCCCGCTGGGCCTGGCGTACGGCGTTCTCGCCATCCAGCTGGGGCTGCCGTGGTGGTTAGCTCCGTCACTGTCCCTGGCCGCCTACTCGGGGTCGGCCGAGCTGCTCGTCGTGACCCTGGCTGCGCAGAATACGCCGCTGGCAGTCATCGCGGTGACGATGCTGCTGGTGAACTTCCGCCACCTGTTTTACGCTTTCTCGTTCCCGCTGCACGTCATCGAGGGCCGCTTGGCACGCATCTTCTCGATGTACGCCCTCGTGGACGAGGCCTACGCACTGACCGCAGCCCACCCGAACGGGTGGACGAAGCCTCGGCTACTGGCGATGCAGGTTTTCTTGAACTTGACGTAGGTGATCTCGAGCCTCGTGGGCGTGTCTGCGGGATCGTTGATTCCCACGCAGATCACGGGCCTGGATTTCGCGCTGACGGCCCTGTTCATTACGCTGACCCTGGACGCGGCGCGCACGAGGCGCGAGCTGCCCTCGATCCTCCTGGCTGGCACGTCCTTTGCGGTGGCCATGGTGGTGGTGCCGGGCCAGCGCCTCCTGGTGGCGCTCCTGCTGTTTGTCGCGTACCTGGTGGTTCGTCACTTCCTTCATCGCCGAGGCATCCCGCACTCTGCGGCTGTGGTGGCCGAAGGGGGTGCGCAGTGACCCCGACGCTGGGCTACTTGCTGGCGCTCCTGGCGATCACCTTCGTCATCGACTTTACGTTGCGTGCTCTGCCGTTCAAGATCCTGGAGCCGCTGCACGATTCACGTTTCGTCTCCGACATGGCGGTATGGATGCCGCCGGGGATCATGCTGATCCTCGTACTCTCGACAATGGTTCAGGGCGCGCAGGTGGCGAGCGACCGATGGTGGGCGGCGCTGGTGGCGACGGGCGTAACGGTCGCGGTGCACCTGCTGAGCGGCCGCAAGCTCCTGTGGAGCGTCGGCATCGGAACGGTCTGCTACGTCGCGCTGCTGAACTGGTTCTGACGAAAGAGCGCTGACGAACCGGCCGCCACCAAACGGCCTGAATAGCCGCGCCCGGCTGCTTGGAACCCCAGAGGCACCCTACCCGCGCGCTAGCCCGATAGGTGGCTGCTCGGGTCCTTTGATGCGCACGTTGGCCCGCTCATGCGAGCGCGGGCAGCCCCCGCCCTCACTCAAGATAGCGGGTCGACGTGTGACATAGCGGGTTGACACTCGGAACAGCGGGCTCACGCGCGAGCATATGCACCGTGCCAGACACCTGTGTGCCCAAAACGTAGACCACCTCGCCCACGACAGCCCATTTTCGGCGTTTTTCACCGAGGTGGTCTGTACTTTGGGCACGACACCGCTGTGAGTGGTGGCCTCACCACCACCAATTGGGGGGAATTGCACGACATGAGGCTCCGACACGCCGGCGACACACACCCGGAAGGCTTCGTGTAGTGCAAAACCCCCCACCGCTGCCGGTGCGGCGAGCGCCGCGCTGCACCCAAACCGGCGCAGGGTCGGTTGGCGCGAAAAACTTCGCGCACAGAACGCAGAAACATGGCAACGTTGAAACCAACAACACCACTGTTTACCCCCAACAAGGAACCACTGAAACCGACGACACCTCTGCGCCCGAAAAATGCACCAAAGACGCCCATTTCTCACCCGCAAAGGCGATAGCGGTTTCAACTGGCGCACTTTACTGGCCCGCAAAGGCGACAGGGGTTTCAATCCGACGCAAGTAGACACGAACAAAGGTGCCACCGGTTTCAGACAGCCGGGCCACCTCACCAACAAGGCCTGGCTGCGGTGCCTGTGGTGGTGTTGGGAGTCTGCCCCAGAAAAGTCGCATGCAATTCGATCGAGTGAAGTTTCAATAAAGTCTG
>CABKMD010000092.1 GCA_902373435.1 uncultured Actinomyces sp.
GAGCTTAAGGGGGTGGGGGTGTGGCGCCCCCTTTTGGTGCTTCAATGTGACTGTCGTCTCCGACCGTAACACAGTTGTTTGGATGGGTCATGCGCAACTGTCAAGTTGTCTGGAATAATGAAAAATACAAGAATAATGGCGGTGTGCCCTTGTTCTGACAATCAAATTAATCGCTCGGCATTCTTCAACTCTTCAAACTGTCTAATTGATTCGCAGGTCGGTTCTGGTCGGTCGGTGGGTGGTGTGTGGAGAGGGGTGTGGGGGAGTGGGTATGGTTGCCGCCAAGGGGTCAACCTCTACATTTCTTCACCAAAAAGTCAAGAATTCTTAAAATGTGAAATGCTCTAGGAGGTTAGTGACAAACTTTGAGACGATGGAATAACGACGTGTCGTCCGGACGCCCTGGAGACGCGTCCCCATCAGAACAGAAACGAGGAACAATGATGCATCAACGCTCATGGAAGACCCTCATCGCGGGAGGGGCGGCGCTCGCCGTCGGCGTCACGCTCACCGCGTTCGGTGCCCCCACTCACGCGGCCGGCGTCCCGGGGATCACCTCCGATGCCCGTGCCCAGGACGAGGTCATGAACTACGCGGTCAACCTGACCGCCGACGCCTCCCGCTACGACTTCAACGCGGCCGTCTCCAAGGCCTCGGAAAGCGGTGTGGTCCTGGCCCAGTACCCCGAATTCAACACCTTCTTCGTCCAGTCGGTGAAGGCATCCTTCGCCCCGACGCTCGGCAAGAGCCTCGTCGACGCTGGTATCTCCTACCAGTCGATTGGCCCCACCCGCTACAAGACGGTCACCGGCGCCGAGGTGCACACCGAACAGCCTCAGAACACCACGTCTGAGGCCAACGCGGTTGCCGATGCCGCCGGCACGCACACGACCGGCCTGTCCGCCGACTCCCAGCTCAACGACTTCACGCCCGACGAGGGCGACGCCAATGCCTGGGGTCTGTCCGCCATCCGCGCCATCGACGCCCAGCAGGTTGACGTGACCCGCGAGAAGGTCACCGTCGGCGTCCTGGACACGGGCATTGACCCCGGCCACAAGGACCTGAAGGACAACCTCGACGCTTCGCGTTCGGTGGGCTGCCAGATCAACGGCATCCCCAACCAGGACCCCAGCGCATGGAAGGATGACCACGACCACGGCACGCACGTCGCCGGCACCATCGCCGCCGCGCACAACGCATACGGCGTGGACGGCGTCGCCCCCAGTGCGACGATCGTTGCGATCAAGACCTCCAACGAGGCCGGCTCCTTCTACCCCGAGTACGTGGCCTGCGCGTTCGACTGGGCTGCCGAGCATGACGTCGACGTGACGAACTCCAGCTACTACATGGACCCCTACGCCTTCTGGATGCCCACCGAGGCCTCCCAGGCCGCGGGCCTTGAGGCTGCCTCGCGCGCGATCCGCTACGCGAAGAACCACGGCGTCGTCAACATCGCCGCCGAGGGTAACGACGACGACGACCACGACAACCCGACGATCGACAAGGCCTCCCCGAATGACGTCGAGGGCGCTGCGGTCGAGCGCAACGTGGCCGGTGGCATCGATGTGCCCGCCCTGCTCAACGACTCGGTCGTCTCTGTGTCCGCCGTGGCCCTGCCCACCGGTACTGATCCGGCGACAGTCAAGCTCGAACGTTCCAAGTTCTCCAACTACGGTAAGAACTCCGTGGACGTGGCCGCCCCCGGCTCACGCATCTGGTCGACTCTACCGACCTGGAAGAAGGACCCGCCCTTCGGCTACCTGTCCGGCACCTCGATGGCGTCCCCGCACGCTGCAGGCGTTGCCGCGCTGATCAAGCAGATCCACCCGGACTACACCCCGGATCAGACCATCGCCCTGCTCAAGAAGCAGGCTGGCTACACCTACGACCGCCTCGCTGATCCGACCGACGGCAAGGAATACCGCGGCGCTGGCCTCGTCAACGCCCTGGCAGCCGTCCTCAAGGACCAGCCGCAGCCCGTCCTCGGCAGCGTCGAGTACTCCCACGACGGCGCCACCGACTGGCGTCCGCTCGCAGACGCACGCGTTTCGGGCACCGTCTACGTGCGCACCACGGTCTCCGGCCCCGTCACCGAGGCCTCCCTGCAGGTCGCCGACAAGGAACCCGTGACCGGCACAGGTACGGGCGCCTTCGAGGGTAACGACGTCACGCTCGTGGCCGGCCCCTACAAGGCCACCGACCTGATCGGCGACGCCCCCCACGTGGACGTCACGGTTTCCGCCAAGGGCCGCAACAAGGACGCCCGCGCCGATGACGATGTCAAGGACACGCTCCACTTCCGCGTGGATGAATCCCTGCGCGACGGCGGTGCCTGGACCAACAGCGAGGCCGGCTGGAAGTACTGCTACTCCGACGGCTACTGCGCCCGCAGCAAGTACGTTGAGATTGACGGCACCACCTACTACTTCAACGGCGACGCCGTGATGGCGACCGGTTGGGTCACCTTCGACGCGGCGTGGCACTGGATGACCCCGTCCGGCCGCATGGCGAAGGGCTGGACCAAGGTCGGCGACGCCTGGTACTACCTCGATCCCGCCACCGGCGCGATGGCCACCGGCTGGGTTGACGTCCACGGCTCCTGGTACTACCTGAACGCCTCGGGCGCGATGGCTACCGGCTGGGTGAACGTGAACGGTTCCTGGTACTACCTGAACGCCTCGGGCGCGATGGCCACCGGCTGGGTGAACGTGGACGGCAAGTGGTACTACCTGACCGGCAACGGCGCGATGGCGATCGGCTGGGTCAACGACGGCGGCACCTGGTACTTCCTCGACGCCTCCGGCAAGATGGTCACCGGCTGGGTCACCATCGACGGCACGCGCTACCACTTCGCGTCCTCCGGCGCCTGGCTCGGCTGATCCAGAAGGGGACGAGGCCTGGGCTGGCACGCTCCGGCCTCGATCCCCGCGCTGAGCGCTGAGCGCGCGCAACTGAATATAGGAGGGGCGGTTCCGAACGTATCGTTCGGACCCGCCCCGTTATTCCCTCACGCGTCCCGGGAAGGATCCGGGCGCGCCCCGGGCGGTGCACCGGGGCGCAATGGGCCTCAGCCCAGAGAGTCGAAGAGAACCTGCAGGCCCTCGCCCATGGTCGGGTGCGCGATCGGCAGGAAGCGCAGATGCTCGTAGGTCAGTCCACCAGCCATGGCGACGTGCACGGCGGTGATGACCTCGGAGACGTTCGGGCCAATCAGCGTGGCACCCAGGATCTGGTGCGTGTTCGCGTCGACGACAGCCTTCCAGAAACCCTCGCCCGCGTAGCGCATCGTCTTGGCACGCGGAATTGCAGCCGTGGGAACCTTCGCGATACGCACGTCGAGGCCGGCCTCGCGCGCCTCGCCCTCGGACAAGCCGATGCGGGCCAGCTCGGGAGTGGCAAACACTGCGTAGGGGATCGTGCGGCCCTTCGTGGTGGTCGTCGGATCATCCAGGGACGCGCCCGTCAGCTGGGCACGGATGATGCGGAAGTCAGACCATGACGCGTGCGTGAACATCGGGGTGCCCGCGCAGTCGCCGGCCGCCCACACACCCTGCGCAGAAGTGCGCAGGTGCTCATCGACCGCGACGAAACCGCGATCGGTCAGCTCTACCCCGGCCTCGTCCAGGCCGATGCCGTCCGTGTTGGGCACGCGACCCACGGCCACCAGGACCGCATCGGCGGACACCGTCGAGCCGTCGGAGAGCGTCAGGGTCGTCGTGTTGCCCTCGCGCGAGGCCGACTCGGCGCGGCCGGGAACGATGCGCACGCCGGCAGCTTCCAGGCCAGCCTCGACGACGCGGGCGGCGTCCTCGTCCTCACGAGGCAGCACGTGATCACCCGAGGAGATGAGCGTGACGTCCACGCCGAACGTCGCCATCATCGACGCGAACTCCACGCCGATGTAGCTGGCGCCGATGATAGCCAGGGAGGAGGGCAGCTCCTCGAGGCGCAGGATCTCCTCGTTGGTCCACGCGCCGGACTCCCACAGGCCGGGGATCGCGGGACGCGCGGGGCGCGAGCCCAGGTTAATGAGGACGCGCTCGCCGCGAATCGTGCGCTCGCCGCCGTCCTCAAGCACGATGGTCACCGTGCGCTCGCCCGTGAAGTGGGCCTCGCCGCGGATGAAATCCAGGCCGGAGGTCGCGAACATCTTCTCGTGCGCGCCGACCATGGCGCCGACGATGCCCTCCTTGTGCGCGCGCAACAGACCCAGGTCCACGCGCGCGCCCTCGGTGCCAACCACGCCGAACGCCTCGTCCGAGCGCGCATCGCTCAGGCGACGAGCCGAATTGACCAACGACTTCGTGGGGATGCAGGCGACGTTAATGCAGGTGCCGCCGACAAACTGGCGCTCCACCATGGCGACCTTCCAGCCTGCCTTCGCGCGCTCCATCGCGAGGGACTTTCCAGCCTTGCCGCCGCCGACAACCAGCAGATCGACGTTCTCGATTCCGTTCGTGGACATGTTTCTCCTTGGGTAGAACAGTGTTCCCTATTTGAACGCGGTACGCCCGGATCTATTCCATCGAGCGGACATGTCCATCAGGTGGTCACAGCAGGGTCGTCTACTGTCACGACCATTTGGCTATATGACGCTCGTTTAGCAGGTGTGAAGAAACGAAGAGCCACATAGTGATCGCGTCATTCGTTCAAACCCCCTTCGGCGTGCTTAGATTAAGGTATGAGGGCTCTAGAAATTGGTGATTTCAAAGAAGATGTGGGGGCCGCTCTGGCGCGCGCCTCATCTGGTGAAGTCGTCACGCTCACGGAGGAAGGCCGGCCCGTCGCAGAGCTGGGTCCTGTGCGCATGTCGACCTACGCGCAGCTGCGCGAACTGGGCCTCGAGCGCCCCGCCATGGCGGACCTCGACGCCTACCGGATGCCGTCCAAGAACCTGCCCGACGGGCGGGGAATCGGCGGCAAACTCGACGAGTGATCGCACGGCGCAGGGGAGCCAGTGCCTACCCCCGGCGCTTGGCGCGGTTGGTGGGCTGGGCGTGCAGCGGGTCCTCGGGCCACGGATGCTTCGGGTAGCGCCCGCGTAGCTGCGCGCGCACGTCCCGATACGGCCCCGCCCAAAACGACGTCAGGTCAGAGGTGACCGCCGCGGGGCGACCCGCCGGATCCGTCAGATGCAGCACCAGGGGAACGCGCCCGTCCACCAGTCGGGGCGTGTCCGTCCACCCGAACGCCTGCTGGACCCGCAGCGTGAGCACGGGATGCGCGCCGCTCCAGTCGATGGGTCGCGTGCCTCCGGCAGGAATCGGCATCTTTTCCGGCGCCAGCTCATCCAGGCGCGCCGCCTGCGGCCACGGCAGCATCGAGCGCAGCGCGTCAAGCATCGACACGCTACTCAAAGAGCCGCCCTGTGACAGGCGCTTCGCCCAGGGGGCAAGCCACTGCGCCGCGCTGCCCGCGAGGGCCTCATCAGACACGTCCGGCCACGGATCTCCGAGCACCTCATGAAGCACCCGCATACGCTCACGCAGGGACGAGGCCTCCTTCCCCCAGCCCAGATCGCTCAGACCGCGCGCGGCCAGGTGCTCGGCCACCAGCGCGATCGCCTCCTCTTCGCTCAGGGACGAGGCCGGGGCGCTTCTCAAGGGAATGGCCCCCAGGGCGCGCGTGCGGGTGGCTTTCAGAGCCCCCTTGTCGATAGAGGCCTGCGTGCGGGTCTCCAGGAGCGCGCCGCCCGCAGCCAGGGCATCCTCCTCCGACAGCGGAACCGCCGCGAGAATACGCGCGTGCCGCGAGGCCGGCGCCCGGTCGATCGAGGCCACGGCCAGCCACTCCTGCCCCTCCAAGGGCGAGCCCTGCGGCAGCTCAGCGCCCACGCCGCCAGCCAAAATGTAGGCCTCCGAACCCGGGCGGCGTCGCGCGATCCACTCCGGATACGCCAGCGCGCACGTCAGAGCCAACTCGTCCTCACGCGTGCGCGCTTTCTCATGATCCTCAGCCACAAACGACGCGAGCGCGTCGGCCGATGCGGAAGCCGGCAGGCGCTGGGCCAGGCGCTCCAATCGCGCCCGGGTCTCCTTCAGCCGCGCCGCCTGAGCCTTCCCCACTCCCGCATCGCTGGCGCCACCGCGACCCAGCCGACGCTCCCACGCACCCAGGTCAGCCCCCGGCGCACGCACGTCCTCCGACAGGAGGGCCACATAACGCGCCGCCGTCGACACCCCCAGGATCGCGCTCGACGCCAGGAGGGCCCTGCCCAGGGGCGGGTCCAATGGAAGCGACGCCAGCGTGCGGCCCAGAGTGGTGGCGGCCCCGGCCTCGTCGATGGCGCCCAGGGAGGACAAGCGCTGCCAGGCGGCCTCCCACGTGCCCGCGGGTGGAGCGTCAAGCAGGGCGAGTTCCTCCACCGGCGTGCCCCACGAGGCGACCTGGAGGCGCGCGTCCGTCAGGTCCTGCGTGGCGATCCCCGGTGCCGACTGCGCGGGCCTGCGGGCCACGTCCACCGAGTCCATGACGCGCACGGCGATGCCCGGGCCGGTGCGCGCGGCGCGTCCCGAACGCTGTTCGAGGCGGGCGAGGGCCGCCGGAACGGTCACGAGGGAGGAAAGAGAGCGCCCAGCGTCGAAGCGCGGCTCGCGTGCGAGCCCCGCGTCCACGACGACGGAGACACCGGGAACCGTCAGGGAGGACTCCGCGATGGATGTGGAGAGGATGACGCGGCGCTCGACGGTGGGGGAGAGCGCGCGGTCCTGCTCGGCGGCGCTCAGCTGGCCGTGCAGCGTGAGGACCGGGATGTCCCCCAGGCACAGATTGCCTCGGACGGTCTCGATCTCACCCACGCCCGGCAGGAACACGAGGACCGACCCCTCGGTGGCCGCGACCGTCTCCTCGACCGTGCGCGCCACGTGCGCCAGGAACTCGCGGCGCACGCCCACGCGCTCGTTCCCGATTGCGCCCACGGCCTCGACGCCGCGCGGTGGGGGTGCGTAGCGCAGCTCCAGCGGGAAAATATCGCCCGGAATATCAACGAGCGAGGGCTCATCACCTGTCGACGCGCGCAGGAAATCAACCGTGCGCGAGGCCTCGAGCGTTGCCGACGTGAGTGCCACGAACAGATCGTCGCGCAGTGCCGAGCGAGCGTCCAGAGCGAATGCCAGCGCCAGGTCCGTGTCCAGGTCACGCTCGTGGAACTCGTCGACGATCAGAGCGGACACCCCGGGCAGCTCCGGGTCGCGCTGCAGGCGGCGCAGCGCCACGCCCGGCGTCACCGTCTCCACGCGCGTGCGCTCGCTGACGCGCGAATCCCCGCGCACCGAATAGCCGACCTGCACGCCGACCTCCTCACCGAGCAGACGGGCGATCCGGCGAGCAGCAGCCCGCGCGGCCACCCTGCGCGGCTGCGTGACGAGAACACGCCCCGCCGACGCGTCGTGGCCCGCCAACGCCACCGCCACCGCGGGCGGTAGCAGCGTCGTCTTACCCGTGCCCGGAGGAGCCGTGACGACCGCGCAGCCGCCCGGTCGTGTCGCCGCCGCGATGTCACCCAGGGCGCGCCTGACCGGCAGCTGAGGCGGGTGTGAAACGAGTTCTTCGAGGGTGGGCATGGCTCAATATTCCAAAAGAGAGTGATACTGCTGACAAGCTTTCATTGCCTAGAGCTGCCGTTTTTTCGCAGTATTTCAACGTCGTACCCTGCTTCTGCCTCTGCGACCCACGCATCAATCTGGTCCTCGCTGACAGCTTCTCCGTGCACGCTCTGTTTGTTCATACACACAGGCTAATACGAGGGTGATGAGGGTGAGGAAGATGAAGCGGCAGAGTAGACTGAAATCAGTATGACTACGGAGAACACAGCGCCGGCGCTCGCAGCGGCCACCCTCGCACACACCACGGGGCGCGTCACCATCCCCGCAGACATGGACCCGATCGTGGTCCTCGGCGTCGCAGACCAGGTTCTGCGCGCCCTCGAACGCGGTTTCCCGCACGTCCGTTTCCTCGCTACCGGGCGCGAAATCTCGCTGGCCGGCACTCAGGCCGACATTGATGTGGCCGCGGGCCTCCTCGAAGAACTCATCGGCATGGCCCGGCGCGGCACCGCCCTGGACGCCACCGCCGTCGAACAGGCCATCGGCTTGCTCGGACGCCTCACCTCGGGCGAGGCCCCCACGGAAGAGATCCTGTCCGCGCGCGGGCGCTCGATCCGCCCCAAGACCCCCGGCCAGAAGGCATACACGGACGCCATTGACCGCGCCACCGTCGTCTTTGGCATCGGCCCCGCGGGTACCGGCAAGACCTACCTGGCGATGGCCCAGGCCGTACGCCGCCTCCTCTCCGGTGAGGTCCGCCGCATCGTCTTGACCCGCCCGGCCGTCGAGGCGGGGGAGAACCTCGGCTTCCTGCCTGGCTCCCTCACCGACAAGATCGACCCCTACCTGCGTCCCCTCTACGACGCCCTGGGTGACATGCTTGACCCCGAGGCCCTGCCCAAGCTCATGGCCGCCGGCACGATCGAGGTCGCACCCCTGGCGTACATGCGCGGACGCACCCTCAACGACTCCTTCATCATCTTGGACGAGGCCCAGAACACGACGGTCGGCCAGATGAAGATGTTCCTTACCCGACTGGGCTTCGGCTCGAAGGTCGTCGTCACGGGCGACGCCTCACAGATCGACCTGCCTGGCAGCCAGACCTCCGGCCTGTCCGTCGTCGAAAGCATCCTCGGCGACATCGACGACATTGAGTTCTGCCACCTGACCAGCGCCGACGTCGTGCGCCACGAGCTGGTCGGCGCGATCATTGATGCCTACCAGCGCTTCGGCGACAAAAATGCCGCGCGTCGCGCACGCACACGCAGCCACAACACCGCACGCAGGGAGTACACGTCATGACCGAGGTCATCAACGAGACCGACTACGAGATCAACGAAGCCGAGTTTTCCGCGCTGGCCGACTACGTGCTCGACCAGATGCACGTCAGCTCCGACGCGGAAGTCAACATCATCTTCATCGAGCCCGCGCCGATGGAAGACCTGCACGTGCGCTGGCTGGACCTGCCCGGCCCCACCGACGTGATGAG
>CABKMD010000093.1 GCA_902373435.1 uncultured Actinomyces sp.
AGAGAATGTCGTGCAGAAAGATACGGCCGAAGCCGATCGGCACAAACATGTAGGTGGTGACGATGCCGAAGGTGATCGCACAGGCGACCAGGCGGCGGTCCATCTTCAGCTCGTTCATGACGCCGATGAGCGGGGGAACCAGCAGTGGGATGAACGCGATGTGAATCGGGATGAGGTTCTGGCTCATTACGCCCATGACGAGGACGCCGCCGAGGATGCCCCACTTGGCGGAGCGGGCCACGCGCGCCGAGTTCGAGTCATCAGCGTCGCGCAGCTTCTTGATGATCCAGTTCGCCAGCAGTCGCGGCAATCCCGAGTGGGCCACCGACATGGCGAATGCGCCGAGGAGGGCGTAGGACAGGGCGATCTTTGCGCCGCTGGCGAGGCCGTCCTGGAAGGCGACCATCGTGCCGGACATGCCCATGCCAGCGACCAGGCCGCCCACGAGCGAGGCAATGAAGAGGGAGATGATGACGTGTACGCGTGCGACGCTGAGGATCAGCATGACGAGCACGGAGAGCACGACTGCGTTGAAGATCAACATGTGTGTTCCTGTGTTGAGGGTGGGTGCGCGGCTGCGCACAATAAGGGTGAGGTAAGCCGCTGCGCGGCAGGTGGTGTCAGCCGAGATGGGAGTCGGCGTGGATGGATGCGTCGACGGCACCTACCAGTGCGGTCGACAAACCACCTTCCTCGGCGGCCAGCAATCCTGCGATTGTGGTGCCGCCGGGGCTCGTCACCCGATCAATGAGTTGCGTGGGGATCGTGCCCGCCTCGCGCTCAGCGAGGAGCAGAGCAGCGGCTCCCGCCATCGCCTGCGCGGCGATCTCGACGGCGCTGTCCTTGGACAGGCCGTGCTTGAGACCAGCGCGGGCGAAAGAATCAACAATCTGGAAATACCAGGCCGGAGAGCACGAGGCCAGGGCCTGGAACACGGGGAAATAGTCCTCGTCGATGAGGATGGTGCGACCCACCGAATCCATGAGGGATCGGACGGCTGCTACCTGTGCGTCGGTGGCGCGCGCGACCGTGAGGGCGGTCATGGACTGCCCGACGGTGGCCGCGACGTTCGGCATGACGCGCACGAGCGGGATGCCCGCGCCGAAGTCGGTGGTAATCTGGTCGAGGGTACGCCCCGCCGCCAGGGAGACGACGCAGATGTCGGGTCGGCCGACCACGATGGGGGAGATTTCCTTGATGACCGCGCGCTGGTCCTTAGGCTTGACCGCCAGGATGACGATGTCAGCCTGGCGGGCCAGGGACGCATTCGAGGATGCGGCGGTCGCGCCGAGCTCGTCGGCGAAGTCGCAGGCCTTGGCGGCCGTGCGGTTGGAGAAGACCAAGGTCGCGGGATCGACGCCGGACGCGACGGCACCGCGAGCGATGGCCTGGGCCATGGCTCCCGTTCCGATGAATCCGATACGCATCAGGGTCTCCCGCTCACATTGGTCGATTGCGTTGCAGCTTACTCCACTTTGCCGTTTCTTGATACAGCGGCCGCACTGTGAGACGAGGCCCGGGCGGCTGCGGGTGCTTCGGCTGCGGCGAGCTGTGCCTTGAGGTCCTCGATGTTCTCGCTCATGGTGTGGTCTTTCGGCTGTGGGCGCGGTGCCACTGTACTTCGACGTTACCGGAACAGTATCCCTTGGGACTGCGGTCCCATGCGAGTTATGCGGTGTGGGTCGGATGTGGGATTCGTCCACAACCTGTGCGCACTCGTTGCAGTTATCCACAGGGGTCCTTTTTCTGCTTGTCGTCGGCTGTTCGCGGGCGCTAGCGTGCGGGCATGAACGTGTCACGATGGTTGGTTCGTCGGCGCATGGCGGCGCTGACGAAAGCCGTATATGACAGCGCCATCACTGAGGATGACGAACCCGCCGAGCCGAGCGCCGCCCGCTTCCTGCCCGGAGGAGCGACCGTGGCCGCGTTGATCCTCGTGGTCGTCCTGATTGCGGCAGTGGGTGTGTGGCGGCACGCAGCGACACTCGAGCACTCCCAAGCCCTCGCACAATCGCCCTCCGAGCAAGCGGAGAGCGGCTTCGTATCCGTCGCGGCAGGACCGTCCGCAACCGCATCCGCGGGGGAACGCCCCGACGATGTCGTCGTCTACGTCTCTGGCGCCGTCGCGTCCCCCGGGGTGCTCACCCTGCCAGCAAACTCCCGCGTCATCGACGCGATGACGGCGGCGGGAGGCGCAACGCCCGAGGCCGACCTGGAGTCGATCAACCTCGCCCGCGTCCTCGTCGACGGGGAACAAATACGGGTCGGCGTCGTCGGAGAGTCGCCACCTCCCGCATCCTCCGCGGCTGGGTCCACCGCCGGTACCGGTACGTGCGTCCGCCTGGACAGCGCCACCGAGGACGATCTGCAGACCCTGCCCGGTATCGGTCCTGCCCTCGCCACACGTATCATCTCATACCGGGCCACACACCCTCGCCTGTCCTCCGTCGAAGAACTCGACGACGTCCCCGGCATCGGCCCATCCCTCATCGAAAAGATCCGATCGGGTGTGTGCCGATGAGCGACACCCAATGCGCTCCCCGCATGATCGACCTGCGCCTCGCGCCCGCAGCCACCGCCACCTGGGCCACCACCTGGTGGGCGACAGGCCACCCAGCTCAGTGGTCCGCCGTCTGCGCCTACGCCCTCGTTGCGCTCGGCTGCGCCGCCTCCTACGCATACTCACACCGAGATCGGAAGGCCCCCAGGCATGCCCTCACCCCACCCAGGTCCGCCCGCCTCGGCCTCGCGCTCCTCCTCGCATGCGTCGCCTGCGCGCTCGCGGTCGGATCCTCGGCCCGCCGACACTACGACGCCGACCCAGCCCATCGCGACTCCGGCCCCATCCACGCGCGCGTCGTCCTCCAAGCCGACCCAGCCCCGTCCTCGTCCGGTTTCTCAGCGACACGCAGCGCCCGCGCGCGTATCGATGCCGTCTCCGTGGGGGATGAGTGGCTCCCCGCGAGCGTCACCGCGCTCGTGCGCGTGCCCGGATGGCGGGACGCGGCGCGAGGAGACATCTACGAGGTGTGGGGTAGCCTCGACGCGACCTTCGCCGCCGACGCGCCATCGGTAGGAACGATACGCGTCCGGCGAGCCCAGCTCGTCGAGCGGCCCGGCGGCCTGTCCGCCTGGATGCGTTCCACCCACCGGGCCTTTGCCAGAGCCTGCGCGCCTCTATCCAGGGATGCGCGCTCCCTCGTCCCGGGCATGGCGATCGGGGACGACCGCGCAATGCCCCAAGACCTCGCACAAGCGATGACAACCACCTCCCTCACCCACCTCACCGCTGTCTCCGGATCCCACATCGTCATCGTTCTTGCCACCGTCACCCTCGTCATCCCACCGCGACAACCCCTCCGCCTCGCCGCCACCATCCTCGTCCTGGGAACAATCCTCATCCTCGTCGGACCAGACCCCTCCGTCGTGCGCTCCGTCTGCGTCGCAGCCGTCGCCGCACTCGGACTCATCCTCGGACGCGACGGCCAATCCATCGCCGCCCTCTGCGCCGTCGTGATCGCCACCCTTCTCATCGACCCCTGGTCATCCCACTCATACGGATTCGCCCTGTCGGCGCTCGCCGCGCTCGCGGTCGTCGGCCCCTCCGCGGCGCTGGTGCGGCAATGCCGTCGGCGCATACGAGGGGACACGCGCGTCGGGAAAGCGCTGCGTCGGCTTGTGGAGATGGTGTGCGTGCCCGCCTTCGCGGAGCTAGCGACCGCGCCGCTCATCGTGTCGCTGTCCGGGAACGTGCCGGTGTGGGGCATCGTTGCCAACGTCCTTGCCGAGCCCGCCGTTCCGGTCGCGACCGTCGCGGGGCTCACGGGCGCGCTCATCTCCCCACTGAGTATTCGCGCCGCCTCGACATGTGCCATCGTTGCGTCGTGGGCGACCGAGTGGATCGCAGGAGCGGCCCGGATGTGCGCTTCACTGCCCGGAAACGGGGTGCACGTGCCCGGTGGATCCTCGACAGTTGTGGGTGTTTACGCCTGCTGCGGCGGTGGATGGGTTGCGTGGCGGGCATGGAAGCGGTGGGGATTCCCGATCGTCACTGCCGACGAGGCCTGAGTGTTCAGTGTTCACCGCCGGGTAGCCGAGACTGCGCAAGGGCGATGCAACCAGGTGACACCTGCCACGAGTAGTGTCCGCACACGGCTCAGACAGCCGCAGATGAGCTCGCTCGGTGGCAGACTTGAAGAGTTATCGTTTCAGCGGAAAGGTAGGAAGACGTGGCAGCACGCGGTTCGCGCTCGGCGCCGCCAGTCCAGATCACGCTGGCACCCATCGTGTTGATCAAGGGCCCCGAGGGCCTTCTCGTCGACCGCGCCCTCGACCAGCTGCGCGCCCTTGCATACGAGGCCGACCCCAACCTCGAGCGCACCGACATCAATGCGGCCACCTACCAGGCCGGACAGCTCGATGTCATCGCGTCGCCCTCGCTCTTTGGCGAATCCCGCATGGTCATCATCCGGGACCTCGAAACGATGAGCGATGCCCTCGCGAACGATCTGATCGCCTACGCCAGTGCGCCCGCGCCCGACGTGTGGATGTTCCTGGCACACCCCGGCGGCAACGCCCGCGGCAAGAAGGTCATCGACACGATCACCAAGGCCAAATGGCCCGTGATCCCCGCAGAACCGCTGAAAAACGACCGCGACAAGCTGGCGCTCATCGCCTCTGACGTGCGCGCGGCGCGCCGCCAGATGGACACCGAGGCCCAGCAGGCCCTCGTGGACGCACTCGGTAACGACCCGCGCGCGATGGCCGGCGCCCTGGCCCAGCTGCTCTCCGACGTCAGCGGGCGCATCACCCTGGAGGACGTGCGGCGCTACCAGGCCGGGCGCGTCGAGGCAACGGGCTACGACGTCGCGGACGCGGCCGTCGCGGGCAACTCGGCGAAGGCCCTGACTCTCGCGCGCCACGCCTTCGCCACAGGCATCGCCCCCCAGCTGCTCGTCACCGCCCTGGCCATGAAGTTCCGCGCCATGGCGAAGGTGTCGATTGGCGGATCCGCATCCGCCCTCAAGATGGCCCCCTGGCAGGTGGACCGAGCCCGGCGCGAGCTGCGCGGCTGGTCCGACGCCTCTCTGGCTGGTGCCTTCGGAGCAATTGCCACGGCTGATGCCGAAACAAAGGGCGCCTCGCGCGACCCGCAGCGCGCCATCGAAAAAGCATTGATCGCCATCTGTAGGCTGCGCGGGCGCTAAGTGCGCGCCCGGGCCTCGTCCAACGGACACCCGTAGGGAACGAACAGGAGATATATGAAGACGATCCGAACGCTGGTGGGGAGGCTGCGCGAGTTCAAGAAGCCCGCGATCCTGACCCCGCTGTTCATCATCGGGGAGGTCATCCTTGAGTGCCTGATTCCGCTGACCATGGTCTCGCTGGTGGATGCGCTCGACGGCGTGTCGCTGAGCCCCGTCATGCGCCTGGGCCTCATCCTCACCGGACTGGCGTTCGCGTCGCTCGCGTGCGGCATCCTGGCCGCGCGTTTCGCGGCGACCGCCTCGGTGGGCCTGGCGAAGAATCTGCGTCAGGACCTCTTCTTTAAGGTGCAGGACTTCTCGTTTGCGGACATTGACCGCTTCTCCACGTCCTCGCTGGTTACCCGCATGACGACGGACGTCACCAACGTTCAAAACGCCTTCGGCATGATGATCCGTATCGCGGTGCGTGTGCCCCTCATGATCGTCTTCTCCATCGTGATGGCGTGGCGGATCAATGTCCAGATGGCCCTCGTCTTCCTCGGGATGGTGCCGGTTCTCGCCATCATCCTCGCGGCCATCGTGCTCATCGCCTTCCCGATTTTCCGCCGCATCTTCAAGAAGTACGACGCCCTGAACAACTCCGTGCAGGAGAACGTCGCCGCGATCCGCGTGGTCAAGTCCTTCGTCACCGAGGAGCATGAGACCACGAAGTTCCGTGCCGCCTCGCAGGACGTGCGTCAGGACTTCACGAACGCTGAGAAGCTCATTGCGCTCAACAACCCTGTCATGATGTTCTTCATCTTCGCCGCGATCGTGGCCGTCGACTACGTCGGGGCCTCGATCATCGTGAACTCGGGTGGGACCGAGCTGACGAAGGGCGGCCTGACCGCTCTCATTACCTACGGCATCCAGATCCTCGTGCAGATGCTCATGCTGGCCTTTATCTTCGTCATGGTGACGATGGCCGCCGAGTCCGCGAATCGTATCGCCGAGGTCCTCAACCACGACCCGTCGCTGATCTCCCCGGCGAATGGCGCCACCGAGGTTGCGGACGGCTCCGTGGTCTTCGAGGGTGTGTCCTTCAAGTACTCCGAGAATGCCGAAGAGAACGCGCTGTCCGACATCAACCTGCGCATCGACTCGGGCTCGACGCTCGGCATCGTGGGCGGCACAGGCGCCTCCAAGACCTCGCTCATCCAGCTGATCTGCCGCCTCTACGACGTGTCCGAAGGATCCGTGAAGGTCGGCGGGCGCGACGTTCGCGACTACGACCTGAGCGTGCTGCGCGACGCGGTCTCCGTCGTCCTGCAGAAGAACGTCCTGTTCTCCGGCACCATCAAGGACAACATGCGCTGGGGCAACCCGGAGGCGACTGACGAGCAGATTGAGCACGCGTGCAAGCTCGCGCAGGCCGACGAGTTCATCCAGCAGCTGCCCGGCGGCTACGACTACGTCATTTCCCGCGGCGGTACCAACGTGTCGGGCGGCCAGAAGCAGCGCCTGTGCATCGCCCGTGCGCTACTGAAGAACCCGAAGATTCTCATCCTGGATGACTCGACCTCCGCAGTGGACACGAAGACTGATTCCCTCATTCGTCACGCCTTCGAGACCGAGATCCCGGGCACGACGATGATCATCATCGCCCAGCGCCTGTCCTCGGTCAGCCACGCCGACCAGATCATCGTCCTCGACGACGGTCGCATCAAGGAACGCGGCACCCACGAGGAGCTGATGGCAGCGGGTGGGGAGTACCGCGAGATCTACGATTCCCAGAACGCCGCGAGCGATAGCGAGGTGGCCTGACATGGCACGTACACACGGTCGTCCCGTTGACAACGACGGCGAGAAGCTCGAGGGTATCGAGCGTCCCTTCGGCCGCCTCATGGCCTACGTGTTCCGCCACTACCCGGTGCGCATCAGCCTGACGGTCGTGTGCATCATTACGGCAGCCGTGGCCTCGGCCGTCGGCTCGATCTTCATGCAGCAGATCGTCGACAACGTCGTGACCCCGGGCCTCGAGATCGGCTTCGACGCGGTGCACGGCACGCTCGTGCGCCTCGTGGTCACGATGGGCATCATCTTCAGCGCCGGCGTCATCGGCAGCTTTATCTACACCCGCGCTATGGCGATCGTGACGCAGGGGACACTCAAGCACATGCGAGACGACATGTTCGACTCAATGGAGCGCCTGCCCCTGCGATTCTTCGACACGCACCCGCACGGCGCGATCATGTCGACCTTCACCAACGACACGGACGCGATCCGCCAGCTGATCGGCCAGTCCATTCCGACGCTCATCCAGTCGGGCCTGACGATCATCGTCCTGATCGGTACGATGCTCTACTACTCCGTGTGGCTCTTCCTCGTAGTCCTCCTGGTCGGCGCTCTCATGGCCTTCCTGACCGGAAAGCTCGGCGGGCTGTCGGGTCGCTTCATGAAGGCACAGCAGGGAGCTCTCGCCGACGAAGAAGGCTTCATTGAAGAGATGATGGACGGCCAGAAGGTCGTCCAGGTCTTCAACCATGAGCAGGACGCCAAGGACGAGTTCGTCGAGTACAACGACAAGCTCTTCGACGCCTCGCAGAAGGCGAACATCTACGGCAACGTGCTGATGCCTGCCCTGGGCAACATTGGCAACATCATGTACGTGGTGATCGCCATCGTTGGCGGCGTCATGATCCTGGAGCGGACGCCGAACATCTACCTCTTCGGTGTCGACGTCATTACGGTCGGCGTCGTCGTGTCCTTCCTGGGCATGGTCCGTAACTTCTCGCAGACGATCGGTCAGATGTCCATGCAGGTCCCCATGATCGCCATGGGTATGGCGGGCGCGGGCCGCGTGTTTGCCCTCATCGACCAGGAACCCGAGGAGGACGAGGGCTACGTGACCCTCGTGCGTGCGCGTGAGCTGCCCGACGGCAGTCTTGAGCCGACCGAGGAACGCACGGGAATCTGGGCGTGGCGACACCCCCACAAGGCCGACGGCACCGTCACCTACACGCGTCTGCGTGGCGAACTAGTCATGGAGGACGTCGACTTCTCCTACGACGGCGAGAAGCAGATCCTGCACGACATCTCCCTGTGGGCCAAGCCCGGCCAGAAGATCGCCTTCGTCGGGGCCACGGGTGCCGGCAAGACGACGATTACGAACCTGATCAACCGCTTCTACGACATCGCAGACGGCGAGATCCGCTACGACGGCATCAATATCAACAAGATCCACAAGTCGGACCTACGTCGCTCCCTCGGCGTCGTCCTGCAAGATGTCAAGCTGTTTACGGGTACAGTCATGGAGAACATCTGCTACGGCCGTCTGGACGCCACGGACGAGGAGTGTATCGCCGCTGCGAAGCTGGCCAACGCGGACTCCTTCATCCGCCGCCTGCCCGAGGGTTACGACACGATGCTGACCGGCAACGGGTCGAACCTGTCGCAGGGGCAGGCTCAGCTCCTGTCGATTGCACGCGCCGCCGTGGCCGACCCGCCGGCGATGATCCTCGACGAGGCGACCTCCTCGATCGACACGCGTACCGAAGCCCACGTGCAGCAGGGCATGGATAACCTCATGGAGGGGCGTACGGTCTTCGTGATTGCCCACCGCCTCTCGACGGTGCGCAACTCGGACGCGATCATGGTCCTGGAGCACGGCCGCATCATCGAGCGCGGTAGCCACGACGATCTGATTGCTCAGAAGGGCGTGTACTACCAGCTCTACACGGGTGCCTTCGAGCTTGAGTAAGCACTGATGGATCGACGCGGCCCCGGCCTCGTTTAACGAGGTCGGGGCTTCGTTGTGTGCGCCCAGCGC
>CABKMD010000094.1 GCA_902373435.1 uncultured Actinomyces sp.
TTGGCGTCCATGAGTATTTGGAGCATCTCTTGTTGCTGGGCGAGGTTGGGGCACCTAGAGATGGAGTAGGCGACAATCTCTTTGCTGCCAAAGTCGTAGACCACAGCGAGGTAGGCCTTACCGAAGGAGAGCTTGAACTCGGTGACATCGGTACCCATCTTCTGCCAGGGGCCCATCGGCCTTGAAGTCGCGACCGATGATGTTCTCAAAGCTTTGCCCCACGTCCCCCTTGTAGGAGTTGTACCTGTGATAGGCCCTCTCGCGGCGTATCTGGCAGCGCAGCCCCATCTCACGCATCATCTTCAAGACCGTCTTATCGGCGATGCGCTCCCCCTCCTCAGCGCGCAGGCACATAGCCACCTGCCTGTGACCACACCCGTTGGCAGTTCGAGAAAAGATCTGTGCGACCTTGGGCCGCAGATGCGCCCTGGTGGGCTGCTGGGGGTGAGCCAGCGCGTAGTAGTAGCTCGACCTGGCAAAACCAGCGGCCTCAAGGAGATCACCCACCGTGTGTCCACGCCCTGAAAGCTCGGCGACCGCTAGGGCTTTGACCCGGTTTGGGAGCGCCTCTGCGCTTTCAAGGCAATCGATTTTTTTAGGTACGCCACCTGCGCCTCAAGCTTGCGCACACGCACGGCGAGTTCCTCCTCACGCGTTGGAGGAACCACCCGCACCGACCCCTTCGGCCTGCCCTTGCGCTTGGGCTTCAGCGCCTGCGCGCCGCCCTCACGGTACAGCCTGCACCACCGCTTCAACGATGTCGCGCTCGCAATACCGAAACGCACCATCGCCTCAGGCTTACTCATCCCACCATCAACCACGGCCCTGGCTGCACCGACCTTGGTCTCATAGTCGTATGTTCTCTGTTTTCCTCCCATGGCAAGAAAACCGCCCCTCCCAATCACGCGGTACATCTTCTGCCACTCTCTCACAGTCTCAGCACACACACCAAGCCTCACGGCGGTCAAACCATAGCCACACCCCCTCTCAAACAACTCCACCGCCCACTCCCGAAGCAAACGATCATGCCTCAACCCCAGACCCACAGACACAAAAAGCCTCCCATTCCCTGGACTTCACTTTCGATGTCCAAGAAACGGGAGACAGTTCAAAACGAGGCCGGGGTTCGCCTGTGTCTTCAGGCGTGCTGCGTGGCCGGGATCGGGTGTGTCGCGAGGGCCTCAAGGGATCGACGCACCTGGCCGTCGAGCACGCGAGCGATGCGCTCGGTGAGGATGTAGGGGTCGGTGCTCATGCCGGTTGCGAGCCATTGGGAGACATGGCCGAGGATGGCGAGGGCGAAGTGGTCGGTGACGAATGTGCGGTCGTCTTCGGTGACGGGCAGGTCGGCACTGTGCTGATCGACGATGGGTTCCATGACGGCGCGCAGCTGCTTGTGGAGGAAGACCTGCAGATCCTCCATGCCGATGGAAGAGACGGCGGAACGGGTCTCTTCGGGGTGGTTTTGCATCCACACGAACATGGCGAGCAGGCCATCGGACCAGTCCTCATAGGTGGCGTGGGCGATGATTTGGTCGGCGACCTCGCGCTTGAAGACCCACACGGTCAGGTCTCGGATGTCCGAGAAATGGTAGTAGAAAGCTTGGCGTGTCACGCCGGCAGTGCGCGTGATTCCGGAAACCGTCACCTTCGACAGGGGGACGGTTGTGAGGGCGTCACGCAGGGCGCGTGCGAGCCGCTCTTTCGCATCGGGGTGGGGCATCAGTGATCCTCGGCGACAAGAAATAATGAGGTTACGTGCGAACTATACATGTAATTTCGCGGAGCTGTCTAATTCCTGTCTAGACGGAACTGACCAATCGTACAGCGAGACCCTGGTCGCGCGTCTAGGGGTGTGTTGTCACGATTATGTTGCGGATATGTGCCAGGCCCCGGTCTCGTTGGAGGAACGAGGTCGGGGCCTGGGGTGGACTGTGTCTGCCCTCGTGCGGTTGGTGGGAATTACCGCATTACTTGGCGAGACGGCCCAGGGCCGGGGTGGTCTGTTCGGTCATCAGCACACGCATGCGCGCAATCGCGAGCGAGGGGTTGACCTCCAGGCCGGAGAGCATCCACTGAGCCATGTGGGCGGTGGTCGCCAGTGCGAAGTGCTGGGCGACGACGTCGCGTGCCGTGGCCGAAGCGGAGCTGGGGAGGCGGGAGTCGATGAGCTCCTGAATGTGGGAGGCCAGGAATGCCCACAGGTCGTTCGCCTCGATGGTCTTCATGGCGGCGGCGGTCTCGTCGTGATGGGCGTGCATCCACGTCATGGTCGCTTCGATAGCGTCGAGCCATTCTCCCGAACTGGTGGTCAGGTGCGCTGTGACTTCCTCGCGGAAAACCCAGGCATTGAGGTCGTTCAGGGAGTTGAAGTGGTAGTAGAACGCTTGACGGGTGACCCCGGCGGAGCGTGTCAGTGCGCTGACAGAGATCTTTGACAGCGGAGTCTGCGTTAGGGCCTGACGCAGTGCGGTGCCAAGCTTTTCGCGGGCATCAATCGGCGGAGCCATTTGTTTCCTTCCTTCGACGATTATGGATAAACCATATCCAGTTGCGAAGAAACTATCTACTCGAAAACCATGTGTCGACTGTGTAAACGACCACGCTGTCAGTTTCTCACATATTGTTGACAGTGCACGCGGGGGCGCTTGTCGATCGATGTGCCAGCGCACTTCACACCAGATTTCGCGCCATGCGATGCGAGGTGGTCTTCCTCTCCCAAGTCGCGCGGTCGTGACACAATGTCCGTGTGATGAAGTCCTATCGAGACGAGGCGATCGTCCTGCGCACCCACAAGCTGGGCGAAGCAGATCGCATCATCACGCTGCTGACCGCCGAACATGGACAGGTGCGAGCCGTCGCCAAGGGTGTGCGCAAGACGACCTCGAAGTTCGGTGCACGCGTCGAACCCTTCTCCGTCATCGATGCCCAGCTTCACCGCGGCCGCACCCTCGACACCCTCACCCAGGTCGCCTCGATCGCCCAATACGGTGACGCCATCGCCGCCAACTACGACCTCTACCTTGCGGCCACCGTCGTCGTCGAAACCGCCGAGCGTCTCACCGCGGACGCGCACGACGGCACTCACTCCCAATACCTGCTCCTGCTCGGTGCTCTCAATGCTCTCGCACGCGGCCGCCACGACCCGACCCTTATTCGTACGTCCTACACGCTCCGCGCCCTCGCTCTGGCCGGCTGGGCCCCCTCGTGCTTCGACTGTGCCGTGTGTGGTACTCAGGGACCCCACTCCTCGTTCTCCATTCCCGACGGTGGCACCGTCTGTGATACCTGCCGTCCGCCCGGTGCCTCCTCGCCCGCGCCCGACACGGTGGTCCTCCTCGGCCAGCTGCTGAGCGGCGACTGGGAGCGGGCCGACCGATGTGAATCCTACGCGCGTACCGAAGCCTCGGGCCTCATCTCCTCGTACACTCAATGGCATCTGGAACGTCGCTTGCGCTCGCTGAGCGTCATCGAGAGGAGTCACCCATGACGGACCTGCGACCCACCCCCATGGACCGCGCCCCTCGCGACCCAACCGCGCCGCTCCTCGGGCCCGGTCAGTGGCACTGCGAGGCGCCCGTCTTTCGCAAGGGTGAGGTGCCCGCACACGTCGCCCTCATCATGGATGGAAATGGTCGCTGGGCCAATAGCCGCGGCCTGGCACGCACCGATGGACATCGGGCGGGGGAGTACGCCCTCATGGATACGATCGCAGGCGCGATCGACGCGGGCGTGCGCTACCTGAGCGTCTACACCTTCTCCACGGAGAACTGGAAGCGCTCGCCCGCCGAGGTCTCTTTCATCATGAACTACGCGTCCGACGTGCTCGCGCGGCGCACCGACCAGCTCGCCGACTGGGGCGTGCACGTGCGGTGGAGTGGGCGGCGACCCAAGCTGTGGAAAAGTGTCATCAATGCGCTGGAGAAGGCCGATCGGGCAACCTCGCATTGCAAGACTCTTGACCTCATCATGTGCGTCAACTACGGTGGGCGGGCCGAGCTGGCGGATGCTGCCCGCTCCATCGCCGAGGACGTCGCGGCCGGGCGTCTGAGCCCGCGCGGCGTCACCGAAAAGACGCTGTCGCGCCACCTCTATCTGCCCGACGTGCCCGACGTCGACCTCATGATCCGCACGTCTGGGGAGCAGCGTTTGTCCAACTACCTGCTGTGGCAGATGGCGTATGCCGAAATGATGTTCGTCGACACTCCCTGGCCCGCGTTCGACCGCGAGGAGCTGTGGGGGTGCCTGGAGGAGTTCGCGGGCCGCGACCGGCGCTTCGGCGGTGCGATCGACCGCGTCGCTCAGTCCTAGCTGTTGTCGGTGGCCAGCGCGGCGTCGACCGCGCGGCACTTGCGGCGACCCCACACGATCTTCGCAGCGATCAGCGCGACGATGAGGGCGAGGCCCGCCCAACCCCACAGGGAACCGGCGACCGCGCGGATCGCTGCGGTGAAGACAGCGAGCGTCCCGAGGCCGTAGAGCAGTGCCCACAGGACGCACCCCGGGATCATGGCAATCGTGTAGGTGTTCCAGCGCATGCGTGCAAGTCCAGCGCCCGCGTTGACCGCTGTCTGGATGCCTACCGTCAGGAAGCACAGGGGAATGACGACGATGCCCCACTTGTCGAGCATGGCAGCGCCCTTGCGGGGAACGGGGCCGTCGAACCAGCGGGCAACGGTGCCCAGGAAGCCCTGGCGTCCCGTCGCTAGGACGGCGCCCGAGGCCGCGGCGCGAGCCAGCCAGTAGGTCGTCTGCGCGCGCAAGAGGACGACCATGAACAGGAAAACGAAGAAGCAGATGCCCTCGCGTGCAAATGCGGGGACCATGGAATCGATTCCAGCGGCGAACATGACACTCCCAGAGTGAGGCTAATCAAACAAAGCCTATCCTAACCAACGCAAGAGGCCTGGGAAAGCGTCATCCGCCTCCCAGGCCTCGTTCAGGCCGATCCGGCCTTGGAGAGTCACTTCTTCGACTGGCACGATGCGCACACCCCGAAGAACTCCAGGGAATGCTCGACATCTGCAAATTCGTGCGCCGTCGCAACCGAATCCACCCACGACTCGATCTGCGACTGCTCGATCTCCTCGGTGAAGCCGCACTCGCGGCACACCAGGTGATGATGGTGGTGGTGCGTCGTGCACGAGCGGTACAGGGCCTCGCCGTCGGAGGACCTTAACGTATCGACGCGGCCGTCGTCCGCGAGGCTCTGGAGCGAGCGGTACACGGTCGCCAGGCCCACGCGCTCCCCCTGAAGGTGCAGGTCCTCGAAGATCTGCTGGGCGCTGCGGAAGTCGCTGACGCGGGTCAGCTCATCGAGGACCGCCTGACGCTGCTTTGTCATGCGCTGCATGGTGTTCCCTTCGTCATGATGCGCCCTTGTGAGCGAGGTGTTCGCGCTCCGGATGCTGGTTGTGGCCGCGGGCCGCGCGAAGCCTGCGCACCCTGCGGATACGGTCCACAATAGCCCGGATCGTAAATCCGATCGCGTACAGGCCGATCGCGCCCACAACGATGGTCGCACCGGGAGACAGATCGACGAAGTATGTCAGGGACAGTCCGCACGTGCAGATGATGACGCCGAGAGCCATCGCTATGCCCATCGTGGAGCGGAACGAATGCGCCCCGAGCTGGGCGATCGCCACGGGGATCACCATGAGCGCGCTGACCAGGAGGGAGCCGACGACTCGCATTGCGACAGCCACGGTCAGTGCCGACAGGATCGCGATCAGCAGGGACAGTGTGCGCACGGGCAGTCCCGTTGAGCGGGCGAAGTCCTCGTCGTTGGTCACCGAGAAGAGTGCGGGAGCCAAGCCGACGCCGAGCGCGACGATTGCGAGCCCGAGGAGCGTGATGAGCGTAATGTCGCTCCACCGCACGGTCGAGATCGAACCGAAGAGGTAGGAGTTCAGCTGAGTGGAGGTGCCGCCCGCCAGGCCGATCAGCAGGACGCCGCCGGCGATGCCCCCGTAGAACAGCATAGCCAGAGCCGTATCGCCGGAGGTGCGACCGCTCTGGCGCACCAGCTCGATCGCGATCGCACCCAGCAGGGAGATAATGACCGCTCCGGGGACTGCCCACGAGTCGGCGGGACTCACGTTCGCGAACGTGCCCGCCAGCCAGCCCAGCGCGACGCCAGTCAGAGAGATATGGCCGATGCCGTCGCCGAGCATCGCCAGTCGGCGATGGACCAGGTAGGTGCCGATGATCGGGGCAGTGATGCCCACGATCAGGGCGGCGAGCAGCGAACGCTGCATCATCGGCGAGGACAGGAGGGTAGTCAGTGCGTCAATCATGCGTCGCTCCCGTCTAGATTCCGCTCACGAGGCCACGGTCGCTCGTCGTGGACCTCGCCTCGATCCTGGGGTGGCAGTGATCGCCGCCGTTGTGATGCTGTTCGTGGTCGTCCTCAATGTGGGGAGGTCCGTCGTAGGAGACGTGCCCCGAGCTGATGTGCAGCTCGCGGTCCAGGAGCGGGCCGAGTTCGCCCAGTTCGTGCAGGACAATGAGGATTGTGGTGCCCTCCGCCTTGGCGTCGGCGACGATCTGAGCGAGGCGCGCTCGCGATGTCGCGTCGATTCCGGCCATCGGCTCGTCCATGATGAGCAGCTTGGGGCGATGCACGAGGGCGCGAGCGATCAGGACGCGCTGAGCCTGCCCGCCCGAGAGGATGTTCAGGGGAGAGTGAGCGCGGTGGGCCATGCCGACGCGTTCGAGGGCGGCCATCGCCTTCGCCGTGTCGCCCGGCATCGCCCATAGGCGACGAGGCCCGAGCAGGCCGGATCGCACGACCTCGATCGCGCTGGCGCTGATCGCGCCGCCCGAGGAGATGCGCTGGGGGACGTATCCGATCTTGTTCCACGGCACGCGGCGGCGAGTGGAAATCGAGCGACCGAAGAGTTGGGCGTCGCCACTTGTGATGGGGGCGGTGCCCAGCAGGGCCTTGAGGGTCGTGGACTTGCCCGATCCGTTCGAGCCGGTGATCGCCACGGTCTGGCCGGCGGGGATGTCGAGCGAGATCCCGTGGAGGATCAGGTCCGTATCCCAGGCCACGTGCAGGTTGTCGAGACGCACGACGGCGGGCGCCTCCGCGTGGGAGGCTCCCGCCGTTGTAGGGGTGAAAGTCGTTGTCACTGGCAGTCGAGGGCTTTCGTCAGGGCGTCAATGTTGGAGTTCATCGTCGCGGCGTAGTCCTTGGAAGCGTTGGTCTGGGACTCGATCGGGTCCAGGACGGCCGTCGTGATGCCGAGGTCGTCGGCCAGGGTCTGAGCGACCTTGGGGTCGATAAGGGCCTCGGTGAAGACCGTCGTTACGCCCTGCTCCTTGGCGATCTGTGCGATGTCAGCCAGACGTGCGGGGGAGGGGGAAGATTCGGGGTCGAGGCCGGAGATTCCGACCTGGGTCAGGCCAGTGCGGTCCGCCAGGTAACCGAAGGCGGTGTGAGCGGTCACGAAGGTCTTGACCTTGCAGTTCGAGGTCTTGGTGACCAGGGTGTCGCTCAGGGTGTTGAGCTCCTCGGCCAGGGCCTTCGCGTTCGCCTTGTAGACTTCAGCGTGGGCGGAGTCGGCCTCGGCGAGCTTGTCTCCCACCAGGGTGGCGGCCTTCGCCATGCGGGTGGGATCCAGCCAGAAGTGCGGGTCTGCGCTCATGTCGTGGTGGTGGTCGTGGGCCTCGTGGTCGTGGCCCTCGTGATCGTGATCGTGGTCGTGGGCCTCGGTCTGGTCCGATTGGGCCTCGTCGGTGGTCTCTTCCTCATCCTCGGAGGGGTGGTTCGCGTCGGTGCCGGCATCAATCAGCTCGGCCGCGGAGGAGACGTCGATGACGGTCTTGGGGGCCTGCTGCTCGATGGCCTCGTCAACGGCGCTCTGGAAGCCCGCGAGATAGATGACCGCGTCCGCAGAGGACAGGGAGTCGACCATCTTGGGGGAGAGCTCGAGGTCGTGCGGCTCGGCGCCGTCCGGGGTGAGGGAGGAAACGGAGACGTGCTCGCCGCCGATCTTCTCAGCCAGGTACTGCAGGGGGTAGAACGAGGCCATGACGGTCAGCTTGCCGTCCTTGGAGGAGCTGCCTC
Organism: uncultured Actinomyces sp.; assembly: GCA_902373435.1. Lineage (GTDB taxonomy): Bacteria > Actinomycetota > Actinomycetes > Actinomycetales > Actinomycetaceae > Pauljensenia. The sequence goes on from CABKMD010000094.1 coordinate 8,072, forward strand.
CGGACGTGGACGGGGACATGCAGGCGGACAGGGCGAGCGCTGTGGCAGCCGCGCACACGGCAGCAAGGATTCGCTTCGACATGAAAATCATTCTCTTTGAAATTGAGAATCTTTGTCAAGCCAATCTCGGTGCCCGGATGACCATGAAAAACGGGAATTATCTGACGTGTCCCGTTGAGCCGCGCACGATGAGATCGGGCGAAAAAACGTAATCGGCGTGCGTGGGGGTGTAGTCTGCCGTGTTTAATGCCTCGAAAAGCGCGCGCACTGCGGAAGAGACGATTGACGGAACGGGCTGGTGGATCGTCGTGAGGGATGGATCCAGGTGGCTCATGAGGAACGTGTCGTCGAAACCGATGACCGAGACGTCGCCCGGGACTGACAGGCCGAGTGAAGAAATCGTGCGGATGGCGCCGAGGGCTTGCAGGTCGGATCCGGTGATGATCGCAGTGACGCCGCGCTCCAGGAGGGCGTGCGTGTAGGCAGCCGCGGCCTCGTACGTATAGAAGGTCTCTTCGATGATGGGGGAGTGGTCTCCGATCAGCTCGGCCATCACCTGCGAGAATGCCTCGGCCTTGCGCAGGGCCGGGACGATGTGCGTGCGGCCGGTCAGTAGTGCGATGCGCGTATGGCCCAGCTCGTGCAGGTGTGTGACAGCAGCGCGGATGCCGAGAGAGTCGCCGGTGGAAAAGTCGGGGGCAGGGACCTCTGGGCGTGCACCGTTGATCGTGACGAAGGGAATTCCGCGCGCGGCGGCCTCGTGATAGGGAGAGAGGTCGGACAAGAGGTCGGCGTGTCTGCCGGAGACGAAAATGAGCCCGTCGACATGGTGCTCCATG
>CABKMD010000095.1 GCA_902373435.1 uncultured Actinomyces sp.
GAAATACGACAAGGAGGTGACGCTCGCGGCCCTTCGTATGTGCGATGTCAGTCCGCGCCGTAATTCCGGCAAGAAAATGGCCCTCAACGAGGCACTGGATCGGCTCGTTGTCAACAACTTCGCTGCTGCCCTTCTCTGCCATCTCGAGTTCGCTGATTCACACAAAGCTCTGAACCATATGGCGGCTGATCTCAAGCATTTTAGTGAGCGAATCGAACGGCATCGTCCGCTGTTCTTCGGGGACTTGCACGTCGAAACCCCACGCAATCAGCTCGTCAATTCAACACTGAGCGCCATTCAACGTCTGATCGTCGGATATTGCCGACAGGCAGAAATTAAACTCACGAAACTGACACCCATCGACTACTCAGCGGCTGTGACCAGACCTGTAGACCCCGACTCACTCACGGGCGCCGACTCGGATCGCTCGGACCTGAGTGGCCTTGACGCTGACCCAGAGCGAATCACCGACGACGAGGCCCAGCTCTGACCAGGCGGCGGCGGTGACGCGGGCGGTCACGACAACATCCTCCGCGAGCACAACGCGCACGCTGACGAGGGAGCCCGGGACATCAACCCCGCCGACGGTGCCGGGCAGGACGGATCGTGGCGATGCGTGGGCTTCCTCTCGGGACAGGGCCACGGCCTCGGGCGGGAAGGTGAGGGCGACGCGCGCCGACTCCTCCCCATGGCCAACGCTGTCGGCCGCCCACAGCGCCCCGTCGCCGACGCGCACGCCAACCATGCCGGGGCGCGACACGGGAGCCCCACTCACGATGTTGAGACCGGCCAGGCGGGCCGCGAACACCGACGCGGGCGAGGCAAGCACGCGGGCGGGTTCGCCCTCCTCGACGATGTGTCCCTCCCCCATGACGATCATGTGGGAGGCGAGAGACAGGACTTCGGCGATGTCGTGGGAGACCAGCAGCGTCGTGATACCCGCGCCCACCAGGCGCTCGCGCAGGACGGCGGAGACCTGGGTGGTGGCCTCGACGTCGAGGGCGGCCGTGGGCTCGTCGAGGATGAGGACTTCGGGGCGGAAGACGAGGGCGCGGGCGATCGCCACGCGGGCGACCTGGCCGCCGGACAGGTCGGAGGCACGCTTGTGCGCGAGGTCGGCGATCCCCACGGCACGCAGCTGTTCGAGGGCGGCGGCCCGGGCCTGCGCGCGCCCCACCCCGCGCACGCGCAGTGGGAAGGCAACGTTGGACAGGACGCTCATGTGGGTGAAGATGCGGGGTGCCTGGGAGACCACGGCGACGCCGCGTCGGCGCGCGGGCACGAAAGTGGCGGCACCATCGACGACTCGCTCGCCAATGCTGACGCTCCCGCTATCCACGCGCAGGGTTCCGGCGATCACCTGGGCGAGCGTCGACTTTCCGGCGCCGTTGTGGCCGACGACGGCGGTGACGAGGCCGGGGCGAAGTTCCGCGTCCACGTCCCAGCCGCGCGCCGCCACGGTTCCGGCGACGCGCACGGCCACGCCCTCGCCCGCGAGCGCGGAGGGGGCGGTGGGGCGAGCAGAGGGATCGGTGGAAGCGGAGGCGTGCCCACGCCTCGTGAAACGAAGGAGCGAGGAGAACCGTCCCCACGGGGTTTCCGTGAGCGCGACGACGGCGGCTGCGACGCCGAGGAGGACCACGCCGAGCGCGAGGGCCAGATCCGCGTTGGACTCACGGGCCAGGTAGATCTGGAGCGGCATCGTGCGGGTGACACCCTGCATGGATCCGGCGAAGGTGAGGGTCGCCCCGAACTCGCCGAGGCATCGGGCCAACGCGAGGGCGGTGCCGCGCCCGAGGCCGGGCAGGACCGTGGGCGCGGTGATCTGCCAGAAGACGCGCGAGGGCGAGGCACCCAGGGAGGAGGCCATCTCGTCGAGCCCCTGCTCGCGGGCGCGCAGCGCGGATTCGAGGGTGACAATGAGGAAGGGCAGGGAAACGAAGACCTGCGCGATGACGACGGCGCTCGTCGTAAACGCGATGTCGAGGCCGGCGCCGCCAAGGAGCGCCCCGAGGGTCGAGCGCCTCCCGAAGGCCGCAAGCAGCGCGATGCCGGCGACGACGGGCGGCAGCGAGAGCGGCAGGGCGACGAGGATGCGGGCGGCGCGCACGCCCCGCCACGAGCGTGACAGCACGAGGGCGGCGGGGACGCCGAGGAGGAGGTCCACGCCGAGCGCTACGGCGCACGTGCGCAGCGATAGACCAAGGGCGGAAGCAGCCTCCGGGGTCGCGAGCGTCGCGCCGAGGGCGGCCCAGTTGACGCGCCCCATCATGAAGGCCAGGGGCAGGACCAGGAAGCACAGGGCGAGCGCGCCGAGGCCCCCCGCCCAGACGGGCAGGGGACTGACGGCGGGCGTCCTGCGTGACTTCACGCGCCGATGTTACTTCGCGGCGGGCGTGAAGCCGGCGCTTTCGAGGATCTTCTGGCCGTCGGCGGAGCGGACCAGGTCGATCCACTTCTGGCCCAGATCCTTCTTGGTCGAGGCGCTCACGACGGCGATCGGGTACTTGTTAACGGCCTCGGCGGCACCCTGAATGGCGACGGTATCGACGGCGTCACCCTCGGCGAGGGCGTCGGTCTTGTAGACGATGCCAGCGTCGGCCTGGCCGGAGGACACCTTGCCGCGCACGTCGGTGACGGCCTGCTCCTCGGACACGGGGTTCAGGGTCACACCCAGCTTCTCCGTGAGAGTCTTGGTGAGCTTGCCGCAGGGGACCTCGGGCGCGCAGATCACCAGCTTGACGCCGTCGAGCGAGGAGTCGAGGCCGGTCACGCCCGCCGGGTTGCCGGGCGTCGTGATGAGGGTAAGGGTGTTGGTGACGAAGATGGTCTGCGCGTCGACCTGGGAGGCGTCGGCGGCCTTCTTCATGGTGGATTCGTTGGCGGTGGCCAGGACGTCGACGTCCGCGCCCTCACCGAGCTGGGTCACGAGGTCCTGGGAACCCGCGAAGTTGAAGCGCACGTCCACGCCGGGGTTGGCTTCCTCGAAGATCTCTTCGAGCTCACCGAAGGTTTCGGTCAGCGAAGCGGCGGCGTAGACGTTGAGGACGGTGGTCTCGGCGGGCTGTGTTGCCTTGGGCGAGGCCGTGGAATCGGCGGGGGTGGAACCGCCCGCGCAGGCCGCGAGTGCCAGGGCGGCGGCGCCGATGGCGGGGAGGATGCGAAGGGAACGCACTCGTATCTCCTTTTGAGAGGGAAGCGAACGCGTTAAATCTAACAACCCGAGACGCGGACGCGCAACGATTCGCTCATGCTCACCCCCCACATCGTTACTTTTACTTGTGCTATCGGGAAAAATGCGTGCGCATTTAACATGCCTATACCCATCATAAAACGGAATACTCTATTCCATACGCCCTGCCTCAACCGCCTCTCTCCATGCACCGACGCCCGCATCCTTCTTTTTCCTCGGCCCTCGCACCCACAAAATCGCCTCGCGACCACGCTCTGCTCCCAGCCTCACGTCCGCAGCAGGAAGGGACTAGGATCACATTCATACGCATTCGCCACCGGAGGACACCATGCCTAAGCCTGTCGACTATGACCTCAGCCAGATCAGCGCCCACATCATCACCTATTCGGACCGCATCCAGCGCGGCACGAAGGAGGATCGGACGACCCCCGCCTGTACGGCAGCGCTCGCCGAGGCTGGCCTCGGCCCGGTGACGGTAGCGGCGATCCCGGAGAGCGCCGACGTCCTCGAGGCGGAGATTCGCGACGCGCTCGAGGCCGGCGCGCGCTTCATCCTTATCCTAGGCGGCTCAGGTTTCGGCGTGGGCAACTACGCGCCCGAGGTCGTCCGCTCCATCGTCGAGGTTGAGATCCCGGGCATCGCCGAGCAGATCCGCGCCCACGGCCTGACGAACACTCCCCTGTCGGGCTTGTCCCGCGAGGTCGTCGGCGTGACCGCACGCGATTCCTCCGGCGCACTCATCATCTCCTCGCCCGGCTCGCGAGGCGGCGCACTCGACACCCTCGAGGTGATCACGCCCCTGCTCACCGCGATCTTCCACCAGCTCGACGAGCAGCGGTAACGGTCAGGATACGTAGCCCAGCCAACGTCCCGACTCTGCAAACGAGGACATACGACCAGAGACGATCACCCGCCCGGTGGCCATGACGCCAGAGTCGGCAAAGTAGTACCAGGAATCGCCGATGCTCTTCCAGCCCGAGACCATCGAACCTGAGGACTGCATGAAGTACCAGGCATCGCCGTCGCGCAGCCAGCCGGTAACCATCTTGCCCGACTCGGCCATGAAGTACCAGGAGCCACTCGACCCCTTCCACCAGCCAGTCGTGGCTGCGGGTCGGCCGCCCTTGAACCACCAGGCGTGCGGATTTTCTAGGCCGTACTCATGTCCCCAGGAGGCGGCGGACAGATCGTTGTATGAAATGCCAGCAGGGTTAAATGTGGCGATGAGCGAGGGAATGTGCGCACTGGACCACATATCCATCAGCGGCACCCATGACGATTCCCCGTGAATAACACTCTGGGTCAGATTGTCGGGGGTGTACCATTCCGGCCCGGTCTGGGCGATCATGAAGGGGCTCAAGGCCTTCATGAAGGAACTCGAGTTAGAGCTAGGCAGACCGTGGTGACCAGCCTTGAGCATATCGACATGCCCAACGATCGGCGCGATGCGGTCCTCGTAACCGCTGCCGGCCTCGAGGTCGGCAGCTAGGTAGGCGGAATGCCCGAATGCATTTACCTTCGCGGTATATGCGATGAGGTTTGCATCGCGAACGCCGGTCTTCTTATAGTTTTCAGCCGGATCCGTGGGGATAATCTGGACATCCATATCACCCAGCGCGATGTGAGTGTTGTAGTCGTTGATGTTCTGCACGATCGACGCACCATACGTGCTCTGAGCCCATCGCGCGGCCGCCATCATGTTGTCGTAGACCCACTGGTTGTCCCACAGACGCGACTTATCCGTGATCCACGCGTGGGAATACTCGGGGCTGAGAATAACCTTCGGTTGGAACTTCCTGATGATCTCGTCGGCGTTGTCGATATGGTCGGAGTGAGCGTGCGTGCCGAGGTAGAACGCGAGGTTCGAGGAGGTGACGCCGTAGCTGGACATATAGCCGAGCACCCAGTCCGTATCACCAAGCGCAGCATTGACAACCCCCTCGCGCAGCGGGTACCGCGGATCCTTACCGTCGGGCGCACCCACGCCCTCGGCACCGTCGATCATGGCGAAGACGCCTCGAGACTCGAGCAGGATGGCATCCGCAGAACCCGTCGTCGTGAGAATATGAATGCGGGTGGGGCCGTCCGTGCCGGGGAATGTGTAGACCTGCGCATCGACGCCGTCCGTACTCTCCTCCTCGGGCGAGGCCGCGGTCTCGTCGGCCAATTCCGCAGATTCGGCGGAGTCGGAGGCATCGGACGCATCAGCGTCGTCCGTTGCTACACGGTCTTCCGAAGCGGCCGAGGCGACGACGCCGGCGTCCGAGTTTGACAGGGTGAGGTCGATAGCCTCCGCATCGCTATGCATGTCCTGACCGTCTGCAGGGGCGGCGGCAGCGGCGGGAGAGATGGATACAGCCAGAATTCCTCACATTACGGTCAGTCCGAGTCGCTGCCACAGTTGCCGGCGACGAAGATTCATGAGCGCACCTTGATGGGAGAGAGCACGGGACATTTACTAGCTAAACCTATACCCTCGGAGGAATTACTCACAACTCAATTGCTCAGGAACTCCTCCCACCACGCAACATCCGCAGGGGTATCGATGTCCCGGCAGACGTCCGTGCTCACGCTCACTCGCTCAACCTCAAGGGCGCGCAGTATCCGACGCACCCCCACTCCGCGCACTGACCCGAGGGCAGCCTCGGCCTCGTCGAGAACGCGGCGCAGCGCACCCGCGCGATAGACGCCCATGAGGTACTGATCGAAGGGCTCCGGGTCACCGCCGCGCACGATGCGGCCCTCAACCCCCTCCCCCAACGCGAGTTCGAGAAGCGCAGGCAAGAATCCACCCACCCCAGGAGCGTCGACGGAAACGATGACGACGAGGACGTCATCACCGACGTTCAACGCGCGCAGACCGGCATCAATACCGGCAAGAGGGCCACCGTTCGGCGGATCCTCGAGGGTACGCAGAACACCGTCCAGGACGCGCACGGCTGGAGGGACGACGGCCACGCAGCCCGCGCCACACGCCTCCAGGACCGCAGCACACACACGATCAATGAGCCGCACACCGCCGAGCATCAGGTCAGGCTTGGAGACGCCACCCAGGCGCTCTCCCCCACCGCCGCCGACAACGATCGCAGCGACATCAGCACGCGGGACGGCGACCGGACTTAGTCCCACGGCGCGAAGGTCAGCACGTCGGCGCGCTGCGTCGCCGCATCCGTCATCAGGACGCGCCCGATCAGCGGCTCGCCAAAGCCCACCAGCAGCTTGATAGCCTCCGTCGCCATCGCGGTGCCCGCCTGGCCAACCACGGGGCCGAGCACGCCAACCTTCGGCGAGGCCGGAGTCGTCCCGGGGGCAGGCTTGACCGGGTGCAGCCTCCGCAGCGTCAGCGACGGCACGGGAGCCGGTGCCGCAGACCAGAACACGCTCACCTGGAAGGCCATCGACACGACCGTGCCCCACACCAGCGGGACACCAGAATTCGCGCAGTAGTCCGCCACCAGGTACTTCGCGTCAAAGTTATCCGTGCACTCCACGATCAGATCCCACTCGCGACCATGCTCATCCAGCCACTCGCGGGTCACGTGCCCGTAGCGCTCAAAATGCACCGAGGAGTTCAGTGTGCTCAGGTGACGCACCGCGGAGTCCGGCTTTGGAACCCCCACGTCACCCTCACCATGCAGGAGCTGACGCTGAAGATTCGACACCTCGACCACGTCAGAATCGCAGATGCCGATCGTGCCAACGCCCGCCGCCGTCAAGTACAGGAGAACGGGGGAGGCGAGGCCACCCGCACCCACCACGAGTACGCGCGCGGCTGCCAGGCGCGCCTGGCCGTCCTCGCCAATGCCGGAAACGAGCCAATTGCGACGGAAACGCTCCAGCGCGGGATCCCCGGCCTCGTACGGGACGGGCTGATTGATCAGCGGAAGCACGACGGTGCGCCCAGAGACGGCCGCATCACGGGAAAAAGGATCGCCGATCGTCATCTCACAGGCCCGACCAGTTGTGAGAACCGTCAGTCAATTCCTGCTTCTTCCAGATCGGAAGCTTCGCCTTCACATCCTCAACGATCGCCTCAACCACACGGAATGCCTGCGCACGATGCTCCGCAGCAACGGCGACGACCATCGCGTCCTCGCCGATCACCAGACGCCCCACGCGGTGCCACGCGACAATGCGATGCACACCCGGACGATCCTTGAATTCCACGACGATGTCCCGCAGAATCTGCTGCGACGAGGGGTGCGACGAATACTCGATCGCGTCGACGCTCTCTCTGCCGTCATGGTTACGCACCACCCCAATAAAGGACGCCACAGCACCACACGTATCCCGACGTGCGCTATCGACCAGCGCGCCAGTATCCAGCGGCTGATCGGTGATGCCGGTTGCAATCTCAGCTGACATGGGATCCTCCAGAGACGGGAGTGCCTTCCCGTTCATCCTACGCGGGAACAGTCAGGATTATGTTACAACCCTGACCGCCCCACACAAATGCCTGAAAAATCTCACCCACCGGCAAACGGAGGCAGCACGTCGACGCGCGCGCCGGGCGCGAGCTCAGCGTCCAGACGAGCAGAGCGCTCGTTCACCAGGTAGCTCGACACAGCGAGGATTCGTTTCAGCTCAGGGCTCTCTGAGCTGAGCTGATTGATGAGTTCACCCAGAGTCGCGGGAGTCTCAGCTGATGGGAGTTCGCGCATGTACCCACCGGCCGCCTCAGCCGCGCCACCAAAGAAGTGAAGGGTCGTCGACAGCGGCTTCGGGTCCGCATCATCGAGCCGTCGAATATAGACAGTCAGGCGCAGAGGGTCGGAAGGATCCGACTCCAGTGACCAGGTGGCAAATCCGGTCGCCGTCCGCTCAAACACACGCTCGACGATGCCACGGCGCAGCTCGAGGGCCAGGTCATCGGGGGTGCCCGGCTCGGTAAACGGGCATGCCGTCAGCACGACAGCCATCGGATCAGTGTCGTGCGGGACAGACGCGAAGCCCATGGCGTTCATAAATAGGCGCACCTTGCCCAGGTGCGCCGCGACATTGAACGTGTCGCGCACGGGGCGACGGTTCGGCTTGTGGCTATGGTCGGGCACCGCCATCGTCTCGAGGGCGGCGTCCGCCCAGCGCGAGCCAATCTCACGCACCGAGGCCGCCGGGTCAGCCGCATCAACGCGCAGCCATCCCAGCAGCGACGAGGTGAGCTGGTGCAGCATCTGCGCCGCAAACGAGGGATCCGCCGGGGTCATCGTCGAATAGCCCAGTGCGGGTCGGCCACGACCGGATGAGGGAAGCTGCTGCTTTTCTACGAGGCCAAGGGCGAACAGGCCCTCGAGGGTCTCGCGCACACTCGAGACGTGCAAGCCAGCTTCCTGAGCCAGCTCCGCCACGGTCACGGGCATCGCATGGTGCGAAATGCGCTCCAAGAGCGTGTGCTGTGCCGGAGTCAACGCCGCCATTGCGGCAAGCGTTTCAGCCAGAGGCCGAACACGGGAGGTATCGCTCATAACGTATCCTCTCTCTCCCTCATAATCAGCGAAAATACCCTTCAGAGGCATCTCCATACGGCATTAAAGCTGTTACTTTACTAACAAATCGGGCTTTATTCTACCCATCACAGACAGCCCCCCGCACGGCCAATACCAACAGTCGGTCGCATTACGCGGGGTCTATCGGTGCATTCATACAGGTGAGGACGCGGAAACCCCCAATAAAGAGGCAGGGGGCGAGCATACGCTC
>CABKMD010000096.1 GCA_902373435.1 uncultured Actinomyces sp.
GCGAGGCCTGCGGGGCCTGGCCGGACAACGAGCCGACGCGCCGAGCGAAGCTCGCAGCGCGGACGGCTCGCGGGCGGGCAGGCCACGCGGCGGCCGGAGATCTGTCGGGGCCACAAGCAGCCAGGCACAGCAGCCAGGCCCAGCGACCTTACTCGCCGCCGGGCTCCGGGCGTCCCGTGTAGTTGACGAAGCGCGCCATGTCGCCCTGGAAGAGGGCGGTGACGGTCGCAGTCGCGCCCGCACGGTGCTTGGCGACGATGATGTCGGCCTCGCCGGGGCGGTCTTCCTTGTCATAGTAGTCGGGGCGGTGTAGCAGGATGATGATGTCGGCGTCCTGCTCGAGCGAGCCGGACTCACGCAGGTCGCTCATCATGGGCTTGCGGTCGGTGCGGCCCTCGGAGTTACGGTTCAGCTGCGCGACGGCGATGACCGGGATGTCGAGGTCCTTGGCCAGGAGCTTGAGGTTTCGAGACATCGCGGAGACTTCCTGCTGACGCGACTCGACCTGGCGGCCGCTCGTCATGAGCTGGAGGTAGTCGACGACGACGAGGCCCAGGTTTTCCTGCTGCTTGAGGCGGCGACACTTGGAGCGGATCTCGGAGATGGTGATGTTCGCGGAGTCGTCGACATATAGGGGTGCCTCGCTCATGCGCGAGGTGGTTTCGGCGACCTTGCGCCAGTCGACATCGGTCATCTTGCCGGCCTGCATCTTGGACAGGCGCACGCCGGACTCGGCGGAAAGCATACGCATCGCGATTTCCTGCGAGCTCATTTCCAGGGAGAAGATCAGCGAGGTGATGCCGTGCTTCATGGATGCGGAACGGCAGAAATCCAGGGCGAGCGTGGACTTACCCATGGCGGGTCGGGCGGCGACGATGATCATCTGGCCGCCGTGCAGGCCCTGGGTGAGCTCGTCGAGGTCGGTGAAGCCGGTGGGCACGCCGTTGAGCTTCCCCTGGTTCTTCTCGATGTCTTCGAGCGCGTTGAGAATGTCGGAGCTCATCTGCGTCATGGACACGTAGTCGCTGGTTTCGCGCCCGTCGGAGACGGCGTAGACCTCGGCCTGGGCCTGGTCGACGATCTCGTCAACGTCGCCGCCGGCGTCCGCGTAGCCGAGCTGGACGACGCGCGTGCCCGCGGTGACGAGGCGGCGCATGATGGCGCGTTCGCGCACGATACGCGCGTAGTAGGCGGCGTTCGCGGCGGTGGGCACGGAGGCGATGAGGGTGTGGAGGTAGGCGGCGCCGCCCACCTTCGACAGGACGCCCGCGCGCTTGAGTTCGCCGGCGACGGTGATGGCGTCGGCGGGTTCCGCGCGGCCGTTGAGTTCGACAATGGTGTCGAAGATCGTCTCGTGGCTGGGCTGGTAAAAGTCCTGCCCGCGCAGCATCTCGGAGACGACGTTGGCGGCCTCGGTCGTCAGCATCATCGATCCGAGGACGCTCATCTCCGCGTCGATGTCCTGCGGCGGGACGCGGTCGAACTGGTCGTCGGACATCGTGATCCTCTCGGGTGCACGGGCGTGTAGGGACGAGGCCGGGGCTGGGCTGAGTGCCGCGAGCGCGGCCCGGGGCCCTGTGGATAGTGGGCCTTCAGGCGAAGACTAACGCGTAGTAGGCGATCGCGCGACCGACGCTGTGCACGGGCATGCGCACATATTGTGGATAACCTGTGCACAACGCCGACGACGCCTGTGCACAACGCGAAATAACCGATCTGTCAGGGCAGATATCCTCATCACAGTTACATCATTGTCATTCATTGGGCCGTCTAGAATTTCCCAATGCACGGCTTTCCACAGGCCTGTGCACACATTGTGGAAAAGAATCGGAGTGTCATGACGAGCACACAGGGAACCGGCGACCCGACCTCACCTGCCACGCGCGAGGAGGCCCCAGCCTCGTCGACCCCGACGATCACCACGCGGATGATCCTGGCGCTCGCGCTGCCCTCCCTGGGTGCCCTCATCGCGGAGCCTCTGTTCACCGTCATCGACTCCACGATGGTCGGCCACCTGGGCACGCCGCAGCTGGCGGGCCTGGGCATCGCGTCGACCGTGCTGAACACGGCGGTCGGGCTTTTCATCTTCCTGGCCTACTCGACGACCTCCCTGGCGGGGCGCCACCTGGGGGCCGGGCGGCGTGACCGCGCGATCCGCTCGGGGGTCGAGGCCATGTGGCTGGCGGGAGGCCTCGGCGCCCTCGCCGCGATCCTCCTGGCTGTCTTCGCCTCTCCCCTGCTGACCTGGCTGGGTGCCGACGCGGCGACGATGCCGCACGCCCTGGCCTACCTGCGCGCCTCCGCGCCCGGCCTCGTCGGCATGTTCGTCGTCCTGGCGGCCACCGGCACCCTGCGCGGGTTGCAGGACGCGCACACTCCCCTGGTCGCGGCGTCCGTGGGCGCGGCCTTTAACGTGGTCGCCAACTGGGTGCTCATGTATCCCCTCGACCTGGGGGTGGCAGGCTCCGGCCTGGGCACCGCGATCACGCAAACCCTCATGGCGGCCTTCCTCGGGTGGATGATCGTGCGCGCCGCCCGACGCGAGGGCGTGAGCCTGCGCCCCTCCACGGACGGCCTATTCGGCGCGGCGCTCGAGGGCGCACCCCTGCTCGTGCGCACCCTCACCCTGCGCGTCGCACTCCTGGCGACCCTGAGCGCGGTCACCGCGATCTCCACCCAGGCCCTGGCCGCCCACCAGATCGTGTGGACCCTGTGGTCCTTAGCCGCCTACGTGCTCGACGCGCTCGCGATCGCCGCCCAGGCGCTCGCCGGATTCACGACCGGCACCGGCGAGCGCGGCGCCATGCGCCCCCTGCTGCGCACCCTGTCGCGCTGGGGCATTGGCTTCGGCGTCGCCGTCGGCGTCGTCCTGGCGATCACTGCGCCCTGGATCACCCGCATCTTCACGACCGACCAGACCGTCATCGACTACGCGACCGTCGCCATCATTGTCAGCGCGCTCTTCCAGCCGGTCGCCGGCTACGTGTTTCTCCTCGACGGCGTCCTCATCGGCGCAGGCCGAGGCCGCTACCTGGCGCTCGTCGGCATCATCAACCTGGTCGTCTATGCGCCCCTCCTGTGGGTCATCGCCCACTCCGCTACGCTCACGGCGCGCCCCCCTCTAGCCCTCGCGATGGTCTGGCTCGCATACTCGGCGGTCTACACCGGCATGCGGGCCCTCACCAACGGGCTCGGCACCCGCTCTCTCTAGTCGATCGACGAGGCGTGGGCCAGCCTCGCCCCCACCCGGGGTTTTGCGCGGGGTCGGATTCCCGCAGAGGCCTGCCCACGCCTCGTCCCGAGGGGCCCAATCGTGACCGGAAACGCCCTAGCGAAGACGCGGTCACCCGTGTAGAGTAGGTGGCTGAACTGTCCGCACCCGCGGCCGGTCCAGCAGGCCCTCACGGGCCATACGCAACGCCCTCCTGTCACGGACCGTCCGTGACCGTAAAGACCATAGGAGGTGGGAACCAACGTGCGTAACTACGAACTGATGGTGATCCTCGATCCTTCGATCGACGAGCGCACCGTCGCCCCCATGATGGAGAAGTACCTGGCACCCGTGGCTGCCAACGGCGGATCCGTCGAGAACGTTGACGTCTGGGGCAAGCGCCGCCTTGCTTACGACATCCTCAAGCGTTCTGAGGGCATCTACGTCGTCATCGACATGACCACGACCCCCGAGGTCGCTCTCGAGATCAACCGCCGCATGGGCATCGACGAGACCATTCTCCGTACGAAGCTCCTGCGCCCCGACGCTCACTGAGCCGACACCACACCCTCTAAGCCCGAGGAGCCGACATGGCCGGAGATACCGTCATCACTGTCATCGGTAACCTGACCGCTGACCCCGAACTGCGTTGGACGCAGTCCGGCGCCGCGGTCGCCGATTTTACGGTGGCCTCCACCCCCCGAACCTACGACCGTAACGCCGGTGAGTGGCGCGACGGCGACACCCTCTTCATGCGCTGCTCCGTGTGGCGCGAGACCGCTGAGAACGTCGCCGAGTCGCTGCGCAAGGGCATGCGCGTCATCGTTCAGGGTCGCCTCACCCAGCGCTCGTACGACACCCAGCAGGGTGAACGTCGCACGGTCGTTGAGCTGCAGGTCGACGAGATCGGCCCCTCCCTGCGCCGCGCACGCGCGCAGGTCACCCGCAACGCCCCCTCCGGTGGCGGCGGCTACCAGTCCGACAACCGCGGCCAGCAGGGCGCGCCCCAGCAGGGCGGCGGTTACGGCGGTGGCCAGGGTGGATATGGCCAGGGTGGCGCCAACTACGGCGCACCGACCGGCGGCTCCCCCGAGGACCCGTGGCGCAGCGCCCCCGCTGGCGGTGCCACCTCCTTCGGCGACGAGCCCCCGTTCTAAAGTCGCGCGCACCGGCACCTACGCCGGAAAGCGCCACGTCGAAGACAACACGCTTGGGGCGGCACAGTCCGCCCGGATTCACTAGGAGACCATCATGGCGAAGCCCCAACTTCGCAACAAGCCCATCAAGAAGAAGGCCAACCCGCTGAAGTCGGCCAAGATCGACAAGATCGACTACAAGGACACCGCTCTGCTGCGTAAGTTCATCTCGGACCGCGGCAAGATCCGCGCCCGCCGCGTGACCGGTGTTTCCACCCAGGAGCAGCGCAAGATCGCTCGCGCCGTCAAGAACGCGCGCGAGATGGCTCTGCTGCCCTACTCCACGACCGGCCGCTGATAAGGGAAGGACACAGCTGATATGGCTACCACGAAACTGATCCTCACCCACGACGTCCCCAACCTCGGCCACGCCGGCGAGGTCGTCGAGGTCAAGGCTGGCTACGCCCGCAACTACCTGGTCCCCCGCGGCTTCGCCGCCAAGTGGACCGCCGGCGCGCAGAAGCAGATCGACCAGATCGCCGCTGCTCGTCGCCGCCACGAGATCGCCACGATCGACGACGCTCGCGCCGTGCGCGACGCCCTCCAGGGTGCCGTTGTCGAGATCTCCGGCAAGGTTGGCCACTCCGGCCGCCTGTTCGGTGCCGTCTCCGCTGCTGCGATCGCTGACGCGGTCAAGGAGCAGCTGGGCCAGACCATCGATCGTCGTCGCGTCATCATCGCCTCGCCCATCAAGGCCGTTGGCGACTACACGGTGACCGTCGGCCTCCACACCGAGGTGTCCGCGAACCTCAAGGTCCGCGTTTCCGCCGCAAAGTGAAGGCTTCACGCATCGGTTGAATGACTGAAGGGGTGGCCCCCGCTCGTTCGAGCGGGGGCCACCCCTTTTGCTATGCCCACGATTCCCGTCGGCCGTGCGCAGCGAGCCGTTGCGGACCCCAGCCCCATGGAACACACGGAAACAGAGAACATATGGCAGGGGCTCACGCGTTCACACGCCGATAGGTTGTGCGTACGCGGATAGGTTATTCACTTGCGGACAGGTTATTAAGCTATCCGGATGTTCATAACCTATCCGCATCGTCGTTTCCTATCCGCGTACGCATACCCCGCTGTGAAGGCACCGCGGGCCCCGAGGAAAATCCTCGGGGCCCGCAGGCTCGGCGCTAGGAAGCGCGGCTAGTTTCTTCGGCCGCCATTGCTGTTGCCGCCATTGTTATTCCCACCGTTCCCATTGTTGGAACCATTGCCGTTGTTGTTCCCATTGTTACCGCTATTGTCGTTCTGAGAATTCTCGGTGGGCTCGGCGGAGGGTGTCTTGGTGGGGGTAGGCGTCTCGGTGGGCTCGGCAGCGGACTGCGGGGCCTCAGTCGTCGCGCTCGGCGCAGGAGTCGGCGCGTTGTTGTGGACCGTGCGGTTGGACTCGACCTTCCAAGGGAAGTCGTCGCCCGGCAGGTTCGCGGTCGCCGGCTTCATGTAGTCGATCCACACGTCGACCGGCCAGTCGCCGCCGTGGAACTGATCGAGTCCGCCCACGTCATCCAGGGGCACCGAGTTACCGGCGTCGTCGGACTGGTACATCGACACGGCGGTCACCATGCCGGGCACAAAGCCCACAAACTGGGCGGAGAGCTGGTTCGAGGAGGTACCGGTCTTGCCGGCCGTTGTCAGTCGCGGGATCGAGGCATCCACGTTGGCGGCGGTACCCTCGCCCTTCGTGACAGCCTCGAGGGCCGGCATGATCGAGGAGACTTCCTCGACCTCGAAGACGCGCTTGGGAGCCACGTCGCCAATGTAGAGCAGCTTCCCGTTCGAGTCCTCGACCTTCTTGACGATGTGGGCGGTGACGCGCTCACCGCCATTCGCAATCGTCGAGTAGGCGGTCGTCAGGTCGATGTTGTGCGGCGAGGAGGGGCCCAGGACGTTGAGCAGCTCATCCTTCAGGCCGACCGTATCCTCGGGGATGCCCGCGTCGATGGCGGCCTTGAGCGTGTTCTCCGGCTCGACACGGTCGTTGAGGCCCACGTACACCGTGTTCATCGAGTAGGCGGTCGCCTTCACGAGGGTGACGTTACCAAACGAGTAGCCGCCGTCGTTCGTGACCGGGGTGCCTATGCCTCGGAAATACTGCGGGGACTTGCCCGAGTATGTGTCGTAGACCGTGCCACCCAGGCGCGCGTTCGCCAGCAGGGCGAAAGGCTTGAAGGACGATCCGGCCATCGCGATGTCCTGTGTGACGGCATTCTGCTGGCGCTTGTCGTAATCTGCGCCCGCGTACTCGGCGAGGATCTCGCCCGTGGCCGGGTCCATGGAGGACAGGGCCACGTGCTGGTGCGTCGGATCCCAGCCCGAGACCTCGTTCATGCCCTCGGCGGCCGCGACGGCCTGCTCCTGATGCTCCTTGACGATCGTGGAGGTGATGCGCAGACCACCCTGGCTGATCTTATCCTCGTCATACTGGCCGGAGGCGATCAGCTCCTGCTTGACCTGAGCCATCAGGTAGCCATTCGTGCCCGTCATCGACGCGCTATTGAGCGTGTCGGGGTCGATCGTCTCAGGGAACACCGCGGCATCCCTCTGGGCCTGCGTGATCCAGCCATCCTCAACCATGAGGTTTAGGTCGCGCTCCCAACGCTCCTTCGCCTTATCGGAGTTGATGGCAGGGTCCCACGCGGAGGGCGCAGGGATGACGGCCGCGAGGAGCGCCGACTCAGACAGCGTCAGCTCGGAGGCACTATGGCCGAAGTACGCCTGGGCGGCGGCGTCGATGCCGTACGCGCCACGACCAAAGTAGATCGTATTCATGTAGGCGCCGATGACCTCGTCCTTGGTCTTCTCACGGTTGATCTTGATGGCCAGGACGGCTTCCTTGAGCTTGCCCGTGTAGGACGTGGTCTCGCCGATGTAGTAGCGCTCCACGTACTGCTGGGTCAGCGTCGAGCCACCCTGGCGGGCACCGCCGCGCAGATTGTTCACGAGCGCGCGGAAGATGCCCTTCAGGTCGACACCCGAGTTCGTGTAGAACGTGCGGTCCTCGGAGGCCACGATCGTCTTGGAGACGTAGTCGGGCAGCGTCGTCGTGTCGATAATCTGGCGGTTGATGTCGCCCAGCGAGCCCATCTCGGTCGTGCCGTCGGCGTAGTAGACCGTGGTCTTCTGCGCGAGCGCCAGGTCGGCCGGAGCGGGCACGGTCAGCGAGGCGTAGAGGTACAGGAACAACGCCATTCCCGCGATGAACACGCCCAGGAAGACGGTCAGAATTGAGAAGCCGATGCGTTTGGCCCACCGGCGCTTCTTCTTCGCCGGCCCCTTCTTACCTGCCGACGAGGCAGTGGCAGCCTTCCGGGATGCATGCGATCCGGCACCAGCGCGTGCCGCGCGTCGCGAGGGCAGCGAGTCCCGCCCTGACGTGCGAGAGCCGCCAGGCTCGATGATGTTGTTCCAGTCAGACTGTCCGTTGCTAGTAGCCACGTATTCGCCCTTTCAGCGGATTGGTGTACCCCTAGATTAACCGGATTTCCTGAAAGAACCCCAACGTATGGGCTGCAACACAAAGGGGGTGGGTGCCACGCACCCACCCCCTGTCGCGGCTTCCGCCGCAGCCTCAGATCAAGATCAGGACCACTGTTCCTCGGGACGACCATCGACAGCCCACAGGGTGTGGAAGACACCCTCCTTGTCTACCCGGTGATAGGTGTGGGAGCCGAAGAAGTCACGCTGACCCTGAATGAGGGCGGCCGGCAGGCGCGTCGCGCGAATCTGGTCGAAGTAGGCCAGGGACGAGGCGAACACGGGGATCGGAACGCCGGCGAGGGCCGCCTGGGACACGACGCGGCGCAGCGCGGGCGTGCACTCCTGGAAGCGGGTCGCGAAGGGCTCGGCGGCCAGCAGCAGCGGCAGGTCGGGGTCGGCCTCGTAGGCGCGGGTGATGTCGTCGAGGAAGGCCGCGCGGATGATGCAGCCCGCGCGCCAAATGCGAGCCAGGGCGCCCTTGTCGATGCCCCACTCGTATTCCTTCGCGCCGGCCTCAATCTCGTCGAAGCCCTGCGAGTAGGCGACGATCTTGGAGGCGAACAGCGCCTGGCGTACATCCTCGATGAACGCAGCCCGGGCCTCGTCCGACTCAATGACGAGCCCGGTGGCGTTGCCCGCGAGCGCCTGGCCGGCCGCGCGCTGGGCGGGCTCGGAGGACGCGCCGCGCGCGAAGGTCGCCTCGCCGATCGCGGTGACGGGGACGGCCAGGTCGAGGGCGGTCTGGACCGTCCACTTGCCGGTGCCCTTCTGCGAGGCGGCGTCCACGATGAGGTCGACAAGGGGCTTGCCGCTCTCGGCGTCCACCTGACGCAGGACCTCAACGGTGATCTCCATGAGGTAGGAGTTGAGCTCGCCCTCGTTCCAGGCGGCGAAAATGTCGGCAATCTCGGCCGGGGTGGCGCCCAGGCCCTCGCGCAGAAGCGTGTAGGCCTCGGCGATGACCTGCATGTCGGCGTATTCGATGCCGTTGTGCACCAT
>CABKMD010000097.1 GCA_902373435.1 uncultured Actinomyces sp.
GTGCCCATGTTGGCGGGGGCGCCCTCGAAGATGACGGCGGCAATGGCACTGCCCGCCTGCTCGAAGCACGCGCGCAGGGCATTGACATCGTTGTAGGGCAGGACGATCGTCTGGGCGGTGATGGCCTCGGGCACGCCGGCCGACCCGGGCAGGCCGCCGGTGGCGACGCCCGACCCGGCAGCGGCGAGCAGGCCGTCGGAATGGCCGTGGTAATTGCCGGCGAATTTCACGATCAGGTCGCGCCCAGTGGCACCGCGCGCCAGGCGGATCGCCGTCATCGTCGCCTCGGTGCCCGTCGACACGAAGCGGACGCGCTGCGCGAACGGCACTCGCTCGCGCACGGCGCTGGCCAGAGCCGTCTCAGTTTCGGTCGGGGCGCCAAAGGACAGGCCGCGCGAGGCGGCCTCCTGGACGGCGGCGACGACCTCGGGGTGCGCGTGGCCGAGCAACGCAGGGCCCCACGAACCGACCAGATCCACGTAGGAGCGGCCCTCCACGTCGGTGACGCGAGCGCCACTCGCGCTCGCGATGAAGCGCGGGGTGCCGCCGACGCCGCCGAAGGCGCGCACGGGCGAGTCGACTCCGCCGGGGATCACAGATTTTGCTTGAGAGAAAGCGGTTTCGTTAGTGGTCATAGCTACCTTCATCATCAGTAAGAGGGATGCGGTACGAGGATGCGCGCTCAGCAGGCCCGGCGGGCGACCTCGAGGGCCCAGTAGGTGAGGACGGAGTCGGCTCCCGCCCGGAAGATGCCGGTCAGGGATTCATCAATGACGCGAGTGCGGTCAATCCACCCGTTGGCGGCGGCGGCCTCGACCATCGCGTACTCGCCGGATACCTGGTACGCGGCGACCGGAATATCGGATGCGGAGGCCACGTCTGCCAGCACGTCCAGGTAGGGGCCGGCGGGCTTGACCATCAGCATGTCGGCACCCTCAGCCGCGTCGAGCAGCGCCTCGAAAAGGCCCTCGCGTCGGTTTGCGGGGTCCTGCTGGTACGTGCGTCGGTCGCCCTTGAGGGTGGATCCGACGGCCTCGCGGAAGGGTCCGAAGTAGGCGGACGCGTACTTCGCGGAGTATGCGAGGATGGCGACATCAGCGTATCCCGCCTGGTCGAGGGCGGACCGGATCGCGGCGACCTGGCCGTCCATCATGCCCGAGGGCGAGACCATGTGTGCGCCCGCGCGAGCCTGAGAAATCGCCATCGCCTGGTAGAGCGGCAGGGTCGCGTCGTTGTCGACGCCGCCTTCCTCATCGAGGAGGCCGCAGTGCCCATGGTCGGTGAACTCGTCCAGGCAGGTGTCCGCGCACACGACGAGAGCGTCGCCGACCTCAGCGCGCACGGCGGCGAGGCCACGGTTGAGGATCCCGTCCTCCGCCCACGCCTGGGAGCCGATCGCGTCGCGGTGCGAGGGCACGCCAAACAGATCGATGGCACCCACGCCCGCTTCGGCGGCCTCGGTGGCGGCCCGGCGCAGCGAATCGATCGTGTGCTGGTACTGGCCCGGCATTGCGGCGATTTCGCGGGGTGCATCGATGTCGTCGCGCACGAAGACGGGCCAGATGAGCTTGGCCGGATCGACGTGGGTTTCGCGCACGAGGGCACGCATCGCGGGGGTCGAGCGCAGGCGGCGCGGGCGAATCGTCGGGATCGGGGCGCCATCCACCCCGGCCTCGGCGAGGTAGGAGGTAACGGATTCGGGGACGGTAGTCATGAGTCTCTTTCTTCAGGTGCGTCAGCTTGGACAGTGCGGTCGAGGGCGTCGATGAGGGCGCGGACAATGGCATCGGGCCTGGGGGACGAGGCCTGGGCCGCAACCGCGATCCCCCGCCGTCTGGTGGCGAGCGCGGTGGGTGCGCCGATGGTCACGACCCGGGTTGCGGGGGGCGGAAGACCGAGGAGCGGGGGCAGGGCGCGCGCCTGGGAGGATGCGGTGAGTACCGTGGCGTCGTAGTATCCGGTTCGGAAATTCCCCGCGATATCGGCGTCAATATCGCCGGCGCCCACGGGGGCAGTGGTGTAGGCCTCGACAGCCTCGACGCTCCAGCCGAGAGCGCGTAGCCCATCTGGCAGGGTATCGGGCGCGACCGCCGACCGGGGAATGAGGACCGAGCGCTCGGCAGAGGACGGGGCGGGGAAGCACGTCAGCAGGGCAGCGGCGGATCCGGCGCCGGTCAGGTCGGCGCTCACGCCCGCGTGGTCGCTGGCCCATTGGGCGGTGGCGTGGCCGACGGCGGCGACACGCGTGCCGAGCGAGCGCGCCTGCGGCAGGGCGTCTGCAACGGCCCGCGCGGCCCTCCAGGAGGAGAAGACAACCCACGCGTACGCGCCGTGAGCCAGCCGGTCGCGCGCCGCGCTCAGCTGCACGGAGTCCAGCGGCGTCGACACGGTGAGGGCGAGAGTATCCACCTGCGCCCCGGCGAGGCGCAGGGCACGCGCGATGGCGTCATCGGGCGTGGCTCGGGTCAGGAGGATCCGTCGCCCGTTCAGGGGCGCGCTCACGTGGGGTTCGTTCACGAGGGGCGCCTCGGCGTTTTCGTCGCCCCCAGGTCGGTGACCTCGGCGGCGCCACGCGCGAGCAGCTGGCGCGCCACGTCCTCGCCGAGGCGGGCGGCCTCGTCCAGACACACCGCGTCCGTGAGCTCGAGCGCGCCACTCGCCTCGACCCGCTCACGCCCGTCAACGCTCATCACACGCGCGTCGAGCAAGAGGGCCGAGGAGGCCTCGTCCACGCGGGCACACGCACCCACCGGCGCGGCGCACCCCGCACCGAGGGTGGAAAGGACGGCGCGCTCGGCGCTGGCCGCAAGCGCTGTCGGCCGATGGTTGAGGACACCCAGGAGGGCGCGCAGGAGGGGGTCGTCCTCGTCCCGCGTTTCAATGGCGAGGGCACCCTGGGAGGGGGCGGGCATCATGATGGCTGGGTCGAGCACGTCGGTAGCGTGGGCGTCGAGGCCGATGCGTCGCAGCCCGGCGAGGGCGAGGACGACCGCGTCGAGGCTCTCGCCCGTGCCGAGGGCCGAGGGAGCGGTGCCCGCATCGGCGCCCAGGTCGATGCCGCGCACGCGCGAAAGCCTCGTGGGGACGTTGCCACGCAGGTCGCATACGCGCAGGTCGGGGCGCACGGCGAGCACCTGGGCGGCGCGCCTGGGCGAGCCCGTGCCGACGAGCGCGCCCGCGGGCAGCGACGACAGCGTCGCACAGTCGGCCGCACACAGGACATCGCGAGGGTCTTCGCGCCGCGGGACGGCCGCGACGCACAGCCCCGGCGTGGAGGCGGTCGGCAGGTCCTTGAAGGAGTGGACGGCCAGGTCGCACTCTCCCCCAAGGAGGGCGAGCCGCAGCTGCGCGGCAAACACGCCGACGCCGCCGAGCGCGGCCAGAGGCGCCGCGGACACGTCGCCGTGCGTTCGCACGACCTCCAGCTCGACGCGCACGTCTTCGCCGAGGCGGGCCCCGGCCTCCTCGATCTCCCGCGCGACGGCGGTGGATTGGGCGAGCGCCAGGCGCGATCCCCTGGTTCCCAGAACGAATGCACGCGTGGTCATAGCAGTCCTTTCGCGCCTGCTCGGGCGTGTGTGACGACGGAGGCGATGCCGGTTCCGGCGACCCAGGCACCCGTGAGTACCACGCCCCCCAGCGGACGCACCTGTTCCTCGAGCGAGGCGACGCGGCCGCGATAGTCGGGGGGCAGGGGCGGGAGCGTCCCGTTCCATCGGGCGAGCAGGTGGTCGGTGACGGCATCGGCGGCGATGGGGACGCCGGTGAGCGTGCGAATGTCGTGCAGGGCCCCCTCGACGGTGACGGCGGGGTCGGCCTCGCCGAGGCGCCCGTATGACAGGCGCAGCAGGTGGGTGTGGGGCGGGAGTTGGTCGGCGAGCCAGGGCCACTTGACGGTGAGGTGCGACAGCGCCTTGGCTGCCACCGGCCGCTCGTCGGCGGGCGCGGGCGCGACCAGGAGGCCCTGGGAGACGGGTGCGTCATCCAGCTCGGGGGCGTGGACGGCCAGGGTGAGGCGCGCGATGGGCGCGCCCTCGGGAACGCTCACATCGGGCACGAGGCCGGGGATGCGCGCCTGCGTCAACAGGCGCAGCGCGGCGCTGGCGCTGCAGGCGAGGACGAGGCGCTCCGTCGCGACGCTCACGCCCGGCCCGTTCGGCACGGGTTCGGCTCCGGGGGTCGGCCCGGGCTTGGTCGGCCCACACTCGAGGGTCCATCCCGTGCCCGAGCGAGCCATCGCGAACGCGCCCGTGCGGGTCAGGACGGTTCCCCCGGCCTCTTCGATGGCGGCTCGCAGCGCGTCGACGAGGACAAACATTCCACCCTCGACGCAGGCTTCGGGGGTGCGGCGCGATCCGGCGGCGGCCAGGCGCGCAGCGACCGCAGCGGCCAGGGACCCGTGACGGGCAGTCTCGGCGCGCAGGCCGGGGGCGACCGTGTCGGTCGCCAGCAAGGCGGGGTCGGCAGTGTAGATGCCCGCGATGATCGGCCGCACCGAGCGCTCCAGCACATCCTCCCCCATGCGCGCGGTCACGAAGCCGGCCAGAGTCTCCCCGGCCTCGTCCATACCGATGTCGTCGCCCATCGCCTGATCCTCAAGGGCGCGGCGCACGCCGGCCTCGCCAAGCACGTGAGTGCAGTCGGGCGCGTCCGGGCGGGCCGGGATTCCCAGGAACGAGTCGCGCAGGAAGGGGCGCAGCTCCCAGCCGCCGCGCAGGGAGGGCGCGTAGAGGCGGGCACCCGATCCGGCGGGTTCAACCGAGGTCAGCCCCAGGGCCTCCACGATCGACGAGGTGTCGGTGCCTCGCACGACGTATGTCTCCGCACCCAGGTCCACGGTTGCCCCGCCGACCGCGCCGCGGGCGATGAGGCCTCCCAGGTAGCCACGGGCCTCGACGAGGAGGGGGCGCACGCCCGCACGGGCCAGTTCCCACGCACTCACGAGGCCGGCGATACCTCCGCCGACGACGACCGCACCGGGGCAGGTAGGGATGGCCGAGCGGGGGTTCATCGGGCGTCACCCAGCTCGTGCACCAGCTCCACGATGCGCGTCAGCACGTCGGGGTCGGTCGTGGGTGGCACGCCATGCCCCAGGTTGAAGACGTGACCGGGGGCGGAGCGCCCAGCGTCGAGAATATCCCGAACGCCCTGTTCGATAACATGCCATGGAGCCTGCAACAGAGCGGGGTCCAAATTCCCCTGCACGGCCTTTCCGGGCACCTGGCCAATAGCCCACGACAGGTCCGTCTTCCAGTCCACGCCCACGCAGTCAGCACCGACCTCGGCCATGTCGGACAGGATCGGCGCGCTGCCCGTCCCGAAGTGGATGAGCGGAGCGCGGCAACCGGTCACCGGGCTAACGGCACCGGCGACGCGTTGTGCGACCATGCGCGAATACGGTGCGACGGACTCCCGATAGGTGCGAGGCGAGAGAGACCCCACCCACGAGTCGAAGAGCTGGGCGGCACTGGCCCCAGCATCGATCTGAGCGGTGATAAAGTCGGCGCTCACCCAAGCGCACCAGGTCATGAGAGCATCCCACGCGCCCGGGTCAGACGCCGCGAGCGCGCGTACAGCCATGTGATCGCGCGAGGGACGCCCCTCGACCATGTACGCGGCCAGGGTGAAGGGGGCACCACCGAATCCAATGAGCGGAGTGGAGCCCAGCTCGCGCACCGCCGTTGCGACCCCATCGCGCACGGACTGGGCACCCTCGGCGCAGTCGCGCATGCGCCCGGTGGAATCGGTCCAGGACCCCTGCCCGTAACTATGACTGAGGAGTTCGTCGATACTGTCGCGCGTGCGATAGGGATGATCGAGAACCGGGCCGACGCCAGGCTCAATCTCAACGCCCACCCCGGCCAGGCGCAGGGGGACCATGATGTCCGAAAAGAAGATGCCCGCGTCCACACCATGACGTCGCACGGGCTGCACCGTTGCCTCAGCGGCCACGTCGGGACGCAGGCAGGCCTCGAGCATGGGCAGGCCAACAGCGGCGCGCAGCTCACGGTACTCCGGCAGGGAGCGTCCAGCCTGACGCATGAACCACACGGCGGTAGGCGCGCGTTGCCCGGTCAGGGTGCCGATCAGCGGGGGCGTCGCCATGTGTCTCCCTTAATTTAATGATGTTTTCGTGCGTTAATTCGCGCATTTCGGTCGTTTTCCAGTCTAGTTCAAGGCAATTTCTCACACGTCGCAAATGGGCGAATTTACGTGCCTTTATGCCGATTTATCCGCAGGATGGAGCCATTTATTTCGCCAACATTACGAAATGACACTGCGTCACCAACATTAATAGGTGTCCAGCGCTGCTCGCGCCCCCCACGTGCCCTTAAATGGACGCGTTGTGACTATTCATGTGCTCTCCGCGGACCACCGCTACACCCCCCTCGATGACATCGCCCGACTCTCCGGCGTGGTCGACCTGGGCCCCACCCTCATGCGCTCGATGCCACACGCGCGCGGAGTCATGGTCCTGCGCACCTGCAATCGGGTCACTATCTACGTCGACGCCCCGGCCTCGGCCGACCCCCACACGATCAAGGACGCGGTGGAGCGCGCGCTCGCCACCGCCTCGCACACCCCGCGCGAGGACGTGCACCTGCGTCACCTGTGGGGGCGCGACGGCCTTGTTGATCTGTTTTCGACGGCAGCGGGACTGGAGTCCATGGTCATCGGCGAACGCGAAATCACCGGGCAAATGCGCCGCGCCGCGCGCGCAGCCTGGGAGGACCGGACCCTCAGCTGCGACCTGGGGCGCGCTGCCGAGCGAGCATCGGCGACCTCCCGCCGCGTCGCGACCGAGACCGGACTGGCCGGGGCGGGACGATCCGTCGTCGCCGTCGGCCTCGACATGGCTGCGGCTCACCTGGGAGCGTGGGCGGACACGCGCGTGCTCATCGTCGGCACGGGCGCCTACGCGGGCGCAAGCGTCAGCGCCCTGCACGCGCTCGACGCATCGGACGTGTCCGTCTACTCGGCGTCTGGGCGTGCCCGTGAATTCGCCCAGGGACGAGGCATCGGCTGGGTCAGCGCCGCCGATTTTCCCGCCGCCCTGGAGCGCGCCGACCTCGTTGTGACATGCCGCGGGCTGGGAAGCCCTGTCCTGACACGCGACGTGGCCGCACAGGCCGGGCCTACCGTGGTCCTGGACCTCGCGCTCATGCGCGACACTGAAAGCTCTATCGCCTCACTGTCGAACGTGACTCTCATCGACCTGCTGACCATCCAGGCCTCGGTCCCGGCAGCCGATACTGACGCGCTGACGCACGCCCGCGCCATCATCGACGAGGAAGTCTCCTCCTTCGAGCGCGGCCTCGGTGCTCGATCCATGGACCCGGTCGTCCGGCACCTGCGCTCACACGTTTTCCGCATCGTTGAGGAAGAGATCGATCGCCTCGGCGAGGCTCCTCTCTCGACCGACGACGCGGCCCGAGCGCTGCGCCACCTGGCCGCGCGCCTCATCCACAACCCGACCGTCATGGCGCGCCGGGCCGGCGAGGAAAGCCAACAGGAACGCTACCTAGATGCCCTCGGCGTGGTCCTCGGCATCGACGAAACCACCCTGATAATGGGGGACGACGCGGCCGCTCACACTTTCTCGCCAGGTGATCGCAACCGTTCCCGCGGCGACATCTGCCCACACGGTGTTCATACACTGGGTGCATGAGCACCCAGAAGAACGATCCACGCGCACTCGCCCTCGGCGTCTCCTGCTACGTGATCTGGGGGTTCTTCCCCCTGTACTTCTCGCTGCTCTCCCCCGCCGGCGCTGTCGAGGTGATCGTCCACCGCGCAGTGTGGGGCCTATTCTTCTGCCTGGTCGCGCTCGCCCTGACGGGTTCGCTGGGCAAAATCCGCGCGCTCATCGCCGACCGGGGAGCACTGTGGCGCCTCGCCGTCGCGGGTGCGCTCATCGTCGTTAACTGGTCGGTGTACGTGTATGCGGTCCTCGCCGGCCACACGACCGACGCGGCAGTCGGCTACTTCATCAATCCCCTCGTGACGATCGCGCTGGGCCTCATCGTCCTGCGCGAGCGCGTCACCCCGATCCAAAAGATCGCCCTGACCCTCGGCGTCGTCGCCGTCATCATCCTCGTGATCGGCCAGCGTGCTGTCCCGATCGTCTCGCTCACACTCGCTCTGACATTCGGTTTGTATTCCCTCGCCAAGAAGGACGTGGCCGCGCGCGTCGACCCTCTCGTAGGCATGGTGATCGAGACGGCGGCAGTCTCACCCGTCCTGCTCGGCTACTACGCTTACCTGGCGGCCACGTCCTCCACGTCTTTCCACACGATCGCTTCCTCTGACGGCTCCGGGACATCCTGGGGCCTTCATCTGGAGCTCCTCGTGGGCGCGGGCGCGTTGACAATGATCCCACTCATCATGTTCGCCTCGGCAGCAAGGGGCCTGACCCTGGGGACGATGGGCTTCCTCCAGTACCTGGGGCCTACGCTGCAGCTGCTCGTCGCCGTGTTCATCTTCCATGAGACCGTTCCGACGTTCCGCTGGATTGCGATGGGCGTTGTGTGGGTGGCGCTGGGCTGCCTGAGCGCCGACTGGATGGTCGGCTCCATTCGCGCTCAGCGCCTGGCCCGCGCCGGCCACCGGGACTGAAGCCGCAGGCTGCGCACATCGGGCCTGCGAGGAGCGCCCACAGCACCGGTGCTCGTGACAAAGGTCGCCCAGGAGGGGGCTTCCAGCGGCCCAACCGCGAATAGACTCGCCCAGCACGCCACAAAACGCCGAATTTGGTGTGTTTTAAGCGCGCAGGGCAGACTTTTTCACGCACGGGACACAGCCACGTGCCGACTTTGAAACCAATGACACCTTTGCACCCACCGATGCA
>CABKMD010000098.1 GCA_902373435.1 uncultured Actinomyces sp.
GGATACGAGCGCGTCGGTGAGGTGAGTCCCGAGGACTACCCCCACCCCGCTCCCCTGACGGACGGCCCCGCGACGCACCAGATCCCACGCGTGCAGGCACCTGAGGAGGTTCCCGCTCCTCCGGTTGAGGACGCCACCGAGGTCATGGACCCCGTCCCCCGGATGCCCGTCGCACCCGCGCAGGACGCCCCGGCCTCGGCGAACGAGGACGGCTCCTCCAAGCGCTCCGGCACGCTCATCGACCCGACGAAGCCCGCGCTGATCTTCGGCGTCTTCCTGGTGCTCTTCGGCGCGATCTGGGGTCCGTGGATGGCCACCCGACCGGTCACCGATCTGGATCTGGCCCAGTCCCTGCGCGCCGGTGTCTCCCAGCAGCAGTCCGACGAGGAGCCCAGCCCCGCGCTCACCACGACACCCCCGCCGTCGCCGACCACGACCCCCGTGATCTCCTCCGTGCAGGTCCTGTCGTGGAACAACGACGACGGCGACCACCCGGACCGTGCGATCAACATGATCGACTCGAACCCGTCGACGTCCTGGTCCTCGCGCTGGTTCGATAACAACCAGTTCCGCGACGAGACGTCCGTGACGATCGTCGTCAAGCTCCAGCAGAAGGCCACCGTGTCCTCGGTGACGCTCAACATGGACCCGGCGACGTCCGGTGGCGAGCTCGTCGTGCGTAACGTCACGGACCCGGCGAACCCGCGCGGTGGAACAGAGCTGGCCAAATCGGCGTTGTCTCCGACGACGACGATTCAGCTGCCCACGCCCGTCGAAACCGACTCAATCGCGCTGCAGTTCCACTCCATGCCCAAGGGCCAGGACGGACGCAACTCGGCGTGGATCTCCGAACTTACAGTTCAGTAACCCTGAAGGAGGGTACGCATGTCTTTCGTGACGATTCCGGGCCTGGTGACGGCCGAACCCACCGATACCACCGCTGAGACCGCCGAGGTGCAGGTCCCGTCGGCCGAGGTGCCCGAGGGTGCCACCGTCCACGACGTTGTCATCGTCGGCTCGGGCCCCGCCGGCTACACGGCCGCGGTCTACACGGCGCGCGCCGGCCTCGCCCCCATCGTGCTAGCCGGTCAGCTGGCCGCGGGCGGCGCGCTCATGAACACGACCGAGGTCGAGAACTTCCCCGGTTTCCCGGAGGGCATTCAGGGCCCCGAGCTCATGGACAACATGCGCGAGCAGGCCGAGAAGTTCGGTGCGGACGTTCGCTACGAGGACGTCGTCGCCGTCAACCTCGAGGGCGACGTCAAGGCCGTGGCGACCGAGGACGAGGTCTTCTACGCGCGCTCCGTCATCCTGGCAACCGGCTCGGAATACCGTCACATGAACGTGCCCGGCGAGGACGAGTTCTCTGGCCGCGGCGTCTCCTACTGCGCGACCTGCGACGGCTTCTTCTTCAAGGATCGTCGCCTGGCCGTCATCGGCGGCGGCGACTCCGCGATGGAGGAGGCCACTTTCCTGACAAACTTCGCCTCCGAGGTCGTCGTCGTGCACCGCCGCGACGCCCTGCGCGCCTCGCGCGTCATGGCCGAGCGCGCGCTGAACAACCCGAAGATCTCCTTCGAGTGGAACGCGACCGTCGACGAGGTCCTGGGCGACGAGGCCGTGACCGGCCTGCGCCTGACCTCCACGGTGGATGGTTCCACCCGCGAGATCGCCGTGGACGGCGTGTTCGTCGCGATCGGCCACCTGCCCCGCACGGGCTTCCTGCGCGGCCAGGTCGCCCTCGACGAGGCCGGCTACATCACGGTCGACGAGCCGTCGACGCGCACGTCCGTCGCGGGCGTGTTCGCGTGCGGTGACGCCGTGGACCACACGTACCGCCAGGCCATCACGGCGGCCGGCTCCGGCTGCCGTGCGGCACTGGACGCGGAGCGTTGGCTGGCCTCCCTGGGCGACCAGGCGTGACCTCCTCCCCCGCTGCCCGCGGCGCTGCGCGCGCTGGCGCACCCCGGCCTCGCACCTGCCCGTGCGGGTCGGGGGCGATGCTCGCGCAGTGCTGCGGGCGCTACCTGGACGGCGAGGAGGCTCCGACCGCCGAGGCGCTCATGCGGTCGCGCTACACGGCCTTCGCCCTGCGCGACGAGGACTACCTGTTCCGCACGTGGCACCCGCGCACGCGCCCCGCTCCCCCGTACTGGGTGGAGGGGACGCAGTGGACGGGTCTGCAGATTCTCGGGGCCGAGGCCGGGAGTCCTTCCGACGAGGAGGGCACCGTGACGTTTGTGGCCTCGTGGCGGGACATGGCAACCGGCGAGAGTGGGCAGATGCGCGAGCGTTCGCGCTTTTCGCGCCGGGCCGGGCGCTGGATGTACGAGTACGGCGCCAACGACTGACACTACGGTAGGATTTCATTATGATTGCTCGTCGTCTCTTGTCTCCCCCCGTGATCATCGGGGTCCTCCTCGTCGCGGCTGTCGCCGTCGCGGGCGGGTTTGTTTCCAACCCGCTGCCGATCGACACCACGGTGTGGTCTGACTTCATCGCGTCGCGTACGCCCGCGATGAACTCGTTCATGACGGGCGCGTCGTGGCTCTTCGACCCCAAGCGTGCTGTCGTCCTGGCACTGGTCGTGGCGGGCGCCGTGTGGTGGTTCGTCAAGAAGGTTATGAACGCCCTGTACATCCCGTGTTCCGTAGTGTTCTCGGCAGCAAACAGCTACATCATCAAGCACGTGTACGAGCGTCCTCGCCCCGAGGAGGCGCTGCGGCTGATCACCGAGGACGGCTACTCGTTCCCGTCGGGTCACGCGACGTCGGTGACCGCGCTGCTCGTGTCGCTGGTCCTGGTCCTGACGACGACGCGCATCGGTCGCCGTCTGCGCTACCTGCTGTGGGCCGCGGCGCTGACGTTCATTGTGTTTATTTGCGTGACGCGCCTGTACCTGGGCGTCCACTGGGTAACCGACGTGATTGGCGGTTTTAGCGTGGGTCTCGGCTCGTCGATGATCCTGGCGCCGTTCATGATTGGGCGCAATGCCCTGAAGTTGTTCCGGTAGTTTTCGGAGCTCATGTGTTGCTCAGAGCGCCCGGGGCCACGGCCCCGGGCGCTTGCGCATACGCGCATCGCTGGATGCGGCGCGTGGTGGTTCCGGTGGTCTGCGAGGTTTTGCGCATGCGACAGCGTGGGTGCCGTTGCCCGGTCCGATAAGGGAGTAGTTGCCACGTCATGCGCTTCACCATGTCGCCACTGCGGGTCAGTTTTCACACGCTTGGAGTTGTTCAACAAACAAACGTCCACAGGGTTTATACACAACTGTGCACAGAGCTGTGGACAAATATGTTTAATAAGAGCCGATGATGGGCTTTTCGGATCATACTTGCGTCCGAGCGTGACAAGGATTTCGTGCATAACCGGCTGGTCGGACAAACGGTGCGCATCGGTACGAAAGACAGTGATCAGCCGCTGTGATTCTGTGGTGCTTTGCTACTCTGATGCTCCCGCACCGTCAAACGTGAGAATGAAATACCCGCAACCGTCAGGTTGCAGGTGAAGCGTCGACCTACGTAGAAAGGTTGAGAGCTTTGGCCCGGCCGTGCAAATCGTGTATTCGTACTGGTCGCGATGGGTTTATTTGACATCGAAGCTGTCGCTGGATCCCTGCGTTGTGGACTCTCGTGGCGAGTCTATTTGCTCACCACCCGCACTGCCGAGGGCACCATGTTCTCGCGTTGCGTGTCGCGGCTGGTGTTTGCGATGTCAGCGGGGTGGTTAACCCGATTGTCGCTCACGCCTCGTTGTTGCGAGCGGCCGCGCGCCGACCCCAGTGGGTGAGTCTCTGCACGATAGGTGACACGCTAAGCTTCGATCCCTTGACTGGCACCGTATTTCCCGTCGCCCTGGGCAAAAACCTGTTGGCGATCCCCATCGCCCGGGTCGTGGTGCCCGGCATCAGGCCGCGCACCCGATACGCCATCCACGCCAGCGGAGTGATAGTCACCAAAGGCTTCCCCGCCAAGACACCATCGACCATGCGCCGAGCGGCCCGCGTGGAGTTAGCCGAGATCAAAGGCGCTGAGGCTGCCACGCTAAACCAATTGTGTTCGGCAGTGGCGTTGCCAATAAAGGCGGCCTGGTCGTGGGAACCGGTGCGCATGAGTCCGGGAACGATGCTCGTCGCCGTCACGCCGGTGCCCACCAACTCAGCGGCCAGCCCGTCAGTGAAACCCAAAGCTGCGAACTTAGCCGTGGAGTATGGCAGGAGATGAGGCGGGCTTACGACGCCGCCCACGGAGGCGACCACGCCGATGTGTCCACGACGCCGCTCCCGCATCGACGGGAGAACGCTCCACGCCACGTTAATGGGCCCCTTGGCCATGATGTCGAGCGCTTGATCGAAGTGCTCCAATTCTACGTCTGCGGCAGGCCCCACCTGAATGATGCCTGCCACGTGAATCGCCACCTCGATGGGGCCATAGCCATTCGAAATCTCGTTGACCACGCGCTGCACGCCCTCGCGGTCAGTGACGTCCATGACATGGATGGATACACGTTCGTTGAACTCGGACGCTGCACGCTGTAGAGCAGCCTCATCACGAGCGCACAAAGCTACGTGATGGCCACGTCGATGAAGCTGCCGAGCAATCTCCAGACCGAGGCCACGCGAACCGCCAGCAACAAGCGCAACGGGCACGACGGTCATCGGGGGTCCCCTCTCTGTTGTGCCATGAGTTTGAGGACGATCCTCATCGTCCCATCATCAAGACCAAAGTTGATCCAAACTACCACACCTGTGTCCCGGGAGCGCACCTTGCGACTCAACCTCGCCGCACGATTGCTGCGACTGCCTGGATGGCTGCGGACGGAACTCCGCCGCCCATTGAGTGCATCAGAAACCACACCACCTTGGCCCCCGTCATGGCGTGAGTACGGTCCTCGTCCGACTCAGCGTCGCCCTCAACCAGCTCGACGCGCTGCCGTACAGAGGCGTCCAGCTTCGACGCGTCGCGGACCAGCACCCGAATCGACCAGCCCTCGTCCAGCAGGCGCTCCATCACCAGACCGCCGACGTATCTTGTGACACCAGTCGCCTGTCAAGTACGATTACCAACGACGATGACGTGCATGAACACAGCACTCTGCGCCCGGGTTTGGGTGGACCCCTTCCTTGATCGAGAGCAGCAGCCGATGACCCTCCCACCCTTCGCCAACAAGATCGTCGGCCAACTCCTACACTGAACCCTCTCAAGGACCATCCATGACCACACTGATCTGGCTTCGCGACGACCTCCGTCTGGCTGACCACCCAGCCCTGACGGCCGCCTGCTCAGCAGCACATGGACCCGTGGTGGCACTATGGATCTACGAAACCCGCAGGACCGATGAAGACAACAACCGGCACGGCCCGCGCCCGCTCGGTGCGGCCACCCGGTGGTGGTACCACCGCAGCCTGCAACAGCTGGCACCGCGGCTTGCCGACCTGGGTATTCCACTCGTCTTCGCCCGGGGTGATGCCGCGAACGTCATGCGCCGAGTCGTGGACACCTTACAACCTACCTTCGTCCACTGGACGCGACGCTACGCCCCGGCAGCCTGCCGATTGGACGCCGCCATCAAGCAAGAGTTGAAATCCCGCACCGAAGTGCACAGCCATCCCGGCAGCCTGCTCGCCGAACCCTGGCTAATGAGGACGGCAAGCGGCTCCCACTACCAAGTTTTCACACCCTTCAGTCACGCCGTAGCCGACCTGCCCCTCACTCCCCTCCTGCACGAGCCCTCACCTGTCGAGGAGTCGGACGGTGCGGCCACAGCCCTCGCTACGTTGCGGGAGGACGGTGTCCTCCAGAACTTAGAGGATCTTGGCTTGCTCGACGACGGACGCGCCTGGTGGGAAGACACCCTCGCACAGCACTGGGAGCCCGGTGAATTGGCAGCCCGGCAGCAACTGGACGCCATCGACAGCTGGTTGCCCGGCTATGCCAAACGCCGTGACCTGCCCGGGGAGGAAACATCCACCAGCAGAATCTCTCCGAGGCTGCGGTGCGGGGAACTATCGCCGCGCCAAGCCTTGGCCGCAGCCCGCAGCAGCACAGCCGCGGGCGAGGATATCGCCGCTTGGACCAGGCAACTCTACTGGCGCGAGTTCTGCTGG
Organism: uncultured Actinomyces sp.; assembly: GCA_902373435.1. GTDB lineage: Bacteria > Actinomycetota > Actinomycetes > Actinomycetales > Actinomycetaceae > Pauljensenia. Next base: position 6,107 of record CABKMD010000098.1, read on the forward strand.
CACCTGCTCCACCACCGCGAACATCTAGAGGACACCCCCATGCGTCCAGGTTTCATCAATTTCCCCTATCATCCGGACAATCGCCTGGTGGGAGCGTGGCGACAGGGCCGCACCGGCATCGACCTCGTCGACGGCGGAATGTGGCAGCTGTGGCAGACAGGCTGGATGCATAACCGGGTGCGCATGGTCGCTGCCTCGCTGTTCACCAAGAACATGCTCCAGCCATGGCAAGACGGCGAGCAGTGGTTCTCGGAGACTCTCGTGGACGCGGACGAGGCCAACAATCCTGTGTCTTGGCAGTGGGTGGCCGGCTGCGGCGCGGACGCTGCGCCCTACTTCCGTATCTTCAACCCTGAACTCCAGCGCACTCGGTTCGACCCGCACAGCTGCTATGTCAAGCGCTGGATCCCGGAGGGACTCGCTCGGCCTATCGTGCCTGTCGTCGACCTGGCCGAGTCGCGACGCGAGGCGCTTTCCGCTTACGAGCAAGTACGTGCGGCATCCGCAGCCAATGCCAGGCCTCAACGTGGTTGAGGTCGACACGGTTCGTTGTGGAGTTCTAACAGTCCCGGCGGCCCACAGAGATCAGCCGTCTGACGCGCTTTGAGAACGTGCGGCGGCTCATTGCATCGGGAGTATCCCTGACCGAAGCGGCCAACACAGCGACTATGCCGATGCCAGAGCCTACCTCACCAACATCCTTGCCTGGGCCCGCGACAGCAAAAAGGCGCGAACCGAAACCATCCACGATGGCAAGGGTTCGAGCCTTGTCAGTAGAGTGGAGCTAACGGGACTCGAACCCGTAACCCCCTGCTTGCAAAGCAGGTGCGCTACCAATTGCGCCATAGCCCCGTTGGAGAGACTCAGTCCTCCACGGCGTCCGTGACGGACGTCCACAGGTTAGCGTTATCAGAAAGATCAACGAGAATTTGTCGGACGGCGATGCCGACAGCCACGACGGATCCGACAGCCACGCAACAGGTGACCCATTTCTTCATGATGATCCTCCGCTTTCGCTCGCCTGCGGATGGTGGGCCTAGGTGGGCTCGAACCACCGACCTCAGTCTTATCAGGACTGCGCTCTAACCTACTGAGCTATAGGCCCAACCGGCACCCTTTCGGGCACTCGGATATAGTACACAGCACAGGGCCATCTGGCAAAATCGAGCGTTGGTGACGTCCAACACGACCGCGATCGTTCGGCCCTCGATGGAGAAGAGGAGGCCTCGTGACCACCGTCGTCGAGCACGTCCGGGACTTGCGCACACCGCTCCACGCGGACCTCTCCGCTACCGACGCCCTCGCTCTCTCTTGCCTGGTCTACGTGGATTTTCACGCGCTGCCCGGGCCTCGTACCCCGCGCGGCTGCCTGCTCCGAGAGGTTGCCCAGGCCTCGTCCATCCAGTCTTGGTATCGCTATTCATCAGCGTCCCACGCCGATCGTCCGCTCCTCGAGGCCGCGGGCCCGAGCGCGCGCTTCGGGTGCCTGCGTGTGCGCGATGCGGTCACACGTCTGACTCCGAGTCCGCTCGCGCAGTTCGGCGCTGTCACCTTCGTCGACGAGGCCGGGGCGACCTACGTGGTTTTCCGCGGGACTGATGCGAGCGCGGTCGGGTGGGCGGAGGATGCCCGCTTCGGTCTTGATTTTCCGACGCATTCGCAGAGGTGGGCTGCGAACTACTTGGCGTATGCTGCCTCACGGGCCGATGGGCCACTCACCGTTGTCGGTCACTCAAAGGGCGCGAATCTCGCGCTATATGCGGCGGCAGCCACCATTCCCCCAGCGCTCGAGCGCGTCTACGCGTTCGATCCCGTGGGTTTTCCCGCGTCGGTTGTTGACAGTAGTTTTTTCGAGAGCGTCGACGGCCTCATGCGCATCTACGTGACGGCGGGATCCTGGGTGAGTCCACTGCTCCCCCTGCCCGCGCCGACCACCATTGTCGCGTCGACTTGGCCGGGGCCGTTCAGCCACAATCCGTATACGTGGCGCACGGAAGGGCCTGTACTTGCTCCCGATCATCGTCCGGCGTCACGGTCGGGCGCCTTGCTGCGTCGGCTTCTTCGGGCGGCCCTGCGGGCGCGCCCGACGCGGATTGCCATCAACTAGCGAATCGGCGCCGCACGTGGACATCTGGGCGCGCTAATGCGCACGTGGGCCCTTTGATGCGCACGTTCACCCACCTGGTGGAGCGTGGGCAGGCTGCCCACCATGTCACCAATAGGGGTTAGCTGCGCATTGAACGGTTGCGACTGCCGGTAGAAGGGCCTAGCCACCAGTACCTCAGCGAGTACACACACCATCCCAGACACCGCTGCGCCCATAACGCAGACCACCTCGCCCACAACAGCCCATTGTCAGCGTTTTTCGCCGAGGCGGTCTGCACTTTGGCCACCACACACCTCAGACTCAGACACCAATCGGGGAATTGCACTACATGAGGCTCCGACACGCCGGCGACACGCAGCCAGAGGGCTTCATGTAGTGCAAAACCCCCACCATTTCCTGCATGTATGGCACCGCGTCACCTGCGATACGTGGCTGCGGTGCCGGTAGGCGCGAAAGACTCGCCCAACGCGCCACAAAAACGCCGAATTTGGTGTGTTTTAAGCGCGCAGGGCAGACTTTTTCACGCACGGGACACAGCCACGTGCCGACTTTGAAACCAATGACACCTTTGCACCCACCGATGCA
>CABKMD010000099.1 GCA_902373435.1 uncultured Actinomyces sp.
ACTCATCGGCGGGGCTTACGCAGGTTGTATCAGCGCTTGGCGCGACGCGATATGACGACCACGCCGATACCAGCGACGAGAACAGCGACCGCCCCAACGCCGACCCACACGCCCGAAGCACCAGTGGCGGCCAGCGTGTCTCGGCGCGTCCGGGTCGGGGACGAGGTGGGGGAATCGCCCCGCACCGGGTCAGCAGAGGCAGGCGTCACCGGGACCTGAACAGAGGGAACCTGGGTCACGGGATCCTGCGCAGCGGGAGCAGAGATAACAGGATCAGGCGTCTGCCCTCCATCGACGGAGGGGTGAGAAGGTGCCGCGGGATCACTAGGATCCTGAGCAACCCGCTCCCCCTCACCAATCGACGGATTCACAGGATCCGAGGCACCGACGGACGGCGTCGTGCGGCGCGTCAGAGCGTCGCGGTAGTCGGCAGCCGTGAGGTAACGACCCGCATGATTTCCACACCTCAGGGTCACTCCACCATCCTTCTCCGGATGAACGGAGGTCTGAGCGGCAATAGAGTCAGCGACGCGATCAAGCTCAGCATCAATGTCAGAGAGACTCACGCCAGGCTTCTCATCGACCACGGAAGCAAGGTACGAATCGAGAGCACTCTGAGCCTCATTCACGGAGGCCTGAGCGTCGATGACCGCCTGCTGCTTGTCCGCATCGGCAGCGGGCGCAGCCGGAGCGGGCGCAGCCAGAGCGGGCGTAGACGTCGGGGCAGCGACAGATCCGCCCTTGCCAGGAAGGGCCGAGACGTCAACCGGAAGAGCAGCGCCAGGGAGAGCTCCGACCTTGTTCTGCCACGAGTTCGCACGCTGCTCATCGCCGCTGCCAGCCAGGCCGGAGACGTAGTTCGTGTTGTCGGCATTTAATGCGGCGCCGTCAAAGCCGTATGTGGACGCAGGATCGCCAGTCGTGTGGAAGCGGGAGACGTTGGTTGAGCCACCGGTGATGGCGTAGAACTTCTGCGTGCCGTAGATGCGCGTGAAGTTACCGTGCTTCGCAATATGCACACCGACGCCGACAACGTTGTTCTGGGCCAGCATGTTCTTGTCGTGACGGGGGGGGAGTTCTTCCACTGATCGAAAAGGGCATCCGCAGTCTGCATCGGGTTCTTCGAGGTGCCGTACGCGCCCCACTTGTCGTCGAAGTTCTCACGGTGGTTGTAGGCGATGTTCTCTCCGGCGTAGGTCGTGTCGCCACCGTCGAGCATACCCGCACCGAAGTACTTATAGTCGGGGTCGTGGTTGAAGTCGTCACTGTCCGACATGCGCCTGCTCCATGCACGAGCGTCGGTGGTGACTGTATCGGAAACAACCAGCTCGGGCAGGCCAGCGCTCGCTCGGTAGGCGTTCATCTTCTGGACGACGAGCGCCTCGATGATGCGAGCCTGGGTGGCGTCGTCGACCTGGGAACAGTCAACCCAGTCGAGGCCACGGCTGACGGTATCCGCAGCGGGCGCGGCCTCACCGGCCGACGTGGTGGGATCAAGGACGGCCTGCTGTGCCGCCTCGAGTGCGGCCTGCGCGTCTGCAAGGGCCGCGCGCAACTCGGACTCACGGGCAGGGTCCACGGCGGGTGTCGCAGAATGACCCGCGGCGGCTGCGGCATAGCTCGCCAGAAGCGGATTGTATTCAGCGCTGATGCGCCCTTCCGCCCCCGACAGAGCGTTTCAGAACGCGTCGCTGCTCGTTGCGTTTCCCTCAGCGAGGGTGGGGACTACGACGAGGGAAGCTGCGATCGTGGTCGCGGCGAGGACCACGGACGTGTGTGTACGAGTGAGCTGGAACGACATTGACTACCGGCCTAACACGATGGAACAAGAACAGGTAACTCCTTCCACACGGTATAGTGTTTTTCAAGGTTTTTTCAGCAAGTCTTTACAGGTGAATCCACCTATTTTCAAGGCTTTTTAGGTTTGACAGATTTTGAACATCCCATATACCGATATCGAAACGTTATATTTCGAATCAATGAACTGACCACGCTGCAACCATCAGTGTCACCACGGCTCAGACAATAAAAAAATCGACACCCGAAATCGGATGTCGAAATTTTCTGTGGAGCTAGGGGGATTCGAACCCCCGACCTCTTCCATGCCATGGAAGCGCGCTACCAACTGCGCCATAGCCCCGTTATTTAGTTCATCGCCGTGGCGACCTGATAAATAATAGCGGACCCTTCAAGAAAGACGCAAATCTAATTGAGTGCCCCTCGTCACATCAACCGACAAGCTTGAGAGTCCACAGTGACGAGGGGCCCGAGAGCCGTCACGCCCCCAAAATGTCCTCACGAGAGCCGATGTTGTGCGACGCCAGGCGCCACCCAGTGATCGCCGCGCTCTTGGAGGTCGACGTCCCCACGGGAACGAGCTCCGACCAGTGGCAGTTATCAACGCCGCGCAGCCCATTGAAGACCGCCGGATCCAGGCCCAGCAGCGACACAATGCCACGTGCGATCGCGGAGCCATGCGAAACGACGATCAGAGACTCGTCGTCTCGACACGCGCGTGCCGCTTCCAGGACGGCATCACGAACACGCTCGCCCACGACCTCGGACCGTTCCACCTCGGCGAGGTCACACTCCCCCTCCGCGCGATACCGCGCGTAGGCCTCGGGCTGCTCACTGGCGATCTCCTCGTAGGTCTTGCCCTCGAAACCCCCATAGAAGCGCTCGGTGAGTCGTTCATCGAGTTCCGGACCCTCGCAGGGATATCCAGCGATGTCAAAGACGCGCGCGATGATCCTCGCGGTTTCGACCGCGCGCCCCAGGGGCGAACTCATGATACGCACTCCCCCGTCGTCGTAGCTGCGCCCGTCTTCGGCGGTAACGATGCCCACCTCGGCGCTCGGCTCGCACAGGCGACTCACCAGCACACCCGCGGCACCCGCCGCCTGGGACCGTCCGGCCTCGTTCAGGGGCCGATCGATGCGCCCCTGAAAGCGTCGCGCGACGTTGAAGTCCGTCTGGCCGTGGCGCAGCAAGACGATCCGCGAGGCGCTCACTGCGCGCCCTCCACACCGTGCACGGCGGCACGCTCGGCGGCAGCGGCGCGGGCCTCGTCGATGTCGACGTCGATCGGCACGGCCGGGCAGTCACCCCACAGGCGCTCGAGAGCGTAGTACTCGCGCTCCTCCTCGGAGAGAACGTGCACGAACAGATCCGAATAGTCGAGGAGCACCCAGGTGCCCTCCGCGCGCCCCTCAATGTGGACGGGACGACGATGGTGCTCGGCCCAGAGGCGATCCATGATGTCCTCAGCGATAGCGCGCACCTGACGGTCCGTCGGCGCCGAGACAACCACGAAGGCGTCCGCCAGGGCAAGCTTGCTGGTCACGTCGACAAGCACCGGGTTGATGCCGCCGCGGTCGTGCGCGGCACGAGCAACCAGGCTCGCCAGTTCTGCGGTAGCGTCGGGAAGGCTCACGTTTCTCCTTGGGTTAAGACCGGTACAGGCCGTATTTGTTGATGTATTGGACGACGCCGTCGGGCACCAGGTACCACACCGGCTTGCCCTCTTCGACGCGCGTGCGGCAGTCCGTCGACGAGATCGCCATAGCGGGGACCTCCAACAGCGACACGGATTCGTGTGGCAGACCAGGATCCGAGAGGTTGTGCCCGGGGCGCGTCACACCAATAAAGTGCGCCTGCTCGAAGAGTTTATCGGCGTCCTTCCACTGCGCGATCTGCGCGAGTGCGTCGGCACCCGTAATGAAGTAGAAATCCGAGTCTGGGTATTCGCTCGACAGGTCCGCCAGCGTATCGATCGTGTAGGTCGTCCCACCGCGGTCGATGTCCACACGAGACACGGCAAAACGCGGGTTCGAAGCCGTTGCGACAACCGTCATCAGGTAGCGATGCTCCGCCGAGGTAACGCGTCGATTCGCCTTGAAAGGCTGCATGGATGCCGGAACGAAGACGACCTGGTCGAGGCCGTAGACGTCCATGACCTCGGAGGCAGCGACAAGGTGACCGTGGTGGATCGGATCGAAAGTGCCGCCCATGATGCCGATCGCACGACGCCGACGCAGCGCGCGCGGGGGATGCAGGGGCGAGGCCGGGGCTGCGGTCGCCCCCGCCGTGGCCTCCGTGGTCTTTTCGATCGCTGCCTCCTCCGAGGCAGGTGCCCTCTGGTTATCCTGCGCGCTCACGGGCGGATCGTTCCTTCTCCCTCGTAGATCCACGTGGTCGTCGTTAGCTCCGCCAGGCCCATCGGGCCGCGCGCGTGCAGCTTCTGCGTCGAGATTCCCACCTCGGCACCCAGGCCCAGCTGACCGCCGTCCGTGAAGCGCGTCGAGGCGTTCACGGCGATAGCAGCGGCATCGATGCCCGATCGGAACGCGCGCACGACGGCCACGTCGGACGCCACGATGCCCTCGGTATGACCCGAGGAGTAGCGGCGAATATGCTCGATCGCCTCGTCAACGTCGGCGACGACGCGCACAGCCAGGTCCATCGACAGGTACTCGGTCTCCCAGTCGGCCTCGGTCGCGTCGACGATCATCTCTGCATCGATCGAGGGCTGGCCATCGACGACGGCCCGGGTGGCCTCGTCCGCGTGGATCGTCACACCCGCTGTCGTCAGACGGGTGATGGCGGCGACGAGGAAACGCTGGGCGACATCGGCGTGCACGAGCAGGGTCTCCGCCGCGTTGCACACGCCCACGCGCTGTGTCTTCGCGTTCATGATGATGGCCTCGGCGGCCTCCAGGTCAGCAGAGGCATCCACGTATACATGGCAGTTACCGGTGCCGGTTTCGATGACCGGAACCCGCGACTCCTCGACGACCGCGTTAATGAGCCCAGCTCCCCCACGCGGAATCAGCGCGTCAATCGCACCGCGCGCACGCATCAAAGCACGCGCGCCCGCGCGACCCCACGGATCCACCGTGGTAATCGCATCGGCGGGCAGGCCGACGGACGTCAGCGCATCGCGACAGACCTCAATGAGAACGCGATTCGACGACTGTGCGGCGCTTCCACCGCGCAGCACGACCGCATTACCGGCCTTCAAGGCAAGCGAGGCGGCATCGATGGTCACGTTGGGGCGGGCCTCGTAGATGATGCCAATGACGCCCAGGGGGACGCGCTCCTGCGTCACGCGCAGACCGATATCGGTACGCATACCGCGAACGACCTGACCGATCGGGTCAGGCAGGCCCGCGATCTCACGGACGGACTCGGCAATACCCCGGATTCGATCGGAGGTGAGCGCAAGGCGGTCCAGCAGCCCCTCGCTCATCTGCTCCGCGCGGCCGCGGGCCACGTCCTCAGCGTTGGCTGCCAGGATCTGATCACTGCGCTCGATCAGCGCAGCGGCAATCGCCTCAAGACCGCGATTCTTCGTCTGCGTGGTTGCATTGGCGAGCGCGCGAGCAGCCGCGCGGGCAGCATCCATCACCTGGGAAATATCTGCAGCAGTATTCACGTGGCCATGATGACACACGTCAGCGCGTCAAGCCGCGTCAGTCAGCGCTCAGCGCAGAAAATGCGTCGCCCAACACCGCCAGGTCGTCGCGGTGGATTGCCGGCCTGGGGTGCTCATAGCCCGCGGCTTGCAGTTCCGCGGTGCCCGAGCCAGCGATATCGGCCAGGGTGTCGGAGTCGTATCCCGACACTCCTCGAGCGACAAGACCCGTCGGGGACGCCACATCGACGACGTCACCGGCTTCGAAGTGGCCGAGCACGGAACGCACGCCAGCGACGAGCAGAGACTTCTTGCCGACCGTGATCGCCTGAGCGGCACCCTCGTCGACGATGATCTCGCCGCGCGACGGAGCCACATGGGCAATCCACAAGCGGCGCGAGGCCGGACGCTCCTGCGAGGGCTCGAACCACGTGCCGACACTCTTACCCGCAAGCACCGACTCCAACGCATCCGCGCATGCCAGCTGCACGCCGATACCGCTGGTAGTCGCCAGCATGGCAGCCTGCACCTTCGTCGCCATGCCACCCGTGCCCACGCGCGAGCCTGCGCCCGTCACGAGCACGCTCATGAGGTCGTCCGCGCTCTCGACTCGCTCGATCAGCTGTGAACCCGGGTGATCCGGAGGAGCGGTGTAGAGGCCATCCACGTCCGTCAGCAGCACGAGGGCGTCGGCCTTGATCATCTGCGCGATGAGCGCGGCGAGGCGATCGTTGTCGCCGAAACGCAACTCTCGGGTGGTCACCGCGTCGTTTTCGTTGAGAATCGGGACGACTCCGAGGCCGAGGAGACGCGTCAGCGAGGCGCGCACGTTCGTGTAGTGGTCGCGGCGCATGACGTCGTCCGTGGTCAGCAGCACCTGGGCGGCATCGAGATGATGCGACTGGAACGCGGCCGTCCACCGCGCCATCAGGAGCCCCTGCCCCATCGCGGCGGCAGCTTGCACACTCGGCAGGTCCTTCGGTTTCGAGGCGAAGCCAAGCGGATCAAGGCCCGCTGCGACCGCGCCCGACGACACGATGACGACCTCGCGGTCCGCCCCGCGCCAGCGCGCCACGAGACGTGCGACCGAGTCAATACGGTTCAGATCCAGGCCACCGTCCTCGCGCGTGAGCGACGACGAGCCGATCTTGACGACGATGCGAGCAGCCGCGGACACTCCGCTCATGACTGATCCGACGCGTCGGTCCAGTGCCCTGCCTGACGCTCCGTCCACAGCTCGTCACGGGCAGCAGTCTTGGCGTCCATGACCTGGTGGTACACCTCGCGACGTTCCTTACGGCTCGGGCGCGCGTTCTGATCCAGGCGCAGGTCGGTACCGCGCGAACCGAGCAGCTCCGGTCCGGTCGTCAGCGTCGGCTCCCAGTCGAAGACGACGCCTCCGTCCAGGTCACCGATCACGACGGTGTCACCGGCGACTGCTCCGGCCTTCATCAACTCGTCCTCGACGCCCGCGGCATTCAGGCGATCCGCCAGGTAGCCCACGGCCTCGTCGTTGGCGAAGTCAGTCTGACGCACCCAGCGCTCGGGCTTGTCGCCGCGCACCTGGAAGACCTCCTCGCCGTCCTTGCGAGTCTTGCGCACCGTGACCTCCACGCTGCGACCGACGGCCTTCGGACGGATGACGGGGCGAGCGGCCTCGAGGGCGGGACGCTTCGCGCGCTCCGCCTCGACGATGCCGGCCAGAGCAAAAGACAGCTCCTTGAGGCCCTCGTGGGACACGGCCGACACCTCGAGGACGAGCCAGCCGAAAGACTCCAGGTCCGGGCGGGTAATCTCGGCGAGATCACGGCCGTCCGGGATATCGATCTTGTTGAGGACGATGACGCGGGGGCGCTCCATGAGCGGCACGTAGCCCTCGACCTGCGTCAAGTCACCCTGGTAGGCCTCGAGCTCGGCTTCGATGATGCGCAGGTCCTCGACCGGCTCACGATCGGTCTCGAAAGCAGCAGTATCGAGCACGTGCACGATGACGGCGCAACGCTCGATGTGGCGCAGGAAGTCGAGGCCGAGGCCTCGTCCCTGGGAGGCCCCTGGAATCAGACCAGGAACGTCGGCGACCGTGTAGCGCGTGTCGCCGGCCGACACGACGCCCAGGTTCGGGACCAGCGTCGTAAAGGGGTAATCGGCAATCTTCGGGCGCGCCGAGCTCAGTGCGGCGATCAGCGAAGACTTTCCAGCCGAGGGGAAGCCGACGAGAGCCACATCCGCGACGGACTTCAGCTCAAGGATGACGTCGCGCTCCTCGCCGGGCTCGCCCAGAAGCGCGAAACCGGGGGCCTTGCGCGCCTTCGATGCCAGCGCCGCGTTACCCAGGCCACCGCGGCCGCCCTCGGCGACCACGAAGCGCGCACCAGCACCCGTCAGGTCGGCGAGCAACTCACCCGACATGGACTTGACGACCGTCCCCTCGGGAACCGGCAGGATGATGTCCGCGCCGGTCTTGCCCTGGCGGAAGTCACCCATGCCGGGCGTGCCGTTATCCGCACGACGATGCGGACTGCGGTGGTAGTTCAGCAGCGTGGTCTCCTGCTCGCTCACCTCAAGGATGACCGAGCCGCCATTACCGCCGTCTCCGCCGTCAGGGCCGGCCAGTGGCTTGAACTTTTCACGCTTAATCGAGGCAACGCCGTTACCGCCGTTGCCACCCATCGCATGCAGAGTCACGCGATCCACGAAGTCAGCCACTGTTGCTCCTGACGACTGAAAATGAATGTTGAAAAGGGCGCCCGGCAACGCCGGACGCCCTTTATGCGCGCGGTCTCAGGCAGAAACCGGCGAAACGCTGACGACCTTGCGATCACGCTTGCGGCCGAACTCAACCGCACCGGCGCGCAGGGCGAACAGGGTGTCATCCTTGCCACGGCCAACGCCGTCGCCAGGGTGGAAGTGGGTGCCGCGCTGACGAACGATGATCTCACCAGCGTTGACCAGCTGGCCGCCGTAGCGCTTCACGCCGAGGCGCTGCGCGTTCGAGTCGCGACCGTTACGGGAGGAACCAAGGCCCTTCTTATGTGCCATCAGTTGCTACTTTCTGCTCGTGGGAACGTCGGGTTCAGGCGATCTCGGTGATCTTGACAACCGACATCTTCTGACGGTGCCCCTGGCGCTTGCGGTAGCCCGACTTGTTCTTGTACTTAATGATGGAAATCTTGGGGCCCTTGGCCGAGTCAACAACCTCAGCCTTGACGGAAACCTTGCCCAGCTTGGCTGCGTCAACGGTGATGGCGTCGCCATCCACCAGCATCAGCGGCTGGAGCTCAATGCTCGAACCGATTTCTTCTGCCAGCTTGTCGACGACGACGACGTCACCGACGGACACCTTTTCCT
>CABKMD010000100.1 GCA_902373435.1 uncultured Actinomyces sp.
GCAGGCCTGCGCCTACACCGCGCATCTTTCCTGCGCGAACACGAGATTCTCGGTCGGGTAGTGACGACAGGATTCGGGTTCCAGGTCGAAATGACTGAGCTCGAGCGCTCCCTGGGTGCGACCATCGCCGAGGTTCCGATCACCTTTGACGAGCGTATGGCCGGCGAATCGAAGCTCGACTCGTCGATTTTCGTCGAGGAGCTCGTGATGGTAACGAAAGGCGGCCTGAGCCGACTGGCCCAGGCCGCGCGACAGATGATGCCGAAACGTTAGCCCTTGCGGTAGGAGCCCTCGGGACGCAGACGCCCCTCGCGATACGCGGTCAGCTGCTCGGTCAGAACGACCTCGAGTTCCTCAATCGAGCGACGCTCGAGCAGCATGTCCCAGTGGGTGCGCTGCGGCTTGAGGGGCTTATTTTCCTCGTCCTCAACGGTTTCGCCGACGAGCTCGGCCGCCTGACCACACTTGCATTCCCACGTCGCAGGCGCGGTGGCCTCGCTGGACAGCGTCACCTCGAACTCGTGACCGTTGGGGCACGCGTAACGCGCGACGAAACGATCAGCGAAAACAACACCATCCTCAGACTCGAGGGACTTCGCACCGATCTGCATGCCACGCAGTGCGCGGTCAGCCATAACAGCCTCCTGAACAAAAGAATGAAACGGGTCCATTCTATCTGACACGTCAAGCGGAACGCTCCCTCGACCTCGTCTTACCCCCACCCCATGATCCGATAATGTATATTATGTCCGTTTTTCTTTATCGACCGCCCTTCGACCACGCGGTACAGTTACACCCATGACGACAGACCGTGACGTGCGCATCCAGCGCCCCCCTGCCATCCGCGAGACCATCGTGCTCGCGCTGGCGTGCCTGTCGTACTCGATTCTGTCGTTTCTCGCCAAGTCACCCAAATCCGTCGCCGTCGCACATGCGCACGACGTCGCTTCCTTTGAGTCCCGCTTCGGGCTGTTTATTGAAGGCTCAGCGAACGCCTGGCTGACAGCTCATCCGCTGCTCGCATCCCTCGCGTCCGCGCAGTACGCGGTGTCATTTTTCGCAATGACCGTTTTCGCCATGGTTATCATGTGGCGCAAGGCTCCCACACACTATCGCAGCGCCCGATGGACTCTCGTCATCATGACGATCGGAGCGCTCATCACCTACTGGACCTATCCCCTAGCTCCCCCGCGCCTCGTTCCCGAGCTCAGCCTTGTCGATGCGGTCGCCGAGCACACGTCCGCATATTCCCACCTGTTTGGCACGCTTGCAAACCCCTACGGTGCCATGCCATCGATGCACATGGGTTGGTCCATATGGGTCGCATTTATGCTCGGCACGTACGTGTGGCGCTCGTGGTGGGCGCGATTGATTCTTGCTCTCCACCCCGCTTTAACCATCGTGACAATCGTCGCAACCGCCAATCATTATGTGGTTGATGCCATTGCCGGTTGTGCATACTTCCTTCTCGCCTGGCTCTTTGTCACCAATGCAAACAGGGCCTTACTGGCGAATGTGCGAACGCCCGGCGAGACGTCCTAGGACCTCCCCTATTTGGACGCTAGTGTGGGTGCCATGAGACTCGGAGTTGATTTTGGCACCACTACCACTGCGATCGCCATCGTCGATCGGGGAAACTACCCGATCGTCTCTTTCGTCAACAATAATGACGATACGGTTGATTTCGTTCCGTCGATCATCGCTCTTGACGGCGATCGCCTGATCTACGGGTTTGATGCTGAGGATGCCGCAAGGGAGGGCGCTCCCCACCTGCGTTCCTTCAAGCGTCTCCTGGCCGATCCGTCGGTGACTGACTCATCCACTTTGCGCCTGGGCAATCACAGCATCTCGATCCTCGACGCGCTGACGGGTTTCCTCGGCTACGTCGCGCACCAGCTGCGCACCAACTCCTCCATTGCCTCGCTGCCCGATACGGAGCTGCTCGAGGCTCTCGTCGGCGTTCCGGCTCACGCATGGTCGGCGCAGCGCTTCCTGACCCTTGAGGCCTTCCGCCGCGCGGGTTGGAACGTTCTCGCGATGGTCAACGAACCGTCCGCTGCAGGCTTTGAGTACACGCATCGTCACGCTGGCACTCTCAATTCCAAGCGCACAGCGATCCTCGTCTACGACCTGGGCGGCGGCACCTTTGACGCCTCCATCGTGTCCGCCACGGGCACTCTCCACGAGGTCATGGGATCGCGCGGCCTCAACATGGTCGGTGGCGATGACTTCGACGTCGTACTCGCTACCCGCCTCGCCGCGGCCGCAGGAACCGATTCCGGCAAGCTGGGCGACGAGGCGTGGGAGCGTTTGATCGAGGACTCACGCGACGCAAAGGAGACCCTCTCTCCCTCGACGAAGTTCATCACCGTACCCGTCGACGGAAAGCCCGTGACAATCCCGGTCACGGACTTCTACGCGGCCGCTACTCCCCTCGTCGAGGCAACGATCGAGGCCATGGAGCCCCTGTTGGTTCCCGACGCTTTCGGAGTTGGCCAGCTCGGCGGCGACATCGCCGGCCTCTACGTGGTTGGTGGCGGTTCGCAGCTGCCGCTGGTTGCCCGCGTGCTTCGTTCGCGCTTCGGCCGCCGCGTGCACCGCTCGCCGCACACGGCAGCCTCGACCGCGATCGGCCTAGCCATCGGCGCCGATCCCGAGGCTGCGTACACTGTGCGTGAACAACTCTCGCGTGGCGTCGGCGTCTTCCGTGAGCGCGAGGCCGGATCATTCATCTCCTTCGACACGCTCCTGGAGCCGAACACTGAGCTTTCTCCCGGCGAGACCCTGACGATCAAGCGCCGCTACCGCGCCGCGCACAACATCGGCTACTTCCGCTTCGTTGAGTACTCATCGTTCGACGAGGCTGGGGTGCCCCGCGGCGACCTACAGCCCTACGGCGAAGTCATCGTTCCCTTCGATCGTGCCCTGCGCCATCCGGACATCGACCTGTCAGCGATTCCCGTCGTCCGTACCGAGGATGGCCCCCTTATTGAAGAGTCCTACATCGTCGACGAAAACGGCATGGTCACCGTGCAAATCACGGACCTGGACGCCGCCTACACCGTGACGTGTCCTCTCGGACGGCGTTGATCGCCCAGGCGCCACTCACCAACCAATAGGTGTGGGGCCCAGGCATCGTGCCTGGGCCCCACACTCACGTCTTATACGCGTATCAGGAAGCGGAAAGCTTCGACCTACGACGCTCGGCGAGTTCGTCGACAAAAACGGGCTCGGAGCGCTCAAGGGGCAGCTCCGCGAGCGAACCCTCGACCTCGCGCCAGACGCGGCCCACAGCGATTCCAAACACGCCCTGTCCGCCCTGAAGGAGGTCGATGACCTCATCGGTGGAGGTGCACTCGTAGACCGAAGCTCCGTCGCCCATCAGTGTGATGGACGCAAGATCATCCACTCCCCTGTTCTGCAACGACGACACGGCGACGCGAACCTGCTGGAGAGAAACGCCAGCGTCCAGGAGCTTCTTGACGACCTTGAGGACAAGAATGTCACGGAAGGAGTAGAGACGCTGCGATCCCGAGCCGCGCGCGGCACGGATCGACGGCTGCAGGAGACCAGTACGAGCCCAGTAATCGAGCTGACGGTAGGTGATACCGGCTGCGCTGCACGCAACGGGGCCACGATAGCCCATTTCGTCTGTATCAAGTCCTTCGAGGGGATCGCCGAACAGCATGCCTTGCCGGCTTGCGGCGTTCGCTTGTGCGCTCACTCGGGGTCTCCTTGCAGGTAATACGTGATGAGAACAGGACCACGGTAGAGCACGAGCGACGCTCGGTCAATGACCGATCCGGCGAGTCTAACCTTCATGTTGAACATGAGACTTAGTCTCCATCCTCAACCAGTGATGATACCGCCACCGCCAGCATGTCCCGATGCAATTCGGCGAGCAGGTCACCCAGTTCGATAGCACGGGCGCGCGCACGCTCCCGGTCCGCGCCACGGCCTCGTCCCCTCTGAGAAGAAACCGTCTGGTGGATGATATCGGCGCTACGCTCCGCACCCTGACGGACTCCGCGCAGCACCCGAACATCCACTCCCGCAGATTCGAGGCGCGCGATGGTAGAAACAGCTTGCACGCAGCGAGAAGGAAAATAACCGGCCAGATCCGGAGTAATCAGCCCAAGCCGCGCATAGCGCTCGAGGGTGGCCATGTCGACGCCCGTCAGGTCCGACAGGTCCGCCGCCGGAATGGCCCGGCGACCCCCCAGCGACACCGTCTGCCCCTCTGATGACACAACCTGCGCGACACGACGGCGCACGGGCTCATGACCGGCATCAAGCGCATCAAGCTGCCCGCGAATCACACTCAGCGGAGTGAAAGAATCGCGCTGCTCCGTGAGGACGTAACGCAGTCGCTCGACGTCGGCGGCCGAATACTTGCGATACCCAGATCCGCTGCGAGCGGGCAAAACCAGGCCTTCACTCTCCAGATAGCGAACCTTCGATAGCGAGATCGCAGGGAACTCGGCCTTCAGTGCATCAACGACGCGGCCGATCGACAGCTCCGGCGAGTGGTCCGCATCATGCGGCCACGAGGTCACTTCCTGAGCAGAAGCAACCTCGTGACGACGTGCAAGAGCTGCGCACACGTCAGGCCTGCTTGGTCGACGGCTGGTAGGTCAAACGATACTTTCCGATCTGCACCTCGTCGCCGGCATGCAATTCAATCGAATCGACGCGCTCACGGTTCACGTACGTGCCGTTGAGCGAACCGGAATCGCGCACGATGTGGCCGCCATTCGAGGCAATGAACTGGCAGTGCTTGCGCGAGACCGTCACGTCATCCAGGAAAATATCGGCCTTGGGCGAGCGACCGGCGTTCGTCACCTCGGGATCAAGAAGGAAGCGCGCGCCCGTGTTGGGGCCGCGCTGGACGATAAGGAGTGCGGAGCCGGCAGGCAGCGCCTCAACGGCCTCGCGGTCGCGAGCAGACAGGGCAACGGGAGCATCTTCGACGTCCTCCGTCACAGGCGCGAAACCGAAGATGGAGGTTGCGGTCAGGTCAAACGGCTGGTTGTCGGACATTGTGCGCTCCAAACGATCAATTCAGGGACTGGATTAAGTGTAAACGTTCACCATCGCACAAGCGCGGGCACGGTGACTCCCCACCGATTATACGGTGGGGCTTCACTGGTAGGTTGCGAACTGGGGCGGGCGCGGAGTCGCAATCGACTCAATCGTCATGTCGCTCGACGGAGTGATCGCCACACTGGTTCCCTTTGCACGCATCTGAGCAGCCGAGCCAGCCTGGATGTCCAGCGCGGTGGCGATCGTCTGAGATTCCCCAATCACTTTCCACGTGTAGGGTGACGCAATGGGAATTCCGTCGACCGCGATCGAGCCGACCTGGCCAGTGAATGAGGACCGTGTCGATAGGCGAATACCGTTGAGTTCGATCGCCTCGGCACCCGCATTGCGCAATTCACCGAGCGTCATCACGAACTGTGTCGACGTCAGATTTGCGCCGACGTCGACGACCGACACCGTCACGCCGGGGCCATGCACCGGGACTGTGCCCGCTGCGATCTGCGCCTGCGTTTCGGCCTTACGTGCCGCCTGCTCACGAGCTTGCGCCTCATCCGCGGCACTGCGCAGTTCCTCGAGTTCGCTGGACAGTTCACCCCGACGCGTACGCAGGTTTTGCTCCTGAGTGCCCAACTCATCGAGCACCGTCACGAGATCCTCTTCGGACAGCCCTTCGAGGGGGTCGGATCGCTGTGCCCGCACTTGCGTGGCGAGCGCGAATCCCACAATCATGAAGATCACGAGCATGACGACGTGTAGCCCGCGGGGCAGCGCAAAGAACGCCTGCCGCGCCCGCGCCCAGAAGCGCTGGCCGCTGTGTGGCTCACGGTGAACGCCGTGCCCGCGGGGCGCGGGCTCGCTCTCTAAGACGGAGGTGATCGTCTCGGTGCTCTGTTCGCTCATGTCAGGCCTTCAGGAGCAGTCGACGGATCGAGGCAGTGTTGGAAAAAATACGAATACCGAGAACGACGACGACGGCTGTCGTCATAGCAGATCCGACGCCCAGCTGGGTTCCCAAGAAGACCAGGAGACAAGCCACGACGACGTTCCAGAAGAACGAGGTCACGAACACGCGGTCTGCGAAGCGTCCTTCCAGCCATGCACGCCCCGCGCCGAAGAGCGCGTCCAGGCCGGCAACGACGGCGACGGGAAGGAACGGGGTCAGCCACGCGGGCACGGTCGGGTCGAGCAAGACACCGAGAACAATGCCGATGATCAATCCGATGACAGCGATCATTGAGTGTCTCCTTTATGTTGTGTGTCGAGCGGTTGTGCGTACTGCGAAGAGGTCGGTGCCAGCGCTTCCATGCTCACCTTCGAAAAGACCTTCGAGCTCACGGTCATCCCGCTCACAGATTGGGCGGCTGACAGGTAGTCGCCGGTGGAACCGCGCACAAGCGCGACGGAGAGCGCGTTCGAGTCGCCGATCGCCGCGACCTCGTAGGGAGAGGATACGGGGGTGACGTTGACCAGAATGGCCGAGCCTGCGGTGCGCACAAAAGTATCTGGCCCAATGCGCTGGCCGTTGACCGAAATAGCCTCAGCACCGGCAGCCCAGAGGGCGTTCACGACCATCGCGATGTCTTGATCCCGTACGGCCCCGCTCCCCTTTCCCGGGCCGCTTCGATCCGTGAGCGTCACGGTAATGCCGGGCCCGCTGACGGGTCGTGTGGCTGTCACCAGATCGCGCGCGCCATCCACCGCGATTGGCGAGCCAGACTGCGACAGATCGTCGATGGTACGGCCGAGCGACTGCACCTCGTTGCTCAAGAATTCGACGTTGCTCGACCTTGTCGCAGCCTGCTCCTTCAGGCCAGCTTTCACATCATTGGCCGGGTGCCGCAGCGAGTCAATCGCGATCACTGATCCAAACCCGAGGGCGACAGCCACTGCGAAGACGGCGATGCGGCTAAAGATTCCCGTGGGCCGTGAGCAGTGGTCCTCACGGTAGTGCTCGTAGCCGGCGTCCAGCGGGTTGGACAGAAGCGACGTCAGCAGGGACATCGAGGCCGCGGGATCCACGGACGAGGCCTGGGGAGCAGCTTCGTTGTGCTCCTCCCCCGGCTCCGCGCCTCGATCTCCCAGCTGCATCACTGGCCCGCACTCCAGCGACGCTGTACGCGCTCGTCGCGTTCGAAAGCGTCGAGGTGCTCGACGACGATGCGGCGCAACTGCGTGGGCGCATCCTCGTGCTCGTCAAGCCAGCGGCGCAGCAGTCCGACGGAGCGCTCGACGCTGCCAGTGCGGTCGATGTCGACACCGAGAGCAAGGACGCCGTTTGCATAGCGCAGCGCCATGCCGATCGTGTGGGTCTCCCAGTAGGAGATCATGCGCTCAACGGCGCTGCCGATGCCAGTCTCCCCCTCCCACGACGAGGCCTGTAGGCCGGCCAGGGTCG
The DNA here is from genome assembly GCA_902373435.1 of uncultured Actinomyces sp. GTDB lineage: Bacteria > Actinomycetota > Actinomycetes > Actinomycetales > Actinomycetaceae > Pauljensenia. The sequence goes on from CABKMD010000100.1 coordinate 7,439, forward strand.
CGGTGAGGTAGTCGTTTGACAGGGTATCGGAGAACACAGAATCCCACGCCCGCGCGCGAGCTTCTTCCGAGGGGAGCGACGCGAGGGCCTCGACGCTCATACGGGCAGCTTCGCCCGAGCCATCCGCGCTGCGCCAGGACTCAATAGCCTGCTCGTCGGCGAGGCCGCGGGCTGCCAGGGCGCGCCTCGCACGCCAGGCAATATCGGGGTTGTCGCTGCTGGCGAAGTCGCGGACCATCGCCTCGTACTCGTCGCCACCACGGGCGGCGAATTCAGCGATGAACGCGCGCGTGTACGAGCGCCACGCGTCGGCATTCTCGGTCTCACGAGACAGGCGGATCGTCGTCGCAAGCACCTGGTCTTGGACATCTGCGCGAGCCTGCCCCGGCAGGAAGGAGGAGATCGCCTCGGCGACGAAAAGCAGGAGGCGATCACGGATAGCGGGCTCAGTTTCGGACGGAACGGCATTCAGAACCGCCACGACAAACCGGCGCGGATCCAGCAGACCGTCACGCACGGCGTTCCAGAGCGATGCCCAGATGACGGCTCGCGTGATAGCCGCATCGATGGTGCCCACGTAGGCCAGCGCGACGTCGGTCGAGCGCTCGTCGAGGCGTGAAATCGCGTAGGTAAGGTCATCGTCGTTGACGACGACCAGGTCGACGGACGCGGCACCGCCGGGCACCGCCACAACACCCTCGGGATCGATCGGCGCAGTTTCGCCGTCGATACGGACGTCGAAGACGTGGGTACGCTCGAGCGCCCCGGCCGCGACGCGCCACGTTGAAACGGTGACACGATGGGGACGCAGCACTCCGTTGCAGGCCTCACCGCCCTGGTGGAGCGTGAAGAACGTGATCGCGCCAACGTTGTCCGTCACCCAAGAAGCGGACAACGTCGACGGGCCGGAGGTCTCCAGCCACGCGGTCTTCCAGGAAGAGAGTTCCTGACGCGAGGCACCTTCGAGCGCAACGAGGAGATCCTGGAGGTTGGTCGCGCCAAACTGGTGCTCAGCAAAGTAGCGGCGCGCACCCTCGTAGAAAGCGTCCTCCCCGACCCAGGCGACCAGCTGCTTCAAAACGGAGGCACCCTTCGCGTAGGTGATGCCGTCGAAGTTCGTCTTTGCAGCGGCGACGTCCGGGATGTCGGCGGCGATCGGGTGCGTGGTCGTCATCTGGTCCTGCGTGTACGCCCAGATCTTGCGGTTCATCGC
>CABKMD010000101.1 GCA_902373435.1 uncultured Actinomyces sp.
CCACGAGCACACAAAGCAGCCCGGCCCGACAAAGCTCTCCGGCGCCCGGAACACCCGTGGGGCCACAAGCAGCAAACACCCGCCACAGACACGACAAAGCGGGCCGGAACCCCTCGGTTCCGGCCCGCCCTCGATGCTCAGTGGCGATCAGCGGCGCACGACGTGCGTCAGTAGTGCACGACCACCGTGTCGCCCATGTCGGTCCAGTCGTAGATGAACTTTGCTGCGTCGACGGGCATATTCACGCAGCCGTGGGAGCCGCCGTAGCCGCTCCAGCCGAAGGAAGAGCGCCAGGGGGCACCGTGCATCGCATAGCCGCCGGAGAAGTAGGTGACCCACGGGACGCCTTCGGTCTCATACTTGGTGCCGTCGGCGTTCTCGCCGCGCATGGTCTGCCTGTCGTACTTGAGGTACACGCGGAAGGTGCCAACGACGGTGGGCGTGGCGGGAGCGCCGGGAACCATGTAGAAGGGGCCGCCGGCGACCTTGCCGCCGACGTAGGCGGTGACGGTGTTGTCGGTGAGACTAATGTCGACCCACTTCTCGCCTTCGGCGGCCTGGTAGACCAGGTTTTCGGTGCCTTCGGCGACCTGCTTAGTCTCGGAGCCGGGCTCGACGTCGTCGTAGTGGAACAGGCCCTCGTATGCTTTACCGTCGGTCATGGCAGCGACGACGTCCTTGGTGATCTGCTCGGTGTTGTTGGTCTTCAGGCCCTTCTTGCCTTCGCGGGCGACGGTCAGGACGTTGCCCGAGGAGTCGACGTTGTCGACACGGTTCTCGGGCTTGACGTCGGTGGTGGCAGCCAGGGCGTTGACCCAGTCGGCGACCTTGACGGTACTGATGGACGGGTCGTCGAGGCTGCCGTCATCCTTGGGGAGGAATTCGATCCACTTGACCTTGTCGGAGCGCTTGGCGGGGAAGGTGTCGATGCCGTCGGAGATTTCGATGTTCGTCTCGAGGAGGGCGTTGGCTTTCTCGGCGACGGCCTGCGCGTTCTCGGTGGTGATGGAGGGTTCCATCTGGCGCACGCTCACGTCCTGGGTGACGGAGGTGAGGGTGGCACCCGCCTGCTTGACTGCGGAGGCGACGTCCTCGGTGGACACGCCCTTGCCGTTCTGCGCGGGGGTGACGGTGAAGGACGCGCCGTCTTCGGCAACAACAACTGCAGCGTCCTTCATTTCCGAGGTGAGGGTGGAGTTAACGGTCGCGGCGAACTTCTTGATGGACTCGTCGCTGACGGTGACGACGGGCTCGACGTCACGCGCGGAGAAGATGGCTCTGACGAACGCGGGCAGGGACGTGGAGCCCTTCATCGCGGCGTCGGCGGTCTCGTCGGCCTCGACCGTGATACCCGCTTCATTGAGCGAGGCCTCGGTGGTCACTCCTCCGACGGTGAGCGCGACGGTCGTGGCATCAGCGCGCCCGTTGACGGCGGAGATCACCTGCTCGCGGGCCATGCCCGCGACGGGCATGCCGGCGACGGTCGTGCCCGGCAGGGCGCGTCCCGAGTAGTTCGCTGCATACACAATACCGGCGCAGACGACGAGGAGGACGAGGGCGCTCACGACGCCAATCGCCCATCTGGTTTTCGTGGAAAGTTTTTTAAGCATCGTTCCTATCGTATCGCCTCATGCATGCCCACGCGGACACCCCGTTGAATTTTCAGCTGCGTTGTCTACCACAAGGATTTGAGCGCAATTTAGCCATTTCTACCAACAAACGTGATTATTGCCGCGAAGCCCCTCACCACCTGCGAGAATGTGAGCCTTTATCCTGGTTGTACGTGGGTTCGCCGTCGACTTTGGGAGGCTCGTCATGACCGCACCGCGACTTCTTGTTGTGCCCGGAGGCACCGCTATTGGTGCGGTTGCTCTGGCGAATGCGTCGATTCATAAGCTCGTGGAGCTCTACGAGGAGCGCCAGGCAGACCCGAATCATCCGGCGCCGCACACGGTCGTCGTCCTGCGTGCCCCGAAGGATGTGCCCCCGGCAACGCTGCGCGGCTCTGCGGTGACCCCCGAGGAGGCTTTCCCTCAGGACCGCTACCCTGGCCTCGCCGAGCGCATGAACCACGATCCGCATTTCTTCGACGGCATCGACCTGGTCGTTCCGACGTCGGGGTCGAGCGCGGGCACCCCCCGCCTCGTTGGCCTGTCGATCGAGGCGCTCATGGCCTCGGCGAAGGCCACCGAGCTGGCCCTAGATGGCCCGGGCCGTTGGATCCTGGCGCTACCTGCGCACCACATCGCTGGTGCGATGATCTTGCTGCGCGCGGCGGTCGCGGAGACGAACCCGCAGATCGTCGACACCTCCGAGGGCTTCGACCCCCGCGCTCTCCTGCCCGCGATTCAGGGTGCCACGCAGGATGAGATGCCCGGCTACCTGTCGCTCGTGCCGGCCCAGCTCGCCCAGTGCCTCGACGCCGGCGAGGAGGTCGTGGGGCCGATGCGTTCCCTGGCGGCGATCCTCGTGGGTGGGGCGGCGACCAACCAGCAGCTGCTCACTCGCGCCACCGAGGCTGGCCTGAGGGTGCGCCTCACCTACGGCATGACGGAGACGGCGGGCGGTTGCGTGTACGACGGCAAGCCTCTACCGGGCACGTCGGTGCGCGCGGTGGATTGGGATGGGCGGACGCGCCTGGCGATCAACGGTCCGACGCTCATGACCCGCTACCTGGACGCGGAGAGTCCCTTCTTCGACGAGGGCGACCATCGTTGGCTGCTCACCGGGGACCTGGGCATTATCCGGGCTTCGGGGACGGTGGAGGTGCGCGGCCGCGCGGATGACGTGATCGTCTCAGGCGGCCTGTCCATCGCACCGGGTCCGGTGCGCCGCGCGGTACGTTCCTTCGAGGGCATTTCGGACGCGTGGATTCTAGGCACCCCGGATGAGAAGTGGGGCCACGCGGTGACCGCGCTCGTGGTTGTCGATCAGATGCCGTCGGATTCGCTGGAGATGGCGGAGCTCGGCTCGGCGATCCGCGAGCACACGGCGGCGCACATCGGGCGCGCGCAGGCTCCTCGCCGGATCGTGGCCGTCGAGGCCCTCCCCTACCTGGGCTTCAACAAGATCGACCGCGCCGCCGTCGCGCAGGCCGCGGCCGAGGCCTCGGGCACCGAGCGGGAGTGGGTGCGCTAACCCGCTGCCCAGCCCCGGGCTCCCACCAACTACACTGGTGGGCATGGCTTCCGTTTCTGACTGGATTGAAGGCGCACGCCTGCGCACCCTCCCTGCCGCCGCCGCACCCGTGATCGTGGGTTCCGCCGCCGCGCACTACCTGGGAGGTTTCAGCGCGGTGCGCGCTGCCCTGGCGCTGCTGGTGGCGCTGGCTCTGCAGTTGGGGGTCAACTACGCGAACGACTATTCGGATGGTATTCGCGGCACGGATGACAACCGCAAGGGGCCCGCGCGTCTGACGGGTGGCGGCCTCGCCAAGCCGACAACGGTCCTGGCGGCCGCGCTCGGTTCGTTCGCGATGGCCGGCGTGGCGGGCCTCGTCCTGGTTGCCGTGTCGGGCACCTGGTGGCTGATCGCTGCGGGAGCCGCGGCGGTCGTAGCCGCATGGTTCTACACGGGCGGCACACACCCCTACGCGTACATGGGCATCGGTTTGTCCGAGCTGATGGTCTTCGTGTTCTTCGGCCTGCTGGCGTGCGTGGGAACGACGTGGACGCAGGTGCAGTCGGCCCCGTGGTGGCTGTGGATGAGTGCGTCGGCGCTGGGCCTGCTGTCAATGGCTCTGCTGATGGCTAATAACATTCGAGATATTCCGACGGACCGCGAGTCAGGCAAGATGACCGCCGCCGTGCGCCTGGGCGATCGCCCGTCGCGCTGGGTGTTTGCGGCGTGCACATGGCTTCCGGCCGCGCTGATCATCGTGCTGGGCGTCGCGGTGGGGCTGCACCCCTTCGCGACGGGCGCACTGGGCGTGGGTGCGGGAGCGTGGGCGGCCGGAGTGAGTCTGCCGGTCCTCACCGGTGCCTCGGGCCGCGAGCTCATCACGGTCCTACGCAATACGGGGTTCTTCACCCTGGCGTGGGCGCTCCTGGCCGCACTCGCGCTAGTCCTGTCCTAAGAACGAGGCCTGGACGGACCCGCGCTGGGGCCCAGACCTCAGCGCCCGCGGCGGTAGAGGTATTCGTGCAGCCAGTCGCCGACGATGCCGATGGCCGCAGCAACAACACAGACGAGGGCGATGGCACGGAAGGCACCCGACGCGAGCATCGGCGTGAACACGCCGATGCCGATCGCTGCGCTGCCCTGCATGGCGAGGTCGTTCATGGCGACGGCGCGCCCGTTCTGCCCGGGGGCAACGGTCGCGAACACGGTGTCGTAGATGGGCGTAAACAGGGCGCCGAAGCCCGCGTAGATGAAGCACATGGATGCCGTGATGACCCACGGGCCCATGCTCATGCACAGCGCGATGAGGGCGGTGCCCGTCAAGATCAGGCTGACGCACGCGCGCACGGTCCGACCGCGCCCGATGCGAGCCATGACGATGCCCGACGTCATGGCGGTGGCCAGGGCAACGCAGTAGGCGGGCAGGAGTCGCACGGACACCTGGGCGGGCGTGAGCCCGTAGTTGGCGGCACCGATGCCGTTCATGAGGGGCGCGACCGTGAAGTTCATGCAGTAGACGACCAGGATGAGGCTGATCGAGCGCGCCCACGGCACGTTCGCGAAGAAGGAGCGCGTGATGAAGGGGGCGCGCGCACGCCCGATGTAGCGCCAGAAGATGACGCCGCCGAGGACGAGGCCCGCGATGAGCCACCAGCGCGGGTTCGCTGCGACCAGGGTGAGCAGCAGGGCCAGGGAGGAGAAGATCGTGAGGCCCACGACATCGACGTGCCCGGCGCGGGCGCGCGCGGGGACGCGACGCCCCATGATCGGCAGACAGGCGAGGCCAACCAGGGGGATGAGGAGGAGCAGAGCCCAGTTGATGTCAGCGAGAATGCCGCCAGACAGCATGCCGATCGCGGTGCCGCCCTGGAATGCGGCGCACATGAGGCCGACGTAGAGGCCTCGTTTCTTCGGGTCACGGATGGCGGTCGCCAGGATCATGTACGCGGAGGCGGCCGCCTGGTATCCGAGGGTTTGGAGCGCGCGGGCGATGATGATGCCAACCAGCGACGAGGAGAAGACGAAGCCAAGCAGTGACCCCGCGACGATGAGGCCGACGCCCACGTCGACGATACGCCGCAGCGGAATGAAGTCACCGAGAGTTCCGTACAGGAAGCAGGCGACGCCGAGGACGATGCCGGGGATCGCCGTGATCAGGCCGGAGGCATCCCCCGCACCGATGTCCTGGGCAACGCGCAGATAGACCAGGTTGAACCCCTGGAGTGAGACGGTCCCGAGAGCGTAGATACCCAGAAGCGGCAGGAGCACGCGCGCGGGTCCGTCCGCGTATTCGCCGTCCGTGGCGACGGTGCGCACGTTGATCGCGGGGGCCGAAGCCGCCCCCCGGATGACCTGCGAGGGGACGGTGGCGACGCGGCAGGTCGGTCCTGCCGCCCGCGATGAGATGAAGAACCGAAGCGTGCGCACGGCGATTAGTTCACCACAAATCAAACCTTTAGCAGTATTGCAGGAAACTAGCATTCAAATAAAGCAACACTTAACCAGCGGCATCGCCCACAGCCCACCGCGCACCCCCATCCACAAGGTGCCGAAGCGCATATCATCACCCGCGCGACGTGGCACAATGGAGCAACCACTCGCAAAGGAGCACCATGTCTCGCGTCATCGTTGTCGGTTCCATCAACCAGGACGTCACGGTCACCGTCGACCGTTTCCCGAGCCCAGGCGAAACGCTCTCGGGCACCTCTCTCACCTACGGCCTCGGCGGCAAGGGCGCGAACCAGGCTGCCGCGGCCGCACATTCAGGGGTCCCCGTTTTCTTCGTGGGCGCGGTCGGCACGGACCTCTCCGGCCAGCGTCTGCGCGCGGATCTGGCGTCTCACGGCGTGGACGTCACCCACCTGCGCGAGGTCGAGGGTCCTTCCGGGACCGCCCTCATCACCGTCGCCTCCTCTGGCGAGAACACGATCATCCTCGACGCCGGGGCCAACGCGACCGTGACCATCGAGGTCGCCAAGGCCTCGTTGTTCCCCACCCCCGCCGACATCGTCGTCCTCCAGGCCGAGATCCCCGAGGCGGCCAACGCCGAAGCCCTCGCGTGGGCGCACTCGTTTGGCGCACGCGTCCTGCTCAACCTGGCGCCCGCGCACCCCACCGACGCCGCATTCATGGCGCGCGTCGACGTTCTCATCGTCAACGAAACAGAGGCAGGCCTGACGCTCGGCATGCCCGCCCCCGCGCACCCCACCGAGGCGATCGGCGTCGCGCGGGCGCTGCGCGGCCTCGGCCCCAAGCACGTCATGGTGACGCTCGGCGCGGGCGGCGCTGCGTGGGCGTCGGGCAGTCAGGCCGGACACTGCCCCGCCCTCTCCCTCGGCGAGGTCGTGGACACCACGGGTGCCGGGGACGCGTGCGTGGGCGCACTGGCCGCCGCTATGGCACTCGGCAAGCCTTTCGCCGAGGCCGTGGCCGACGGCATCCGCGCCGGGTCGACGGCGGTCCTCGCGCCGGGCGCCGCCCCCTCGTACGCGGCACTCCCCCGCGTCACGCGCGCATAATTTCCGCGCGGCTCCCCCGATTGCTCCGGGAGTGAACGTGCCAGCGTGAGACGGCCCACGCCCCTATGCTAGGGGCATGGTCAGGATCGTCTTCGTCGTCGCAATGCTCGCAGTTACCATCTACGCTGCCGCCGACTGGTACCGCACGCCCGAAGACGAGATGCCCGGAAAGATCGCCAAACCCATCTGGCTCATGATCATCCTCTTCACCGCGACGATCGCCGCCATCGGCCCCATCGCCTGGCTCGTCCTGCGCTGGGTATCGCGCGCGGAAAAGAAGCAGACGCGCGCGCCCGAGGCTCCCAAGCGCCCCTCCGCCCCCGACGACGACCCGGAGTTCCTGTTCCGCCTCGAACGCGACATTCAGCGCAAGCGCCGCGAGGACGAGCGCCGCGCGCAGGAACAGCGCACTCACTCCGAGGACGAGGGGACCGACCCCGCCGGGGATTCCAGCGACGAGGCCAACTGAGCGACGCTCACGTCAGCGGCGCAGGTCCGCCTGTGAATCCCCCGGCGTCATATCCTTCGCCATCGCGACGAGGTCCGCCGCGGGCTCCGCGTACGAGGTGCCCACCAGCGTCGCACCCGAGAAAATAAACGACGTGATCGACGCGAGCGCACAGTGGCGCGACTTCGGCGCGTGCGCCAGCGGCTGGCCATTCACGAAGCGCGTCAGCGTCACGATCGGATTCTGGTGGGACACGACGAGCGCCTCACGCCCCCGGGCCTCGCGCAGCGCCGAGGAGAGGGCCGCGCTCATACGTGACGCAATATCCCGATAGGGCTCACCCCACGAGGGGCGCAGCGGATTGCAGTAGTACTTGTAGTACTTCGGGCTCGCCAGCATCGCGCGGTTGGTATTCACCGGCAGACCCTCGAAGACGTTGTCCGACTCAATGAGACGCGGATCCGACTGGATACTCAGGTCGTACGCGGCCGCCGTCGGAGCCGCCGTCAACTGCGCGCGCAGCAGCGGCGACGAAATCACGCGAGCAATATCCGCACCCGAATCCACCAGATACTGCGCGGCGCGGGCAGCCATCGCATACCCCAGCTCCGTCAGCCCAAAACCGGGCAGCCGCCCGTACAAAACACCGTCGGGATTGTCCACCTCGCCGTGGCGCATAACGTGAATAATGGTGCGGTCCATGACACCCAAGTATAGGGCCCCGAATACACGAGAGGCCCGACCAATTGGTCGGGCCTCCGCTCGCTCACTTCTTGTTGCGACGCTGGTGACGCGTCTTGCGCAGGAGCTTGCGGTGCTTCTTCTTCGCCATGCGCTTGCGGCGCTTCTTGATGACGGAGCCCATGGGGTTCCTCCCTCGTAGTGTGTGCGGCAGAGGTACTACCGCTGATGGATGATGGGTGCCCGAGCCGGGCACATCGTGCCTATACTACCCGCCAATGACGCGAGCCTGGTCACCAGAGTGATCCGCCATACCGGCCTGAATCATCTGGGCGACCGCAGCCTCCGGGACTCGGAAGCTCTTTCCGACGCGAATCGCGGGCATTTCGCCACTGTGAATCAAGCGGTACACAGTCATCTTAGAGACGCGCATGATGTCCGCCACTTCCGTGACAGTCATAAAGCGCGGCGCCGACTGCTGTTCCATTAATGACTCCCAGATATGCTCGCGAGGCGCGCTAAACCCGATTCGTTCACCGCTTACGTAGCCTCACGAAATATACTACTGCCCAAGAAGACGGAAACTGCAACTTTGTCCACTTTTGTTGCAGAGTCGTTAAGGAGTATCGATGGCACCGGCACGCAAGGGGCGTCAGCAGCTTGGGAAAACGCCTCGCTTACGCCCCGAACCCGGTGCCACCCGTTCCCTGATGCGCGGACGCGCCACGGCCTCGTCCCCCACGCTCTCTGAGGAACCGCTGAACCCGCAGCCCTCCCC
>CABKMD010000102.1 GCA_902373435.1 uncultured Actinomyces sp.
GCGGGCGGATGCCGACGGTGGAACCGACGGCGAGGAGACGCCTCGCCGCCGCGAACTGCCGGACGATACCGCCCCTGATATGGAACAATGGGAGGATAGCAATGCAGCACCTCCGGAAGGAATTGTCACGGGTAATTCGGAGTTTGAAGCCAATCGTTTCGATATGGTTCGCCCCATCACACAGGAGCGCTTAGGGCTCCTTTTTGACTCTGAGGGGTGGGCTTGGCGTATCGATAGCGATGGGGATCTCTACGGCTTGTGGGAGGGACATCTGTTCTGCTTCCGCTTCCTCGGTGACTCGCGTGAGGTGCTGTCGGTTGTTGCCTTCATGAAGAGCCTCGTTCCCATTGAATTTGGTGAGGATCTGCGTGACTTCCTGCAGGCGTGGCACGGTGAGTTCCTATGGCCGAAGGCGTACGTCGCTGATCAGGATGAGGGGGACCGTGTCGTCGCGGAGGTGAATGCTGATTACGAGTATGGTGCGACGGATGCGCAGCTCGTGCAGCAGGTGATGTGTGCGCTGGCGACGACCCTTCAGCTTTTTCGCGCGATCGAGGAGCGTTATGGCCTCGATGATGATGGTGGGGCTGGTCCTGCCGGCGGGTATCAGCGCGGGTTTGATGGCCCAGCCTGGCTTCCCGAGAACTGACTCACATCCTCCTCAAAATTAAAGTTGAGTGGAATAGACTCAACTTCGGCTTCGTTCTGTCTGTCAGAAGGCGTTGAGTGACTCGACGCCACCAGACAAACCAGTTGGAGGAGTGATTTCATGACACGTGAAATGACGACAAAGGCGCAGGAGGCCGTCTCCTCTGCGCTCGCGGCTGCAGGTGCGGCCGGCAACCCGCAGGTGGAGCCCATCCATCTGCTTGAAGCACTGATCGAACAGCGCGAAGGCATTGCGCTCTCCCTGCTCGAGGCCGTTGGGGCCGACGTGCGTGCGATTGGCGCGCGCACTCGCAATGCCCTCGTGGCGTTCCCGAGCGCGCAGGGTGCATCCGCCGGTAGTGCTCAGCCCTCGAACGCTCTGCTCGCGGTCGTTCGCGACGCCCGCGAGCGTGCCGAGGCGGGCGGTGACCAGTACATCTCGACCGAGCACCTGCTCATCGCGCTGGCTGCGTCGCAGACTGAGGCGGGTCGCATCCTCAGCCAGGGGGGCGTCGAGGCCGACGCGCTGACGCAGGCGCTCACGCAGTTGCGCCCCGATCCGATCACCTCGACGGATCCCGAGGGTTCCTTCGAGGCCCTGTCCAAGTACGGGCGCGACCTCACGGAGGTCGCGCGCGAAGGCAAGCTCGATCCGGTTATCGGCCGCGACAACGAGATTCGTCGCGTCGTGCAGGTCCTGTCCCGCCGTACCAAGAACAACCCGGTTCTGATCGGCGAGCCCGGCGTCGGTAAGACGGCCGTCGTTGAAGGCCTCGCCCAGCGCATCGTCGCGGGCGACGTTCCGGAGTCCCTGCGTGACAAGCGCCTCGTGTCCCTCGACGTGGCGTCGATGGTCGCTGGCGCGAAGTACCGCGGTGAATTCGAGGAGCGCCTCAAGGCGGTTCTGTCCGAGATTTCTCGCTCGGACGGGCAGATCATCACCTTCATCGACGAGCTGCACACCGTCGTTGGCGCGGGTGGTGGCTCCGAGGGTGCGATGGATGCGGGCAACATGCTCAAGCCTATGCTCGCCCGCGGCGAGCTGCGCATGGTCGGCGCGACGACCCTCGACGAGTACCGCGAGAACATCGAAAAGGATCCCGCGCTTGAGCGCCGCTTCCAGCAGGTGTTGGTCGGCGAGCCCTCGGTCGAAGACACGGTTGCGATCCTGCGCGGTATCGCGCCGAAGTATGAGGCTCACCACAAGGTGACCATCTCCGACGGTGCTCTCGTTGCCGCGGCGACCCTGTCGAACCGCTACATCACGGGGCGCCAGCTGCCCGACAAGGCGATCGACCTGATCGACGAGGCCGCCTCGCGTCTGCGCATGGAGCTGGACTCCTCGCCCGTCGAAATTGACGAGCTGCGCCGTAGCGTGGACCGTCTCCGCATGGAGGAGTCCTACCTGACCGAGTCCGACCCGGAGGGTTTGGATGAGGCTACCCAGGATCGGCTGAGCAAGCTGCGCGCCGACCTCGCCGACCGCGAGGAAAGCCTGCGCGCTCTGACTGCTCGCTGGGAGGCCGAGAAGGCCGGACACAACCGCGTTGGTGACCTGCGCGTCCAGCTTGACTCGCTGCGCACCCAGCTTGACCTGGCCGTGCGCGAGGGGCGCTGGGAGGAGGCTGGCCGCCTGCAGAACGGTGAAATCCCGGCCGTCGAGCGTCAGATCGCCGAGGCGGAAGCGCAGGCTGAGCAGCAGGATGCGCGTAGCGACGACGAGCCGATGATCGCCGAAAAGGTCGGCCCCGCAGAGATTGCCGAGGTGATCGAGGCGTGGACCGGCATTCCGACGGGCAAGCTCCTGCAAACGGAGACTGACAAGCTTCTGCACATGGAGGGCGAGATCGGAAAGCGCCTCATTGGTCAGCAAGATGCCGTGCGTGCGGTGTCCGATGCGGTCCGTCGCTCTCGTGCGGGCCTGTCTGACCCGAACCGTCCGACCGGTTCGTTTCTTTTCCTCGGCCCGACGGGCGTGGGTAAGACGGAACTGGCCAAGGCGCTCGCGGAGTTCCTCTTCGACGATGAGCGTGCGATGGTGCGTATCGACATGTCCGAGTACTCCGAAAAGCACTCGGTGGCGCGCCTCGTTGGTGCCCCTCCGGGATACGTGGGTTACGAGCAGGGCGGTCAGCTGACCGAGGCGGTGCGCCGTCGCCCCTATTCCGTGGTTCTGCTGGACGAAGTTGAGAAGGCTGATCCTGAGATTTTCGACATTCTTTTGCAGGTTCTGGATGATGGACGTCTCACTGACGGACAGGGGCGGACGGTCGACTTCCGCAACACCATTCTGATCCTCACCTCGAACCTCGGATCGCAGTTACTGGCGGACCCTGACTTGACACCCGAAGGAAAGCGGGACTCTGTCATGTCCGTCGTGTCAGCGGCCTTCCGTCCGGAGTTTCTCAATAGGTTGGATGAGACGGTTATGTTTGATGCGCTTACCCGCGAAAATCTGGGTGAGATCGTCGATTTGCTCGTCGCGTCGCTGGAGTCTCGTCTGCGCGAGCGCCGCATCGGTTTGACAGTAAGTGAACCGGCCCGCGGATGGCTCGCTCGAGTCGGCTATGATCCGGCCTTCGGAGCGCGCCCGCTGCGCCGCTTGATCCAGCGCGAGATTGGTGATCGGCTGGCCAAGTTGCTGCTGAGTGGAGAAGTTCAAGATGGTCAGAATGTGACAGTTGACATCAACGACTCCATTGACGGACTTGTCATGAATGTTGATAAACCCTGAGATCGTGCGGTAGACTGACTGTCAGTGTGTATTTCGGGCGCGCGGTATGTGGCGCCCGCAACAGTAGGAGTTGATATGACAACCCAGAGGAAGGTCCGTGGCGCCTACTCCGTAGGACAGGCGACGCGTGAATCCATCCTCTCGACAGCGATGGTTCTCATTGCAGAGCGAGGCTATAACGGCTTCTCTCTGCGCGACCTCGGCCGTCGAGTCGGCATTTCGCACCCCGCGGTGGTCTATCACTTCCCTTCGAAGGAAGCGATCCTGCGTAGTGCGATCCAGCGTCACGAGGAGATGAACGCCCTCTTCGACGTCACCATTAACGATGAGATGGAAGGCGGGTTCGACGAGGGCGGTATCACCGCAGGCTCGTTTGTTGACTGGGCGGTCGGGGAGATGCGCTTCGCCATGAAGCCCGGCGCCGACGCTGCCATCGCCCTGGACTGTGTCCTGTGGGCCGAGTCCTCCTCTGAGTCGCACCCTGCACACGCACACTACAAGTACCGCACCCAGCAGATGGAGGGAGCCCTCACTGCGATGATCCAGGCCTTCGTGGAGGAGGAAGGTGCCGAGATCGACACGACTCCTCGCACGCTCGCGAGGATCCTCATTCGCTACTGGTACGGCTCCGTCGTCTCGGCTCGCTACAACGATGAGTCGATCGACGCTCGTGAGTTCGTCGCGGACTTCCTCGCTGCGTGTGTGCAGCTCCTGCACCTGCCTGCGCACTACGTGCTGCAGCTCGGGGCCTCGGTCCCCGAGGAGGTTGCCGAAGTGTACGCTCGCATGCTGCGAAAGGTCAGTGAGAAGATCGCCGCAGCAGCCGAGGCAGTTGTGGCTCCGGAGGCTACCGCGTGATCGGCCCACTGCCATCCTTCGATGTCGCCCTCGTCCTTCGCGTCGAGGGCGACGTCGTCTATTCACACGGCGACGTTGATCGTCTCTTCCCGCTCGCCTCGGTGACCAAGCCGATCGTCGCGTGGTCGGCGTTAGTCGCGGTCGAACGAGGCCTGATGTCCCTTGACGATCCCGCCGGTCCCGAGGGGGCAACGGTCCGTCACCTGCTGGCCCATGCCTCGGGCCTGCCGTTCGAGGGGCGTCGTCCCGTCGCGGCTCCCGAGAAGCGCCGAATTTACTCGAACGAGGGATTCGAGGTCCTCGGCGAGGTCATTGAGGTCGCGACCGGTGTCGGTGTTGCCCAGTGGGTGCGTGAGGCGGTGTTCGAGCCACTGGGGATGGCGAGCGCGGATATTCCGGGCAGCCCCGCCCATGCGGGGATTGCCAGTGCGTCTGACGTCAGCATTTTCGGTGCCGAGCTCGCGCGTCCAACCTTGCTGAACGGCCCCTTGGCTGCGCTCGCTGCACTGTCGCAGTTTCCTGCGCTTGCTGGCGTCGTGCCCGGTTACGGACGCTTCAACCCCTGTCCGTGGGGCCTTGGCCTCGAGATTCGCGGCGAGAAGTCGCCGCATTGGACCGCGCCCGACGCCTCCCCGCGCACGATCGGGCATTTCGGGCAGTCCGGCTCCTTCGTGTGGGCGGACCGCGATCTTCGCGCCAGCGCCGCCTTCGTCGGCGCGGAGCCTTTCGGGCAGTGGCATCACGACAACTGGTCGACGCTGAACGCTGAGCTGCTGCGCCTCGCACGCGAGCACGCGTAATCGATACGGAACGAGGCCTGGGCGTGTCCCCAGGCCTCGACCTGTGTCAGTTGCCGAGTTGTTGCCTCGTTGACCTCTCAATCGACGTCGACGATGACGGGCACGTGGTCGGACGCACCCTTGCCCTTGCGCTCATCGCGGTCGATCTGTGCGCCGCTCACACGCGCAGCGAGCGCCGGCGAGCAGTAGGCGAAGTCGATACGCATGCCCTCGTTCTTGGGGAAGCGCAGCTTCTGGTAGTCCCAGTAGGTATAGTTCGTGACGCGCGGTCGCGTGACCTCGACCCACCCGTCCGCGGCGAACGCTGCGAATGCCTCGCGTTCGGGGGGCGACACGTGCGTGGCCCCCTCGAAGGCGCTCATGTCCCACACGTCTTCGTCCAGGGGAGCGACGTTCCAGTCGCCGACGAGGGCGATGAGCGCGCCCGGGTCGGCGAGCCAGCCTCGACCCTGCTCGGCGAGGTTTGCGAGCCACTCCAGTTTGTAGGCGTAGTGCGCGTGCGTCAGCTCGCGGCCGTTGGGGACGTACAGGCTCCAGATCGTCATCGACGAGGCATGCCCGTCCTCGGAGGGGAGGGTGGCCGTCGTGTCGATGGTGACGCCGAGTGCGCGGGCTTCGACGACGGGTGGTTCGCCAAAGGAGGGCTGGGTGGGGAAGTGGTCCTGAACGTCCAGGATTGGCAGACGTGAGGCGACGGCGATGCCGTTCCACTGGTTGAGGCCGTGGACGGCGACGTGGTAGCCGGCCTCCTCAAAGGCTTCCGTGGGGAATTGGTCGGGGCGGCACTTGATTTCCTGCATGGCCAGCACGTCCGTACCTGAGCGCTGGAGGAAAGCAATGACGCGGTCGATGCGCGTGCGGATGGAGTTGACGTTCCAGGTCGCAAATCTCATGGAGTCGAGCCTATCGGCTGGGGGCAGTGGTGGCTGCGTGAAACGCACGTGAAACATGCCTGGTCGGTGTGAGTTGTGCGAGTGCTTATTTAGAGTGATAATGATTCTCACCAACAATATAGCTAGAAAAGGCACTCGAATGTCACACCTGCGACGGATCAGCACAGCTGCGCTCGCCCTTTTCCTGGCGCTGACCCCCGCCGCCGCGTGGGCCGGTCCCGACCAGGACAAGGAATGGATCGTTACCGGCCAGCACGTTGATGCACCCATCCCCGTCTGGCACGACGACACCAACAGCTTCTCGCTCAACACCATCAACATGCCGATGGAGAAGACCGCTCTGTGGATCCCGAAGGCCTGGACCGGAACCGGTGAGAAAGACGAGGCGAAGTCGCAGCTCGTCATTCCGGCAAAGCGTCCCGACCTGGCCTTTTTGGGCGCCGAAGGCACCGTTCTCAACGCCGCCCCCCAAAATCCCGGTCCCGGTAACACGCCCATCTGGGCGGGTCTTGGTGCCGGTGAAATCGGAGATGCCGGCAAGTTTGAGGGTGAGACCTACACCCTCGACCTCATCAGCGTCGACGGCCCGGGCCGCATGGAGATGTTCGTCGACAATGGCGACAACGTGAACCGATTCCTCTCCAGTCACGACACCGCGTACCGAAGCGTCTACAATCCGCGCCACACGCACTTGTACACGACCTTCACTCAGCCGGGTCGCTACATCGCGAATTACAAGATGACCGCGCGCAGCGCCGATGGCACCGCTCTCTACTCCTCGCCGATCACCCCGCTGGTCTGGCAGGTTGGCGGTGCGAACCCCGCCGATGGCACCATCAAGGACATCGAATCCGCGTACAACGCGGCGCGCGCGCAGCGATCAGACGACAATGCAGTTACCCCGACGCTCACCCTGTCGCATCACGCCGAGCGTGAGCACCCGGGCGACAACCGCCTGACCGACATCACGATCGAGACGGGAGTCGCCACCGATACGGGCCGCGCGTGGATCACCGTCAATGGCTACTTCCTCACCGAGGTCGCCGTCGAAGGAGGCCGAGCGACGGTCTCCGAGCTGCTTGGTGCCGATGCAGCCGCCGTCCAGGCGATCTACATCCCCGGCGACTCCGCCTCGGCCCGCTGGATCTCCCAGACCGTCCACTACTCCCAGAAGGATACTGAGCCCGTCACCGTCGGTGGCACCGACACCATCCTCGGCCCCTCCAATCCGGACCCTGCGCCCGTGTGGAACCCCGACCACCTGCCGATCTCCTCGCGCCGCGTCGAGGTCTCCTACGACCTCATCCCCGGCTCGACCGATCAGTACACCGCCACGGTGCGCGCCAACGACCCAAACCTGCGCGCTACCTACAAGATCGAGTTCCTTGAATCCAAGTGGGATTTCAGCCCCTGGTGTTCCATGGAAGGCACACTGGGCGCGGGTGGCATGGACACGAAGACGCAGGACCTCGGCGTGTGTCGGTCCGACCCCATGTACATGCGAGTCACGCTACGTCCCCACCCGCTCTCGGACGCGGTCATGACCGTCGCTGAGGCCTCCGACGTCACCGTCGGACCTCACGTCAACCTCACCGCCATGCTGAAGATGCGTGACGGCGTCGCCACCCCCGAAGAGCCGGAACCTGCTCCACACCCGACTCCCACGCCTGCTCCCGCCCCCGATAACGGCGGAAACGACGCAACCCCGGCCCCTGCCTCGTCCCTGCTGAGCGACCCCGTGGAGATCGCTCGCGGACACCTGGACGTGCGCCTCACCCAGGCGAGCGGCGAGGGTGGGCTCACCTACGGCCTGGCCGTCAAGGATGATTCCCTCACCAATGCGCGTACCTCCGTGCTGCGTACCGTCGGCTCTACGACCCTTTCGGTCGCACCCAACGCTCGCTTCGTACGCCCCGCGTCCCTGTCTGACCCAAGCTACGAAGTGCTCGGCCCGGTGGGCACCGCCACCTACGTGCTGCCGGAGACTCAGAACAGTGACATCGTGTGGCCTGGCCTGTCCACCGAGGGCATCGACTACGCGGCGCTGCCCGAGGGAGCCGACCTCACCCTGCACCTCGCGCAGGCCCCCGAAGGCGCTCGCGTCGCTTTCTTCCAGGGCGGTACCTTCGGTGCGGGTGCGAAGGTCCACTTCGACTCGTCCAAGGGCGACGGACTCGTCCACACGACCGAGGCGACGCACATGCACGGCAACTGGGTCTTCAGTGAGCCCGGTACCTACCGCATTGAGGTGGGCGCGCGCAGCGGCGAACGCACGCTTGTAGAGCCGCAGTCCTTCACCGTGATCGTCCGATCCGGACACCACAATGAGCAGCCCGCGCCGGTCCCCACCCCGGCACCTGAGCCGACCCCTGCGCCCGCGCCGACTGCGGACCCCGCGCCTTCGCCCGCGCCGACGAATGATCCCGCTCCGGCCCCGGCCCCAAGCACGGACCCGGCACCCATGCCGCGCCCCTTCCCGGCTCCCGCGCCCAGTGGCGGTCCGGTTCGAGTGCCCGCAGCGCCCGCGTCCAACGCAGGCACCCCGGCCCCGTCCGGCGCGGCTCGCACCACAGCTCCCGCGGCGACCGGTGGGAGCGCGAGCG
>CABKMD010000103.1 GCA_902373435.1 uncultured Actinomyces sp.
GCAAGGAGCGCAACTACATCACCAAGAAGAACCGTCGTAACACGCCGGATCGTCTCGAGCTGGCGAAGTACTGCCCGCGCTGCCACAAGTCGACGGCGCACCGCGAGACCCGCTGACGGCTTCCGTCTCAAAGCCCCGAGGAACCCTGGTTCCCCGGGGTTCTTTGTATCTGCGCGCGTGCGCCTCTGTTTTCCTGGACACATGAATGACTCCGTTGATGTCCGCTGCATTGTCGCCCCGAAGGGCGGGGGCGCGTATCCCCGGCCTCGTGACGCTCGCTGACGAGCGCACTCTTCTCTTTTTTGACGAGCGGCCGGCCCCGGCCTCGGGCACGGGATCGGACTTCAACGGGCTGACGATGGCCTCGGACCTGCCGAATCCGAACCGCATCCAGTGGATGGTGCGCGAAGCGGCGGGGCGGTGGAGTGAGCCGCGCCCGTTTCCCACCGGGAGCCCGCACGTCTCTTCGGATGCGTGCGCCTGCGTCGATGGCGACGGCCTCATGCACCTGGCGTTCGCGTCGACGGATGGGTGCCGGGGCTATATGGACTCGCGTGCCGATGGTGAGCGCCTGAGTGCCTGGTGGGCGTGGGGCAGTGGCCCCGAAGATCTCGCCTATGTGGATATGACGGACGAGCTGTACGAGCTCACCGGCGCCGACGCGCTGTTTGCAAGCTCCGGGGGGCACCGTGTGCATTGACGGGGCCGTAGCGCTGCCCTACGTCGTACGCGTGGGGGATGAGACCCACGTGCGCGTCGTCTACGCCCGCGAGGGGCGCCTCGTCGGTGCGGCGGCCCCTCTGGTTGGCGACGGGGGAGTGCTCCTCGACGAGACGACGCTGAGCGTGTGGGACGGTCGCCTCGTTGCGAACTGCCGTATCCAGGGCTTTGAGGGGCGAGGCTCAGGCGCACGCTACCTCGCGTGGGGAGACGGGCGCATCTGGGAGGGTGAATGCGCGGGCGGGCGGTGAGATTGTTCGCCTGACGCCCCCGTGGGAGGGTGCGGTGCGCGCCGAGGTGGTTGCCTCCTACGGGGAGGGTGCCTTCGGATACAGCAACGCGACGGTCGACGGGGACGAGGCCGTGGTGGTCTTCGAGCGCGACCGTGGCCTCTGGGAGGTGCTGGCGCGCAGCTAATCGGATACAGAAAACCAGGTGCGCGTGCCCCCACAACGCTCGGGGTTTTTCTGTGTGCTCTAGCGACCTTTGATGATCGCCAGGAGTGGGGAGTAGTGCGCGTCGACTGCCGCGGTGTATGCCGCGACGTCTCCTGCTTCGCACGCCCGCAGGATGGCCGCGTGTGCCTCGGCGGTGTCTTCCATTTCCTGGCGCGATGCTGCGGCCGGCTGGGGAGTCACGCTCTGGTGTACGAGCCACATGGTGGCCACGAGCTGGTGCATGAGCTCGTTCTCGACGTAGGCGAGGAGGCCGGAGTGGAACGCGATGTCCTGCTCGAGGTAGGTCGAACCCGAGTGCGCGTACTCCGTCATGGCCTCGACGAGTTCCCACAGGTGCGGGTTCGTTGTGCCCTTCATGGCGCGGGTGAGCGGAGCCGCGATCCCGAGGTCGAGGGCGCGGCGGGTGTCGATGATCGAGTGTAGGGACTGTACGCCGTTGATCTCGTCGAGCGCGGCGCGCAGAACGAGCGTCTCGACGAGTGGTTGCATGGACATCTCGCCGACGTAGGAACCCGACCCCTGACGGACCGTCACGATGTCGAGAGCCTGGAGGCGACGTAATGCTTCTCTCACAGAAGACCGCGAAACGCCAAGGTCGGAGCATAGTGCCGATTCTGCGGGGAGGCGGTCACCAGGATGTAATCCATGCTGCAAAATATAGGACTTGATTGCATCCATCGTTACCGAGGATCTTGAGTCAATTGATGTTGGTACGGATTGTTTCTGATTGGTTCCTGAGGCTGCTTGTGGTGATATCGCTTGCATTAATTTGTCTGACAACATAGACTAAGTATAGCGAACGGAACAAAAGAACCGCACGTCCCAATTCTCGAAGATGAGGAGCGGGAACATGCGAATGCGCAAACACTTCGCAACCGGCGCTGCACTGACCGCAGCTGCCGCCATGATCCTGACCGCGTGCGGCGGCGGATCGTCCACCACCACGTCGACCGACGGCGGCTCGAAGTTCTCCGACGGCACCCCCGTGACCGCCGCCGACTTTGTCGCTTCCTACGAGCGAGCGACCTCCGAGAAGTCGATCTACCGTCAGTTCTTCACCTTCGTCGACAGCGTCGAAGCCAAGGACGACAACACCATCTCGATCAAGCTCAAGCACCCCTTCGCCAACCTGAAGGAGCGTTTCGTTAACGTCCACGTTGTCCCCGCGTCGATGGACGAAGACTCGCTCAAGGCCAAGCCGATCGGCACCGGCCCCTACAAGTACGATAACATCACGGCGACCGAGGTCACCGCTGTTCCGAACGAAAACTACACCGGCAACGAGCCCGCGAAGGTCGCCACCCTCAAGTGGCAGTCCCTCAAGGATGACTCCGCCCGCCTCGCCGCCGCCATCGGCGGCACCGTTGACGTCATGGAAGCCGTTCCCGCCTCCGCGCAGGATCAGCTCAAGGGCACTGGCTCGAACGTTGAGTCCAAGCCCGGCTACGGCAACCCCTTCCTGATGTTCAACACGCAGAAGGCTCCCTTCGACAAGCCTGAGGTTCGCCGCGCGATCCTCAAGTCCATCGACAAGCAGAAGCTGATTAGTTCCTCGCTTGAGGGCCAGGCCGTTGAGGCGACCTCCTTCCTGCCCGAGGCGAACCCCGCCTACAAGAAGCCTTCGACCGATCTGTCCTATGACAAGGATGTCGCCACCAAGCTCCTGAGCGACGCTGGCGTCTCCGGCCTCGAGGTCAACCTCGTGTCGACGGACCACCCGTGGGTCCTCTCCCTGGTTCCCCAGATCAAGTCCGACCTGGAGGCCCTGGGCCTGAAGGTCAACCACACTCAGATGGCGTCGTCTGACCTCTACGCCAACGTCACCGACGTTGACAACCCCACCTACGACATCGTGCTGGCCCCCGGCGACCCCTCGGTCTTCGGCACCGACCCCGGCATCATCATCTCCTGGTGGAACGGCGACAACGTCTGGACCAAGAAGCGTGACGGCTGGCAGACCTTGGACCCCGAGTCCTTCAACAAGCTGCAGTCCATCATGGACGAGGCCGTTCAGCTCGACGGTGACGCCGCCAAGGCCAAGTGGGGCGAGGCTCAGGATCTGCTCGCTGAGAAGACCGTGATCTTCCCGCTCGTGTTCCGCAACATGATCACCGGCTCCAACCCCCAGAAGGTGGAAGGATTCCAGGCGATCTCCTCCACCGGCCTGCAGCTGCTGGGTGTGAGCGCTAACTAAGTCCCCTAGGGACCACAGAGAAAGGAGGGGTGGAGCCCCGCCCTGAGGCAGACGCCACAGTCGGGCGCCACCCCTCCTTTTCATTGCCAAAATCCGTTGAAATGGAGGTCTAGCAGTGAATAACCTTCTGCGACTCATCGGACGACGTTTGGTGGCCCTGCCGATCATGGTGGTCGGCGTGTCCTTCCTCGTCTTCTTCATCATGTCGCTGTCTCCCATCGACCCGGCCTACTCGGCACTGGGTGAGACCGCGACCCCCGAAGCTCTCGAAGAGTACCGTGTACAGCACGGTCTCAACGACCCCTTCTTCGTTCAATACGGCCACTACCTGTGAAACATGCTCCACGGTGACCTCGGCACCTACGGCGTTGGCACGTCCAACCACGTGACTGATCTGGTTGCTCAGGCTCTTCCGATCACCCTGCAGCTCACCTTCCTCGGCCTGTTCTTCGCCGTCATCATCGCTTTCCCCTCGGCGTTCTCGCCGCTCTGTACCGCGACCGCTGGCCCGACCAGGTCATCCGCGTCTTCTCCGTCATCGGCATCGGCACCCCGTCCTTCTGGCTGGCAGCGCTGCTGGTCCTCGGATTTGTCCAGAAGCTTCCGGTCTCCGGCCCGCTGCCCGCGTTCAGCGAAGATCTGAGCGGCTGGTTCCTGCGGGTGCTTCTCCCTGCCATCGCGCTGGCGGTTCCCGTCATCGGTCAGATGACCCGAGTCGTGCGTACCTCAATGGTTGAGGAACTGGACCGCGACTACGTTCGTACCGCGGTGGGCGCCGGCATCCCGAAGAAGGTCGTCGTGGCCCGCAACGTGCTGCGTAACGCGCTCATCACGCCCGTGACCGTCCTCGGCCTGCGCATCGGCTACCTGATGGGTGGCGCGCTCGTCGTCGCTATCGCGTTCATCGTCGTCAACATCATCGTTGACATGCTCTACCTGCTCATCAATCCGCGTATTAGGTCGGTGTGAGGCATGAATCAGAAAGAAAAGCTCGGCAAGGTCACCGCGAAGGGCGCGCGTTTTTCGCGCATCGGTGCGATGTCCACCGGATCGAAGATCGCGATGGGCATCCTTGCCCTCATCGTCCTCGTCTCGATCCTGGCGCCCTACGTTTCTCCCTACGGTCCCGATGAGATCTTCGACAAGTGGAGCGCCCCGTCAGGTGCGCACCTGTTCGGAACCGACCACGTCGGCTGTGACATCTTCGCACGCGTTCTCTACGGCGGACGTTTCTCGCTAATGATCGGTCTGTGCTCAACCCTGATCGCCCTCTTCTTCGGTGCGATTATCGGCTCGATTGCAGCGGTCGTGCGCAAGTCCTTCTCCGAAGCGATCATGCGCGTCATGGACATCATCATGGCGGTGCCCGGCATCGCGATGGCGGCCGTCTCCGTCCTCGTCTTCGGCCGCACGCTGTCCAAGTCCGGCAACACCTTCGGCCTGGTCATCGTCATCATCTGCTCGATCGCATTCGTGTACATCCCGCAGCTGGCGCGCATTGTTCGCGCAAACGTCATGGCCGCCTACGGTGAGGACTACGTCCGTGCGGTCATCGTCTCCGGTGCCCGCGCCCCCTGGATCCTCACTAAGCACGTCATGCGTAACACGGCCGCCCCGGTCCTCGTGTTCGCCACCGTCCTCGTCGCCGACGCGATCATCCTCGAGGCATCCCTGACCTTCATCGGTTCGGGCCTCCAGGCGACCACCGTGGCCACGTGGGGTAACGTCCTTTCCGAGGCCTCGTCGAACCTGTCGGTTCTGCTGGGCAAGTGGTGGACCGCGTTCTTCCCGGGCCTGTTCATCATGATCACGGTCCTGTGCCTCAACATTCTGTCTGAGGGCATCACCGACGCCATGGTCGCGGCGCCCTCCTCGGCGGCAGTCGCCCAGGTCGACAAGAACTCCGACCGCGAGGCCGACAAGCTCCTGCTCGACCCGCGCCGTGCCTACGCCGAGCAGGCCGAGTCCCTGCAGGCCCGCCTCGACGACCTCGAGTCCGTCGAAGAAAAGCGCACCGACCGCTTCGAGGCGCACCTGGAGAAGACCCTGCTGCTCGAGGTCAACGACCTGTGCATCAAGTTCGACCGTCACGGCGACGTCAACGTCGTCGACCACGTGTCCTTCAAGGCCCGCCCCGGCGAGACCATGGGCCTCGTGGGCGAGTCCGGCTGCGGCAAGTCGATCACCGCGTTGACCATCATGGGCCTCATCGACCCCAAGGCTGAGATCACGGGTGAAATCCTCTACCAGGGTGAGAACCTGCTCGAGAAGTCGGCCCAGGAGCGCCGCGCGCTGCTCGGTCACGAGATGGCCATGATCTACCAGGACGCCCTGTGGTCCCTGAACCCCGCCATGCTGATCAGGGCTCAGATGAAGCAGCTGACCAGCCGCGGTGGCACCCGCAGCGCCGAGGAACTGCTCGAGCTCGTGGGCCTGGATCCCAAGCGCACCCTCGAGTCCTACCCGCACGAGCTTTCGGGCGGCCAGCGCCAGCGCTTTCTCATCGCCATGGCCCTGACCCGCGACCCGAAGCTCATCATCGCGGACGAGCCGACCACCGCCCTGGATGTCACCGTCCAGAAGCAGGTCATCGCACTGCTCAACGAGCTGCGTGAGAAGCTCGGCTTCGCCATGATCTTCGTGTCCCACGACCTGGCGCTCGTCGCCGAAGTAGCACACCACATTACCGTCATGTACGCCGGCCAGGTCATCGAGCAGGCCCCCACCAAGGAACTGCTCATGCACCCGACCCACGAGTACACGCGCGGCCTGCTGGGCGCCGTCCTCTCGATCGAGTCCGGCTCCGGCCGACTCCACCAGGTTCCCGGCACGGTGCCCTCGCCTCGCGACTTCCCCGTGGGAGACCGCTTCGCCCCCCGGTCCTCGCACCCCGATTACGGACTGGACATCCGCCCGGTCCTCACCGAGGTTGGTCCCGAGCACGTGTACGCGGCTCTCCCGCCCCGCGACGAGGCCGACGCCTCCGCGCAGGAAACGAACGGTCAGGAGGAAACGCGATGAGCGACAACACCCCGATCATCGAACTGAAGGACGTCGAGGTGACCTTCACCTCGCGTACCGGCTCCCTGTTCAAGCCCAACAAGGTCCACGCGGTGCGTGGCGTCAACATGCGCATCGAGCGTGGACAGACGCTCGGCATCGTTGGCGAGTCCGGCTGTGGCAAGTCCACGACCGCGAACGTCATGTGTGGCCTGCAGATGCCGACCGCAGGCCAGGTGTTCTTCAACGGCCAGGAAGTCACGAAGCGTAGCGCCGCTGCCCGACGGGAGATCGGTCGCGTCGTCTCCGTAGTCTTCCAGGACCCCGCGACGGCCCTCAACCCCCGCATGCACGTCCAGGATCAGCTCGCTGACCCGCTGCGCGTGCACGCATCGGAGACGAGGCCTCGCGAGCCAAGCGCGTGCGCGAACTGATCTCGCTCGTCGGCCTGCCCTCGAGCGCGCTCGACGCGCTTCCCGGACAGCTCTCGGGTGGCCAGCGCCAGCGTGTGGCCATCGCCCGAGCCCTGTCCATTGGCCCGGATGCGATCATCGCAGACGAGCCCACCTCCGCACTCGACGTGTCGGTGCGAGCACAGATCCTTAACCTGCTCACGGACCTCAAGAAGGAACTGGGCCTGGCGATGGTCTTCATCTCGCACGACATTCAGACCGTGCGCTACGTGTCTGACCGGATCGCCGTCATGAACGGCGGCAAGGTCGTCGAAGAAGGGCCGGCAGCCCAGCTGCTCGCTGACCCGAAGGATCCCTACACCCGCAAGCTCCTGGGCGCCGCGCCCTCGCTCTTGCACCCCAACCTCGAAGGAGAGAAGTAATTATGTCTTCGAAGATCCGTGGCGTCGTCCCGCCCCTGGCCCTTCCGCTCAAGAACGGCGAACTCGACGTCGCCTCGCTCGAGCCTCACATCAACCGCCTGATCGAGGCAGGCCTCGATGGCCTGTTCGTGTCCGGCTCTACCGGTGAGGTCGCCTTCTCGACCGCCGAGCGCCGCGCACAGATCCAGCGCGAAGCCGTGCGCATCGTCGACGGCCGCATCCCGCTCCTCGTCGGCGTCATCGACACCGAGACCGAGCGTGTCATCGAGAACATCAAGGCCGTGGAAGAGATCGGCGGCGCCACCGGCGTCGTCGCGACCGCCCCGTTCTACGACCTCGGCGGCGAGACCGAGGTCGAGCGCCACTTCCGCATCCTCAAGGAGAACACCAGCCTCGAGCTGTGGGCCTACGACATCCCCGTGTGCGTGCACACGAAGCTGTCGCTCGACCTGCTCATGCGCCTGGGCCGCGATGGCATCATCGACGGCGTCAAGGACTCCTCCGGCGACGACGTCGCGTTCCGCTGGCTGTTCCTGGCGAACGAGGCCGTCGGCGCCTCGACGGCCTGAGCTTTGCGCGCACCGTTGCGGCCCTGCGCGAGGACGGCACCCTCGTCATGGCTGACTGCGGCTCCTTCGAGGATGCCCAGCGCGCCGCCCGTGCCGGCGTGGACATCGTGGCCACGACCCTGGCCGGCTACACGGGCGACCGCGTCAAGACCGACGGGCCCGACCTGGAGCTGCTGCGCGAGGTCGTCGCCGCGTTCCCGGATGTCCCCGTGATCTGTGAGGGCCGCGTCCACACGCCCGAGCAGGCCGCCGCCGTGGAGGCCGGCGCGTTTGCCGTCATCGTCGGCACCGCCATCACGCACCCCACGTCGATCACGACGTGGTTTAAGGCTGCCGTCGAAGGCTGATCCTGTCGCTGTTGTGACAGTGCGCGGGCGGGTGATCAACACCTGCCCGCGCACTGCGTTTTTCTGGCGTGAACGCGCGTATATTACCTAGCATGTCTGTCCCGTACTCCCGCGCTCACGCTGCCCTTCGTGCCACCTGCGTCGTCTACGTGC
>CABKMD010000104.1 GCA_902373435.1 uncultured Actinomyces sp.
GGATCGGGGCCGGGGCCTCGGTCAGCGGGTCGAAGCCGCCGCCGGACTTCGGGAAGGCGATGACGTCGCGGATGGAGTCGGACTTCGTCAGCAGGGAGACGATGCGGTCCCAGCCGAAGGCGACGCCGCCGTGCGGCGGAGCGCCGTACTTGAAGGCGTCCAGCAGGAAGCCGAACTGCGTCTGGGCTTCCTCCTCTCCGATACCCATCACGTTGAACACACGGTTCTGGATGTCGCGGCGGTGGATACGGATGGAGCCGCCGCCAATCTCGTTGCCGTTGCAGACGATGTCGTAGGCGTAGGCCAGCGCGTTGCCCGGGTCCTTGTCGAAGGAGTCAACCCACTCGGGCTTGGGCGAGGTGAACGCGTGGTGGACGGCCGTCCAGGCGCTGTGGCCCAGCGCGACGTCACCCTCGGCCTCGGCGTCGCCGGTGGGCTTGAAGAGCGGCGCGTCGACGACCCAGGTGAAGGCCCAGGCATCGGGATCGATAAGATCGCAGCGCTTGCCGATCTCGAGGCGGGCCGCGCCGAGCAGCTCGCGCGAGGGTGTGGGCTTGCCAGCAGCGAAGAAGATGCAGTCGCCGGGGTTGGCACCGGTGGCGGCCGCCAGACCCTCGCGCTCGGCCTCGCTGATGTTCTTGGCGACGGGGCCGCCCAGCGTGCCGTCCTCGGCGATCGTGACGTAGGCCAGGCCCTTGGCGCCACGCGCCTTGGCCCATTCCTGCCACTTGTCGAAGGTACGACGCGGCTGCGAGCCGCCACCGGGCATGACGACGGCACCCACGTAGGGGGCCTGGAACACGCGGAAGGTCGTGTCCTTGAAGTACTCGGTGAGCTCTGTGAGCTCGAGACCGAAGCGTAGGTCAGGCTTATCCGAGCCGTAGCGCTCCATCGCGTCCTTGTAGGTCATACGCGGAATCGGCGTGGACAGATCGTAGCCGATGAGCGCCCACACGTTCTTCAGAACGTCCTCGGCAACTTCAATGACGTCGTCCTGGTCCACGAAGCTCATCTCGATGTCGAGCTGGGTGAACTCGGGCTGACGGTCCGCGCGGAAGTCCTCGTCGCGGTAGCAGCGCGCGATCTGGAAGTAACGCTCCATGCCGGCCACCATGAGCAGCTGCTTGAAGAGCTGGGGCGACTGGGGCAGGGCGTACCAGGAGCCGGGCGACAGACGCGCGGGGACGATAAAGTCGCGGGCACCCTCTGGAGTCGAACGGGTCAGGGTCGGGGTCTCGATCTCGACGAAGTCGCGGGCGTAGAGCGCCTCACGGGCTGCACGGGAGACCTTCGAGCGCAGGCGAATCGCGTACTGCTCGGGCTCACGACGCAGGTCGAGGTAGCGGTACTTCAGGCGGGTGTCTTCGCCCACGTTGCCGGAATCTTCAGCATTGGAGGAGACCTGGAAAGGCAGGGGCGCGCTGGGGTTCAGGATTTCAATGTCGTCGCCCATCACCTCAATGGCGCCGGTGGCCAGGTGCGGGTTTTCGTTGCCCTCGGGGCGAGCGCAGACCTCACCGGTGACCTTGAGGACAAACTCGGAGCGCAGCTCGTGGGCGACACGCTCGTCACGGACGACAACCTGGGCGATGCCCGACGCGTCGCGCAGATCGATGAACGCCACGCCACCGTGGTCACGACGACGATCGACCCAACCGGTGAGCGTCACGGTCTGACCGACGAGGTCGGTGCCGAGGGTTCCAATGTTGTGAGTGCGAAGCACTGTGATTCCTTTCGTAGTTACCATCCGCGAGACAGGCGGCGGCAGTGTTATTGTACGCCTGCCTTCGCAAGAGGCACGCGTGCCGCGAGTAGCATAGTCAACATGCCCGCCGACGCTTCCTCCTCCCCCGCCCGCACTTCCTGGACTCCGTCCGAAATTGGCTTGGCCATCGGGTCGGTTCTGCTGATCACGCTTGTGGCTTTCGAGGAGCTCGCCGCGACAACGATCATGCCCGCGGTCGTCGAATCTTTTGACGCTGCCGCGTGGTATCCGATTACTTCGGGCGCAGCCTTGGCGACGCAGCTGAGCGCCACCGTTGTTGCCGGCGCTCTGGCGGATTGGAAGGGGCCCCGATTCGTCCTACTGCTGGGACTGGTCCTCTTCGCCGTCGGATTGGTGGTGTGCGCCGTCGGCACGAACGTAGTGGTCTTCGTTGTTGGCCGCGCGTTGCAGGGGCTCGGCGGAGGCCTGCTCATCGTTCCGCTCTACGTGCTCGTGGGTTCAGTCGCGTCGCTTCGACACCGCCCCTCGTTCTTCGCGTCCTTTTCGCTCGCGTGGGTACTTCCGTCACTGGTTGGCCCCGCGATCGCCGGTCA
The DNA here is from genome assembly GCA_902373435.1 of uncultured Actinomyces sp. Classification (GTDB taxonomy): domain Bacteria; phylum Actinomycetota; class Actinomycetes; order Actinomycetales; family Actinomycetaceae; genus Pauljensenia. Next base: position 2,320 of record CABKMD010000104.1, read on the forward strand.
CGTCACCCAGGAGTGGGGATGGCGCTACGTCTTCGGCGTCGTGCCGCTTTTCGTGGTTATCGCCGCTGCGCCCATCGCCTACGTCCTGCGCTCGGTGCCGACTGTGCAGGGGCAGCGTTCCCCCGTTCTCGCGGCGTTGTCGCGCGACGCCGGGCTCGTCGGTATCGGTGTCATGCTACTCCAGCTCGCGGGCGCGCTGGCTACACCGCAGGCTCAGTTCGGGGTCTTCGCCATCGGTGCGTGCATCACGGTGTGGGCCCTCCCGCGTCTCCTGCCGCGCGGAACGTTTGTCTCACGCCGCGGCATGCCCTCAGCGATTCTGGCACGGCTGAGCGCGATGGCTTCACAGGTTGGTCTCGCCGTCATGATTCCGTTGATCCTCCAGCGCGTGCACGGGTGGTCCGAGGCATCCTCCGCCTGGTGGGTCACCCTCGGTTCGATCACGTGGTCGATTGGTGCGGTCGGGCAGGCGCGAGTCCACGATCCGCATCTGCGACGTCGTCTTCCCGTCATCGGTGGCGCATTGATGGCGACCGGCGCGATTCCCGTCGGAGCGCTCCTTCTTCCCTCGGTCCCCGTGTGGGTTGCCCTCATCGGATGGTTTCTCGTTGGCCTCGGCGTCGGCCTCGTACACGCTCCCCTATCCGTCATGGCCCTCGAGGTCACCCCCGAGGCCAAGCACGGGCGCGTCGCCTCGTGGCTGCAGGTCGCCGACTCGGCAGGCCCTGCCCTCGAACTCGCCCTCGTATCCGTGGCCATGAGTGCGTGGGCCGCCACCGCCACGGTGGGCGGGGCGGCCTACGCTCCCTATTGGGTGATTGCTGGCGTGCTCGCCATCCTCACCGTGGTCGCCGTCACGCGACTGAGTCCCTCGTCGGAACGTTCCACGGGCGAGGCAGCTAGCGCTCAGTCGTCGTAACGGCGCTTGCCGAAGTGGCGGCGTCCGCCGTCACGGCCTCCATCGCGGTCCCAACCACGGTCGCGGCCACCCTCGCGTTCGCGGCGGGCACGCTTCATGTCCTTCTCCCAGCGCTCGGTGCGAACACTGCGGCGCGGACGCGATCCGTCGCCCTTTTCGAAGCGGTGCGGACGCTTCTCGTCACGGTCCCCGAATCGGCCCTCGCGATCGCCGTAGCCATCGCGACCTCGGTTATCGCGGTCGTAGTCGCGGAGCTCGCGACGCTCGAAGCCGTCACGATCGCCGTGAAAATGGCCGCCAGGGCCCTCGTCCACGCGGATGCGCAGCTGACGGCCAGACACGTAGCCCTTGGAGATGCGAGACAGCTGCTCACCCGACAGGTCGGCCGTGATGTCCACGAGCGAGAAAGTCGGGTAGATCTCGATGTGGCCAATATCGCGGCCGTCGATGCCGCCCTCGCCTGCGATGGCGCCCACGATGGAACCGGGCTTGACGCGGTCCTTCTTGCCCACCTCAATGCGGTAGCGGGTACCGGAGCCGGGTGCCGGGCGGGCACCGCCGCGACGACGGGCACCGTTCGCGCCGCCCTTGAGCGGGCGATCCTTGTCGCGACCAGCCTCAAAGGTGGCGCCGACGAACTCGCCGGACTCGTCCAGCTGTTCCTCACGGCGGATCTTGCCGTTGCCACGGCGATCCTTCTCGCGGCGCGGGGCGGGGCCTTCGTCGCCGACGGCCGTCGCCAGGAGGGCCGCAGCGATGTCTTCCACAGAAACTTCCTCGCCGACGTCGGCGAGCAGACGCTTGTACATGTCGAGACGGCCACACTCGATACGAGCCGACAGGCCCTCGAGCAGGCGGCTGGCGCGGAATTCGGAGACGGCTGCGGGCGAGGGAATCTCGACCTCTTCCATCTCGGTGCCCGTCAGCTTCTCGATGCGGCGCAGACGGCCGTGCTCGCGCGGGGTGAAGAATGTCAGGGCGCGGCCCTCGCGACCCGCGCGGCCGGTGCGGCCGATGCGGTGCACGTAGGCCTCGGGCTCGCGCGGAACATCGAAGTTGACGACGAGGGAGATACGCTCGACGTCGAGGCCTCGGGCGGCCACGTCAGTCGCAACCAGCACGTCGAGCGAGCCGTTCTTCAGGCGCTCAACCATACGCTCGCGCTCGGTCTGAGCGACATCGCCGGAAATACCGGCGGCGCGGAATCCGCGGCCCGACAGCTCCAGGGACACTTCTTCGACATCGGCGCGCGTGCGCACGAACACGATGGCGGCGTCAGCCTCTTCCTGGCCTTCCTTGATGTGCTGGGCGCGGGTCGCCAGCACGCGCGAAAGCGCGCCGATCTTGTGCTTGTAGGGCACCACCGCGTAGGTTTGGTGGATGGTGTCAACAGTCGAGGACTCGGTGGAGACCGCGACTTTGACCGGATCCTTCAGGTGCTCGCGGGCGACCTTCTCAATGGCTGTGGGCATCGTCGCGCTGAACAGGGCCGTCAGGCGATCATCCGGGGCGCTCGACGCGATCGTCTCGACGTCCTCGGCAAAGCCCATACGCAGCATTTCGTCGGCCTCATCGAGGACCAGCATGCGCACGTTCGACAGGTCGAGGGCACCCTTCTCAATGAGGTCGATGACACGACCCGGGGTGCCGACGACAACCTGAGCGCCGCGCTTGAGCGCACCGATCTGCGGGCCATAGGGCGAGCCACCGTAAACGGGGACAACGTCGAGGCGGGCGGTACGCGCCGCAAAATCCGCGATGGCCTGGGCACTCTGCATCGCAAGTTCACGGGTGGGGGCCAGAACGAGGGCCTGGACATCGCGCTCGTCCGCGTCAACAATCGCCAGGAGCGGCAGACCGAAGGCAGCGGTCTTACCGGTACCCGTCTGGGCGATGCCGACGACGTCGTGCAGCTCCAGCAGCGGCGGAATAGCAGCGGCCTGAATCGGGGTGGGGACGCGGAAACCCATGTCGGTGACAGCCGCGAGGATCTCCTCAGGCAGGCCGATGCTTGCGAAGGTCACGGTATCCGCGTCCTCCTCGTCCGCGCGCTGAGCATCGAGATCACGATCATCGTCGAGGTCGTCGATATCGTCGGCAATGACCGTCATCTCGCGCTCGTCGTCAGCGCGTTCCATGAAATCGTCAGAGGGCATAATTCATCCTTGCGTGGTGCAATCGGTGTCAGCAAAACCATCGGGGCGGGCCTATTCGGCTCCTCGGCGCGGCCTCACCCATAACAACAAATCCCGCATCCCGCGGGCACCATAACAAGGGGCAGCGCCTCATCGCTACGACCAGCATACCCTCGCAAGCAGCTCGTAGAGGCGCATGGTCGGCGAACTCACTGTCGGCGAATCGGTCACCTTCTACGAAGGGACGACACTCACAGGGGTAGGCCGGAGAGGAACGAGGCAATCGTCACCTGTCGATTATCCTCGGACTGCGCAGGAGCAACGACCAGCCGCTCGACCGCACACGGCACAGTCCACGCAGGTCGCGCGTCACGATGCGTCGACGGCGCGATGCAGCCCACCGGGCGAGTGCTCGACTCGTGCACGCGCATAGCACCGTGATCAACAGGCACAACGCGGCCAGAGCCGTCGGAAGTGGAATCGGCCCGAGCGCGGGGACCCGAACGTCGATGAGGACGACCCTGCCCAGGTGCACGAGAACAATCCACGCGACGCCCACGACAACGCCGAGCCACGCAAGCAGCTGCGCTCCTCCCAGCACACTGCACAGCGCCGGATCTCCGGTCGGCACGCGGATATGCTGCGCAACCTCGCGATGTGCCGCGTCTGGAACCTCTCGCGCCCCGCTGAGCGCACGTTCGACCAGCGCCGCGCGCCAACGGGCAGGGCGTGCCTGTGCGCACTCCCCAACGGCCCCGCGAACAGAGTTGACAAAGGCAGCTTCATCTGAGCCGGACCGAGTCGGCAGCATCGGAGTCGTTGCCCCCTCGGAGCGCGACTCATCGTCCAGATGCAGGCGGCGCAGCGGGTCCGCACCCATACGCGCCAGCCAGCGCAACGGCAGCCAGCCGCCCGCCCGGCGTCCGGCACGCAGCGTCGAGTGAGCCACGGCCTCGGCGATGATGAGGACACCGGCAAGATCAGCAGCCGTGCCAGCCAACTCATCGGCCAGACCATCGGTCTCGAGACCTCGAACCGTGCCGGTCAGCTCCAAGGACTCGCGCAGCAGCCGGGAGGCCTCACGCAGTGCGGCACGCGCGCGACGCCTGGCGCAACACCCGCTCGGCCTCACGAGTCAGGTGCTTGATAAGCGTGCGCATACCTTCACCCGTCGTCGACGACACAGCGAAGACCTCAGCCTGCGCCACACCGCGCTCAATCAGCAGACGACGCAGGTTCTGAGCGATCACATCACGCTCGGGCATAGAAAGTGTATCGATGTGCGTGAGGACAACCGTCACGGAAGCGTGGGACGAGCGTAAACGTGCCAACCACTCGTCGTGAAGACGCGCATCCGCGTACTTCTGAGGATTGACGACGACAACGAGCGCGTCGACGCGCGATGCCAGACGATCGGTGATCTGTGCATGGCTCGCCTCGACCGAATCAATGTCCGGCAGATCGACGACGACGGTGTCACCAGGGAGGCCTTGCGGAGCCTCCACCCGAGGACCAATGCCCAGCCACCCCAGCGTTTCCTGCGGTTCGCGGCCTCGCGGCGCCACGGCGCATGCCTCGTTCGTCGTGGGGCGTCGAACACCCGCGGTGACGACCTCTCCCCCGCTCAGCGCGTTCACGAGGGAAGACTTGCCGGCGCCCGTGCCTCCCAGCATGCCGATGACGCACCAGGACGGGTCGACCTCACTGCGTTCGGACCTCACGTCAATAAGCTCGCGAATACGCGCCACGGTCTGCTTATCGAGATCGGGTACAGCCATGGTGCACATCTCATCGAGCTGCTGGGCCGCCGACGCCACAGGGTTCGTCGCTCGCCTCATGCCAGCACCTCCCGGGCGCTCTCCACGGCCGCCGCCAGCTTGTCGACGAGAACCTTGTCGACGCACGGTCGAGGCTCGCGCTCACCGGGGCAACGACATCCAACAGCGACTCGTCGGCGAGGTGTTCGAGCGCCGCACGGGCCTGCTCGGCCAGCGAGCGAACCGTGCGCTCACCGAAATAGGCTTCCAGGATTGTCTGCAACAGGGCGGCCGATCCACCGGCGATACCAACTTCAACGCCGGTGAGACCACCGGTCATCGTAAACACGGTCACCATCAGTGACACCGTCACGACGTTGATACCGCCCGCAAGCATGCGCCCGCTGACGCGCGAAGACTCGGCCTGGCCACGAATGATCTGCGTGACCTCACGCGTCCACTCCTGCGCGACTGTGCGACCGCGCTGCGCCGCCGCATCGACGTCGAGCAGTTCATCGAACGACGACGTATCGACGACCTAACGTGCCCTGCGCAGGGATTCGCCCCACGCCCGGGGATACTGGTCTGCCAACCGCTGCGCGAGGCCTCCGGTCAGGTCGCGCTGCACCTGAACGTCCGGGGCTGCCTGTCCGCGAAGAGCCCCCATGACGCGCGTACTCAGGCTAGAAAACACACGCGAGACGGTCTTGGACATATCCCACGAACCCAGCACCTCGGCGATACGTGCGCTCACTTCGCCACGCAGCACGTCGTTACTGGACGAGGAGGACACCTCCCAGGCATAGGAAAAAAGAGCTGAGCGATATCATCGGAGGCCGCCTCGAACTCACGGTTGCATTGCCTCGCAGCCTCGAGTGCACGCGTCGTCTCCGCCAACAACGAGGCGACAGCACCAAACAACGATTGGCGCACGATAGTGGCTCGTTCCTCGGCATCGTGTCCGATTCGCTCCAGGAACGCGCCGATCGGTGCAATTGCCTCGGCGGGCAGGCGGGAGTCGGTCAGCTGCTGCTCCTCGACCGTC
>CABKMD010000105.1 GCA_902373435.1 uncultured Actinomyces sp.
CGCCATGTTCGAACCCCTCTGGAAAGCAAACTACGTCGATTCCGTGCAGATCACGATGGCCGAGGACATCGGCATCGGCACTCGCGCGGGCTACTACGACGGGATCGGCGCGGCCCGCGACATCATCCAGAACCACCTGCTCCAGCTGATGGCGCTGACTGCCATGGAGGAACCCGTCCACTTCACACCCGAAGACATCCGGGCGGAGAAGGAGAAGGTGCTCTCCGCAGTGCGCCTGCCCGAGGACCTGGCCATCGATACGGCTCGCGGGCAGTACGCCGGTGGTTGGCAGGGCGGCGACCAGGTGCGCGGCTACCTCGAGGAGGACGGCATCCCGGCCGACTCGACCACCGAGACATTCGCGGCGATCAAGCTCTTCGTCGACACGCGCCGTTGGGCGGGCGTTCCCTTCTACCTGCGCGCTGGCAAGCGCCTTGGCAAGCGCGTCACCGAGATCGCTGTCATCTTTAAGCGCTCGGCCCACGTCCCGTTCGGCAACTCCGAATTGAGTGAGTCCGGCCAGAACGCGCTCGTTATCCGCGTCCAGCCGGACGAGGGCCTGACCCTCAAGCTCGGCGCGAAGGTGCCGGGCACATCCATGCAGGTGCGCGACGTGACCATGGACTTCGCCTACGGCCACGCGTTCACCGAGGATTCGCCCGAGGCATACGAGCGGCTCATCCTGGACGCGCTTGTCGGCTCCGCTCCCCTGTTCCCCCACCAGCGCGAGGTCGAGGCCTCGTGGAAGATCCTCGACCCGATCCTGTCCTTCTGGGAGGGCCAGGGGCAGCCCGAGCCCTACGCTCCCGGTACCTGGGGTCCCCAATCCGCACACGACATGCTGGCCCGCGACAGCCGTTTCTGGAGGCTCCCGTGATCATCACCCTGAAGAACACCACGTCAGCCGAGGTCGCCTCGCGCATTGTGGAGCTGCGCGACGAGCGCGGTTCCGCTGCTCTGAGCCGTGTCCTCACGCTGCTCATCTGCGTGCCCGACCTCATCGACGTCGACAACGCAATCGGGGTCTCCGACGCAGTCTCTCGCGAACATCCTTGCCGTGTCATCGTCATCGTCGAGCCCGAGTCCACCGAGGACACGGCGCGCCTCAACGCACAGATTCGCGTGGGTGACGCCGCAGGTTTATCCGACATCATCATCCTCGAGCCTCGGGGCGAGGCTGCGTCGAACATCGACTCGCTCGTCATGCCGCTGCTCCAGTCGGATACGCCGGTCGTCACGTACTGGCCGGTCGTTCCCCCACAGAACCCGGGCGCGCACCCGCTCGGTCGCCTCGCGGTCAAGCGCATCACTGACTCGCGCGCAACCGAGTGCCCCATGGACACGCTATCTGCCCTCTCAGCCGTCTACACTCCCGGCGATACGGATCTCGCATGGGCCGGCGTCACGCTGTGGCGGGCGCTGCTTGCGGCCGTCGCGGAGGATTTCGACCGCCTGCCGACGTCGATCCGCGTCGCGGGTAATGCGACGCACCCCTCGCCCATCCTCGTGGCCGCGTGGCTGCACCATCAGCTGGGTGTGCCCGTCGAGCGAATCGTCGACCCCGAGGCCCTCACGATCACGGATATCACGTTTTTCTTCGATGACGACACGACCGTGTCGCTGTCGCGTAGCGCCTCCTCGTCGGTCGCCCGACTGTCGCGCCCCGGCCTCGAAGATCGCTCCGTGAACCTCGCGCGCCGATCCGTGCAGGACTCCCTCATGGAGGATCTGCGTCGCATGGATCCGGACGTCTACTACGGCGAGCTCCTCACGAAGGAACTGCCCAGACTGGCTGCATCCTCTGAGGGTGAGTGACGATGGTGGCCGTCCATACGCTTGAGGTCCTGCCGAGCGTCGAGGGACTCAACGAGGCCGTGGGCCGCGCGTTCCTTGCTCGTCTGAGCACGCTCATCGACGAGGCCATGGCGGGTTCGCGCGTCAACCTGGCCATCTCAGGTGGGGCCATTACGACGAGCCTGTTGCCCTCGTTGCTGCCCTTCGTCGGCGAGGTCGACTGGTCACGCGTGCGAGTGTGGCTGGTGGACGAGCGCTATGTGCCCGCCGGCGATGAGGATCGCAACGACGATCAGGCGTGGGAGGGCTTCTTCCGCGCGGCCTCCGGTGTTGACTTCGTGCACATGCCGACCTCGGATGTATCCGCGCCCGGCGCGGGTTCGCTCGACGAGGCGACAGCGGCGTTTGCTGCCACGTGGGGCGAGCTTATGGGCGAACGCTCCTTCGACATCGCCCTCATCGGCATGGGTCCCGACGGGCACATCTGCTCGCTCTTCCCGGGGCGCATCGACATGAACGAGGCCTCCCATATCCTGGCGATCCGCAATTCTCCCAAGCCGCCACCGCAGCGCATCACAGTGTCGATGCCCGTCATGCGTGCGTGCGGCGAGGTGTGGCTGACGACTGCGGGTTCCGCGAAGGCAGATGCCCTCGGACGAGCCTTCGCAGGCGCGTCGCCGCTCGAGCTTCCCGTCGCGGGAATCCTCTCCCCCTCGACACGCGTCTACCTCGATGAGGCGGCCGCGGCCAACATCGCTACGCTCGTGCCGTGAGGCAGGCGCCCGTTGAGCGCACCAATCTAGCGCAAGATCAGGAAGAAGAGCGTAAACGCCCACAGGCCCATGACCGTCGCGTACGGCCACCAGTAGCGGCGCGTGATTGCGATGAACTCTCGGATGAAGGCTGTCGGGAAGTAGTAGCGTGCAGTTCGCGAGCCCAGCCCGTCGGCGCTTAATCCGACTGCCCGCGCATACATGGAGGCACGGAACACGTGATAGTCGCTGGTGACCAATGCGCTTCGTGGCGTGCCGCCCGAGGAGTGTCCGGCGATGAGGTCCCGTGAGAACCTCAGGTTCTCCCACGTCGTCGTCGATCGATCCTCCAGGAGCATCTGGGTGTCGGGAACACCGAGGATACGCAGGTGACGCGCCATCGCCTCCGCCTCGGAGATTTCCTCGTCCTCACCCTGCCCTCCCGACGGAACGAGGGTCGCGTGCCGCCCCTGCGTGACCCACAGCTCGTAGGCGCGCTCAACACGTCCGCGCAGCAGAGGCGTCAGCTCCTCCCCTGACAGTCCCGCACCGTGGATGATGATGAACTCATAGTGCCGCTTCCTCGGGAGCGAACGGTAGAGCCACGAGTAAAGAAGCAGTGCTGCAAACGATAGGAAGAACCACGCGCCGCACGCCGTGATCGCGAAGACAAAGCCGAGTACTACGCCCGGTGCCTGCAGGGCAAATGCGCCGGGAAGCGCACCGAACCAGGCGACGATCGCGCACGCGAAGAGCAGTGGCAGGGCGTGGGCGAAGGAGAAACCCTCGCGCCGAACGAGGGTCACCTCGTTGACCAGCATGAAGATGATCGTGACGACCGGGGCGAACGCGACGGCCAGGAAGATCGGGAACGTGATCCACCACTGCGCGAAGGTCACCGCGGCTGCGCCAAGCGTGCACGCGCAGAAGAAGAAAAAGAAGAACGCGTTGCGAAACTGCCGAGGTTCGCGCCAATAAGACCACAGAAAAAGGGCTCCCCACACGAGTGCGGGGAGCCACAGCGCTACGTCTGCCACGAGTATCAGCTACCAAACTTCACAACAAGTGCGTAGCCGATGATGCACACAACCCAGATAAACAGCGTGCCCGTGGTGATGCGATTCAGGTTACGCTCAGCGACGCCGGAGGACCCAGCCGACGAGGAAATGCCGCCACCGAACATATCCGAAAGACCGCCGCCCTGTCCCTTGTGCATCAGAATAGTCAGGGTCAGCAGGATACTGGTCACGATGATCAGCACGATCAGCGTATTGTTCAGAATGGTCACGATTAATCCAGTTTCTATCGCAGTCCGCCCCGGATCGGAGCACATACGGTTTTATTTTAACCGAGAATGCCGGTGGGGCCAACCGGCACACCGGTTGGCCCCACCTCGCGTTCGCTCCGACCCGGCTTATGTGGCTGGGAGGAGTAAGCACGAGCGAGTATCTCAGGCGTAGAACGTCGCCATGGCGGCGAAGGAGTCAGCCTTGAGGGACGCGCCCCCGACGAGACCGCCGTCGACGTCGGGCTGAGCCATGAGCTCCTTGATGTTGCCGGGCTTGGCGGAGCCACCGTAGAGGATGCGAGTGGACTCGGCGGTCTCGGCGCCGAAGTCCTCGGCCAGGGCGGCGCGGATAGCGCCGCACACTTCCTGGGCGTCCTCGGCGGAGGCGGTCTCGCCGGTGCCAATGGCCCAGATGGGCTCGTAGGCGATGACGATCTTGGCGACCTCTTCGGCCTTCCAGCCGGCGAGGGCAGCGCGGATCTGGCCGAGCACGAAGTCGACGTAGGTGCCTGCCTTACGGACCTCGAGGGCCTCGCCGCAGCACAGGATCGGGGTCATGCCAGCGTCAAAGACCTTGCGGGCCTTGGCACCGACGAGCTGGTCGGACTCGCCGTGGTACTCGCGACGCTCGGAGTGGCCCATGACCACGTAGGAGACGCCGAGCTTGGTCAGCATCTCGGTGGAGATTTCGCCGGTGTAGGCGCCGTTATCGTGGATCGACACGTCCTGAGCACCGTACTTGATACCGAGCTCGTCGGCGTCAACGATGGTCTGGACGGTGCGGATGTCGGTGAACGGCGGGATGACGAGGACCTCGCACTTGGAGTAGTCGTGGCCCGCGTCGGACAGGGCCATCGCCAGGCCCTGGACGAGGTGGTTGGCCTCGAGGTGATCGAGGTTCATCTTCCAGTTGCCGGCCATCAGGGGCGTACGTGCCATGAGTCAGTCCTCCAGAACTGCGATACCGGGCAGAACCTTGCCCTCGAGGAGCTCGAGGGAGGCGCCACCGCCAGTGGAAATGTGGGAGAAGGTGTTCTCGTCGAAGCCAAGCAGGCGCACGGCCGCGGCGGAGTCGCCACCGCCGATGACGGAGAACATGGAGCCCGTGGAGAGGGCTTCGGCGACGGCGCGGGTGCCGCCGGAGAATGCGTCGAATTCGAAGACGCCCATGGGGCCGTTCCAGGCCACGGTCTTCGCGGTGGCCAGCTTGTCGGCGAAGAGCTTCGCAGACTCGGGGCCGATGTCCAGACCAATCTGGTCGTCGGGGATCGCATCGACCGTCACGACGGTCGCGGGCGCGTCGGCCGCGAACTCGGGGGCGACGACGACGTCGATGGGCAGCACAAGGTCAACGCCGCGCTCAGCAGCCTCGGCGATGTAGCCCTTGACGGTGTCGATCTGGTCTTCCTCGAGGAGAGAGTTACCCACCGAGTGGCCCTGAGCGGCCAGGAAGGTGAAGGCCATGCCGCCGCCGATGAAAAGCATGTCAGCCTTCTTCAGCAGGTTGGCGATGACGCCCAGCTTGTCGGAGACCTTGGAGCCGCCGAGGACGACACCGTAGGGGCGCTCGGGGTCGCCGGTCACCTTGGACAGGGCCTCGATCTCCTTGAGGACGAGCAGGCCGGCGGCCGAGGGCAGGATCTTCGCGATGTCGTAGACGGAGGCCTGCTTGCGGTGGACGACGCCGAAGCCGTCGGAGACGAAGGCGTCGCCGAGCTTGGCGTACTCGCGGGCCAGCTCCTCGCGTTCTTCGTCAACCTTGGAGGTCTCACGAGCGTCGTAGCGCACGTTCTCGAGCAGGGCAATCTCGCCCTCACCCAGGGCAGCGACGGTCTCGGTAGCCGACGGGCCAACGACGTCGGAGGCCAGCGTGACCTTCACGCCGGACAGCTCGGCAAGGCGCGTGGCGACGGGGGCTAGCGAGAAAGCAGGATCGACTTTGCCCTTAGGACGGCCGAGGTGGGCCATGATGACGACCTTGGCACCGGCGTCGGTGAGGGTCTTGAGGGTCGGCAGCGCCGCGCGGATACGGCCGTCGTCGGTGATAACGCCGTCCTTGAGCGGAACGTTGAAGTCAGAGCGGACGAGGACGCGCTTGCCGCGCAGGTCGCCCAGGGTGGAGATAGTCCTCACGAGGAGTCCTTTCGGTCTAAAGGCGGTGGTGATGTACGAGATGCCCGTGCACGAGCGTGCACGGGCATCTCGCTGATCAGCTCATGACTGGTGTATCAGCTGTGTGCTCAGGCGAGCTTGGAGCCGACAAGGGCGGTGAGGCGAACGAGAGCATTCGAGTAGCCCCACTCGTTGTCGTACCAGGACAGGACCTTGACGAGGTTGCCGATGACCTTGGTCTCGGTGGCGTCGAAGATCGAGGTGTGCGGGTCGCCCACGATATCGGAGGAGACGATCGGATCCTCGGTGTACTTCAGAACACCCTTGAGCTCACCCTCGGCAGCAGCCTTGACGGCAGCCTTGACGGCCTCGACGGAAACCTCGTTCTTCGCGATGAAGGTGAGGTCGGTCAGGGAGCCGGTCGGGGTGGGGACGCGGACGGCGAGGCCGTCAAACTTACCTGCGAGCGCGGGCAGAACCAGGGCGACGGCCTGGGCAGCACCGGTCTTGGTGGGGATCATGTTCAGGGCCGCGGCGCGGGCGCGACGCAGATCCTTGTGGGGGGCGTCGAGGACGCGCTGGTCACCCGTGTAGGAGTGGATGGTGGTCATGATGCCGCGCTCGATGCCGAAGTTCTCCTCGAGAACCTTGGCGAGGGGGGCGAGGCAGTTGGTCGTGCAGGAGGCGTTCGACACAATGTTCATCGTGGCGTTGTCGTAGTCAGCCTCGTTCACGCCCATGACGAAGGTGCCGTCGACGTTCTTCGCGGGAGCGGAGATGACGACCTTCTTAGCGCCAGCGTCGATGTGAGCCTTGGCCTTCTCGCCGTCGGTGAAGAAGCCGGTGGACTCGACGACAACCTCGACACCGAGCTCGCCCCAGGGCAGGTCGGCGGGGTTACGCTGCGCGAGTACCTTGATGTGCTTGCCGTCGACGATGATGCCCTCGTCGTCGTAGGAAACCTCACCCGGGAAGCGACCCGTGATCGAGTCGTACTTCAGCAGGTGAGCGAGGGTCTTGTTGTCGGTGAGGTCGTTAACGGCGACGATCTCAATGTCCGCGCCCTGCTCGAGAGCGGCACGGAAGAAGTTACGGCCAATGCGGCCGAAGCCGTTGATGCCAACGCGGGTGGTCACTATGTTCCTCCTGCTCGTGCCCACATGGGACACGGTATTCGATGCAACCGGGCGTGCGGGTTGCCTGCCCGGCCCGCAGACGTCTGCGGTTCCAGCAGTTCCTAATCTACACCCACAAGCGGACTCAGTCACAATCCAATTAGAGGATCTGCACGTGGGGTAATTCTCGTTTGGATTGAGACGAAGCAGCAGGAATCAGGGACATCAGTCCTCCTCGAGCATGTCGAGGGTAAGCGCAGATTCGGTATCCGGAATACCGCGTTCGTGCGCAACCTTATCCGCGAGAGCAAGTAGGCGGCGAATACGACCGGCGACGGCATCCTTGGTCAGGGGCGGATTCGTGTGCTTGCCGAGCTCCTCGAGGGAGGCTTGCTTGTACTCCAAACGAAGCGCGCCGGCCTCGAGCAGATGGGCGGGCACGTCGTCGCCGAGAATCTCGAACGCGCGTTCGACGCGAGCACCCGCGGCGACGGCCGCGCGGGCAGAGCGACGCAGGTTCGCATCGTCAAAGTTGGCCAGTCGGTTGGCGCTCCCACGGGCCTCACGGCGCTCGCGCCGCTCCTGCCACGCCTCGAAGGTCTGGGGCGCGCCCATGGCGGAGATTAGCGTGCCGATCGCGTCCGAATCGCGGACGGAGACGCGGTCGGTGCCGCGAACCTCCTTGGAACGCGCGCAGGCGCCGAGCTTACGCGCGCAGCCGACCATCGCGAGAGCGACCTCAGGACCAGGGCACGTGATCTCCAGCGACGAAGAGCGTCCGGGTTCCATGAGGGAGCCGCGCGCGAGGAAGGCGCCCCGCCAAATTGCCGCAGCCTCGGCGTTTCCAGAGGCGACGAGCACGGGCGGCAGGCCACGAACGGGACGGCGCAGAGAGTCGACGAGGCCCGTGAGGCGCGCGAGCTCGTCGGCCTTGTGGACCACGCGCACGACGTAACGCTTGCCGCGTCGCAGAGAGGAACCGGACACCACGACGACGGACGACTCAGCGTTATACAGCGCCTGCAGGTAGGTGCGCAGGCGACGCGCGGCCACGGGCGAGTCAAGCTCGGCCTCAACGAGGATGCGCCCGCCCACGAGGTGCAGGCCCTGT
>CABKMD010000106.1 GCA_902373435.1 uncultured Actinomyces sp.
CTAGCGGGTCCTCGGCGCGGCGGATCGACTCGTCGGCGGCGATCGGCACGTCGACGGATCGGCGCACCTGGGCCAGCTCATCCACCGTCAGGCAAGGCTGCTCGACATATTCGATGGGGACAACGCCGGCGGCCGCAGCCATTGCGGGGATGGCCTCGCGAGCCTGATCGACCCCCCATGCGCCGTTGACGTCAAGGCGGATCATCGCCTGCCCGCCCACGGTCTCGCGCAGGGCATCGGCGACGGCGGCGATGCGCGCACAGTCGCGCCCAACGCTGACGCCGGGCTCAGCGACCTTGATCTTCGCGGTCGCGCACCCGCCCGAGGCCTTCACGCGCTCGTAGGCTTCCTCGGGTGAAATGACAGGGATCGTGACATTGACGGGCACGAACTTACGTCGAGGCACCGGCGGGAAACGGCGAGCGGACTCGAGGGCAGCGGCCAGCCAGCGCGAGGACTCCAGATCGTCGTAGTTCCAGAAGGGCGCGGCCTCTCCCCAACCGGCGTGTCCATGCAGGAGGAGTCCCTCGCGTCGAGTCACGCCACGGAAACGCGTCGTCATCGCTACCTTGTACACAAGGATGTCGTCGACGCCTTCGAAAGCGTAACGCGTTTGACGGCTGAGCGTGCGCATTGGAATACGCATGAGCGTCGGTTGCTGCACTGCGTTCACAAGACCCCTCATTACTTACCGGTAATATTATCGCACAACCTCACACTATCGACAAATCCTACACGCGACAACTTGTAATCAATTGCGCAGTAAGTGCCACAAAATGACAGGTCCTCTCGAGCAATTGAACACGTGGCAAGTAGGCGCGTCTCACGGGAAAGACCCGCGAGTGTCAAGAAGGCTTATAGAACGGTTACCTGCAAGCAGACTTTGTTCCGTGCGGTTAGGTTGCGCACCGGATTCCCCCGCGCATGTCCTTCATCCCAGATGCGTCGACAACGCCGCCCCCTCTCGAACACGCACACCCGGGCACCTGCCACTGCCTCGTCGATTAGAATCCGACACATGAGCGCTCTCCCCTTCGTCTCCGACACCTTCGACGCGACCCGCTGGCGCGAGGTCGAGGGATTCGACTTCGCCGACATCACCTACCACCGCGGCATCTCGCGCGGCCCCGAGGCCGACGGCCGCCCCGAGGGCGCCGACATGTCGGTCGTGCGCATCGCCTTCGATCGCCCCGACATCCGAAACGCCTTCCGCCCCGGGACGGTCGACGAGCTGTACCGCGCGCTCGACCACGCACGCCAGACTTCCTCGGTCGCAGCCATCATCCTGACGGGCAACGGCCCCTCGGCGCGCGACGGCGGATACTCCTTCTGCTCCGGCGGCGATCAGAGGGTACGAGGCCGCGACGGCTACCGTTACGAGGTCGAGGGTGCAGACCCCGAGGCCGCCACCGCCCAACGCCGCGAGCAGATCGACCCGGCACGCGCCGGGCGCCTGCACATCCTCGAGGTCCAGCGACTCATCCGCACGATGCCCAAGGTCGTCATCGCGGCCGTTCCCGGCTGGGCTGCGGGCGGCGGGCACTCCCTCAACGTGGTCGCGGACCTGTCGGTGGCCTCCATCGAGCACGCGGCATTCATGCAGACGGACGCGAACGTCGGGTCTTTTGACGCGGGCTACGGCTCGGCGCTCCTGGCCCGCCAGGCCGGCGACAAGCGTGCGCGCGAGATCTTCTTCCTCGCCGAGCGCTACGACGCGCACACCGCCGAGCGCTGGGGCGTCATCAACCGCGCCGTCCCCCACGCCCAGCTGGAGGAGACCGCCCTGGACTGGGCCGCGACCATCGCAACGAAGTCCCCCCAGGCCATCCGCATGCTCAAGTTCGCCTTCAACCTGGCCGACGACGGCCTGGCCGGCCAGCAGGTCTTCGCGGGCGAGGCGACCCGCATGGCCTACATGACGGCCGAAGCCCAAGAGGGGCGCGACGCCTTCCTCGAGCACCGCGCCCCCCGCTGGGAAGATTACCCCTACTACTACTGAGAGAGATTCCTACCGAGGAATTCCTCAACGCGCCTGCCCGGGTTCTCGCCGATCCCGCGCCTTCCTCTCTTATGCGAGGTAGACGCGCGCCTCCCACGGTTCCAGGACTGTCGGGACTCCCCGGTCCTCCTCGGGCAGGTCGTGGTTGGCCAGGAGGAGATCCCCGCTCACCCCGCGTGCCGCGTCACCGAGGGACGCGGGCTCGGAGGAGAGGTTGACGAGGATAGTTGCCACGGCCTCGCCGAGAGTGCGCCGGTAGGCGAAAACAGCGGGCGATGGGGTCGTGATGCGCTCGTATGCGCCAACCGCGATGACGGGCAGACCGTGGCGGATGTCCGCGAGCGCGCGATAGTAGGCGTACACGGAGGACGGGTCGTTGACCTGTGCGGCGGCGTTGATCTCCGTGTAGTTCGGGGTAACGCCGATCCACGGGGTACCCTCCGTGAAGCCGGCGTTCTCGCTTCCGTCCCACTGGACCGGGGTACGCGCGTTATCGCGGCCGGTGAGCGCCAAACCCTCCAGGACGGACTCGGGGCTCTCCCCCGCCGCCACCGCCTCGTTGTAGTAGCGCAGGGCCTCGACGTCGTGGTAGTCCTCGATGCCACCGAAAACCCCGTTGGTCATGCCGAGCTCCTCGCCCTGGTACACGTAGGGCGTGCCACGCAGCATGTGCAGGGCCGTGGCCAGGGCCGTCGCGGACTCGTAGCGCCATGCCTCGTCGCCGAAGCGGCTGACGGCGCGCGGCTGGTCATGATTATCCAGGTAGAGGCTATTCCAGCCGACCTCTCCCTGGGCCTCCTGCCAAGCACTCAGGCAGTCGGCGAGCTCGCCGGGGCGCAGCGGGCGCGGGTGGAACTTCCCCGCTTCGAGGCCGAGGTCGACGTGGTCGAACTGGAACACCATGTCGAGCTCACGCCGGGCCGGATCCGTGAACAGCAGGACGTTGTCGCGGCGCACGCCGGGACACTCGCCGACCGTCATGGTGCCGCTGCGGGCATCGAAGACCTCGCGGCGCATCTCGGCGAGGTATTCATGCAGGTTCGGGCCTTCGCAGAAGTGCGGGAAGCCCTCGCCCCACGCGCGGCCGGGGTAGACGATGCCGTCGGGCAGGCCCGGGTCCTTCGAGATCAGGTTGATGACGTCCATGCGGAAGCCGTCCACGCCGCGGTCGAGCCACCAGTTCATCATGCGATAGACGGCGGCGCGCACCTCGGGATTGTCCCAGTTCAGGTCGGGCTGCTTCCTGTGGAACAGGTGCAGGTAGTACTGGCCCGTGGCCTCATCCCACGCCCAGGCCGAGCCGGAGAAGAAGGACCCCCAGTTGTTGGGCTCAGCCCCGGCCTCACCGCCCACGAACCCGGGCCGCGGATCGCGCCAGATATACCAGTCGCGCTTCGGGTTCTCCCGCGAGGAGCGCGACTCGACGAACCACGGGTTCTCGTCGGAGGAGTGGTTGACAACCAGGTCCATGACGAGGCGCATACCCCTCTCGTGGATGCCCTCCAGGAGGCGATCGAAGTCCGACAGCGTGCCGAACATCGGGTCAATGTCGTAGTAGTCCGCGATGTCGTAGCCGTTGTCCGCCTGCGGGGAGGCGTAGATCGGCGACAGCCACAGGACGTCCACGCTCAGGGACTTCAGGTAGTCGAGCTTAGAACGGATGCCCACAAGGTCACCGAGGCCATCGCCGTTGGAATCCTTGAAGGAACGCGGGTAGATCTGGTACACGACCGCGCCCTTCCACCACTCGTCGGGGCCCAGGCCGTTGCCTGCGGGGTTCAGCGCATCGTTACAGAAGAACATGGAGCACCTGCCATACGTTGAGGTCGGGCCGTCGGCCCGCTGCCGTTAGGCGTAGACTAGCCTGTCTGATTCACCTCACCCCACAGTATGCCGCGGCGTGGGGCAACGCCGCCTCCGATCAGAAGTCGTCCAGCACAGCCTCTCCATCGGCATCTCCGCGAAAAACTCGCCCAGCACGCCTGACAACAGCGTCTTTCGCCCGTTTTGGGCTTACAGGGCGATCTTTGTCGCACTCACCCCCACATCAGACCGAGCAGGGCGAAAAACTTCGCGCACAGGACACAGAAACATGGCGACGCTGAAACCAACGACACCACTGCTCACCCCCAACACCCAGCCGCTGAAACCGGCATCACCTCTGCGCCCACAAACTGCACCACAAACACCCATTTCTCCCCCGCACAGGCAATCGCGGTTTCAATCCCACACAGATACCAGCGAGCAAAGGCGATCGTGGTTTCAGACCACCGGCCCACCTCGCCTTCAGCACACACACGCAGCACCCATGGGCGGCGGCGAGGCCTGACCGGGCGACCAGTGGACGGCCACTGTTACAAACGTCGTCAAACCAACGCGATTCAAATCACCACGCTAGAACTTCTGTTACAAACGTCGTCAATCTAAACCAAAAAACCACTATTTTCAGCGAAAAACCCCCGGAATGACAACGTTTGTCACATCGGGACAGAAAACCACACGAAAAACACCTCCGATTGACGACGTTTGTAACAACACGCACCGAAACACCCCAAAAACTCAACGCACGAGGCCCCAGTGATACCCATGGGCAGCGGCGAGGCCAGACAGCGGTACCCACGGACAGCAACAACACCACCGCCACCCAAATATCGCACGTAATTTATCACGGTCACTTTGCGAGACGCCCCACAAACACTGCAATTCCAACGATACACATTCAATGTTTGAATGAGGTATGGAGGAATTACGTGCGAAGTTACTGATCGACAGCCATAGCCGGGCTTCGAGACGACGCCGAGCCACACGTCAACACACCCAGCCCCACTGGTGTGAAGGGCGCCGGAGGGACCGGAGGGCCTGGATGCAGCGCCCGTGGGCGGCGGGACCTGACCGGACTTCGAGGCGCGGCACCGAACGCAGTGAGGCCGCCTAGCCTCGCAGGCGGCCGGGCCATCCGCCGCCCGGAACACCAGCGGGGCCACAAACAACACCATCAATGAGGCGGGCCGCCGCCCACGAGCACACAAAGCAGCCCGGCCCGACAAAGCTCTCCGGCGCCCGGAACACCAGCGGGGCCACAAGCACCACCGCGCCCCCAGCCAGGAAACGCTAGGAGATCTTCTCCATCGGAGCCATGCGCACGAGCAGGCGCTTCTCGCCCAGGCCGAAGCGGATGCGGGCCACGGTGCGCGGCCCCTCACCTTCGATGCCGGTAACGGTGCCGGCGCCCAGGGTGGCGTGCTTGATGCGGTCGCCGACCTTGAGGGAGAGCACTGGCTTGTCCTCGGCGGGTTTGGTGGCAGGAGCCACGCCCATGCGCGTCACCTTGCGTACCCCCGCGGACTGCGCGGAGGCGCCGCCACGTCCGGAGCCGAAGGCACCCGTGTCGGTGTCACCCCACGGGTCGCGTCCCTCGGAGCTAGGGGAACGCCCGTAGGCACCCGAGCCGTACGATCCGGACCCGTAGGACCCCCCGTAGGACGCGCGCATGCGCTCCCCCGACGTGGCCGCGCGGCGCACGTCGAGGAGCTCCGCGGGAATGTCGTCGAGGAACCGTGAGGGCGGCATCTCCTGCGGAGTGCCCCAGGCGCTGCGTACGGCCGCGCGTGTCAAGTAGAGACGTTCGCGTGCCCGCGTGATGGCCACATACGCCAGGCGGCGTTCCTCCTCCAGCTCGTTCTCATCCCCGAGGCTGCGCTGGTGCGGGAAGGTCCCATCCTCCATGCCGGTGACGAACACGGTGGGGAATTCGAGGCCCTTCGCGGTGTGCACGGTCATGAGGGTGACCTGCCCGCCGCGCTCGCCCTCTGCGGGCACCTGGTCCGAGTCGGCCACGAGGGCGACGCGCTCGAGGAAATCCGCGAGGGTTCCGCCCGGAGCGTCGGCCGCGAAGGCTCCCGCAACCGAGTGCAGTTCCGCCAGGTTTTCCACGCGCGAGGCATCCTGCGGGTCCTCGCTGCGGCGCAGCTCCGCCAGGTAACTGGTGCGATCCAAGACCTCTTCGAGGATGTCGGCCTGCGACGCGCCTCGGGCCTCCGCGGCACGCAGGGTTTCGATGAGTCCCCAGAATGCTGCCGCCGACTTCGCGGCACGCGGGGTAATGCCGAGGACCTCAGGAACCGTCTCGGTCGCACTCTCGGTAGGCAACGAGGCCGGGGCCGCAGCCGCGCTCTCATCCGCAGCCGCGCTCACAGCGGGGTTCTCCCCCGCCGCCTCACCCGAGGAGGCGGACACCGAAGAATCAGCCGAGGCCTCGTCCGGGGACGTCGAGCGTGCGAGCGCGTCGATGTCGATCCCCTCGCCCTCACCCGCAGGGCAGCCTGCGTGCAGCCAGAGGTGGCGCAAGGCCGCGCCGAAGGAGATTCCATAGTGGGCGGCGTGCGCGGCGATGGCTTCTTCGGCCTTCGCGCCGATGCCTCGCTTGGGGACGTTGAGGACGCGGCGGGCCGCGACCGTGTCGTCGGGGTTGGAGATGACCTGGAGGTACGCCAGGGCGTCCTTGATTTCGCGGCGCTCGTAGAAGCGTGTGCCGCCGACGACGCGGTACGGGATGCCCTGGCGCACGAGGAGTTCCTCCAGCGCGCGGGACTGCGCGTTCGTGCGGTAGAAGACCGCGATGTCGCCCCATTCGACGCCGGAGTCCGCGAGGCGGTCGATCTCGCCGACGACGAAGCGGGCCTCGTCGTGCTCGGAATCAGCGGCATCCAGGGTGATGAGTGCGCCGTCACCCGAGGCGGTCCACAGGTTCTTCGCGCGGCGCCCCGTGTTGCGGGCGATAACCGCGTTCGCAGCCGACAGGATGTTCTGCGTCGAGCGGTAGTTCTGCTCCAGCAGGATCGTGCGCGCGCCCGTGAAGTCGCGCTCGAACTCCTCGATGTTGCGGATCGTGGCGCCTCGGAAGGCGTAAATCGACTGGTCGGAGTCGCCCACGACCGTCAGCTCGGCCGGCGGCACCCCATCAGATCCGTCGCCCACGAGGGCTCGCACGAGGACGTACTGCGCGTGGTTCGTGTCCTGATACTCGTCCACGAGGATGTGGCGGAAACGCCGGTGGTAGTGCTCGGCGATCAGCGGGTTCTCGCGCAGCAGGTCGACCGTGCGCATGATGAGGTCGTCGAAGTCCAGCGCGTTCGAGGCGCGCATGCGCTTGTCGTACTCGACGTAGGCGTCCGCAACGATGCGCGAGACAGGGTCCTTGCCCGCCGTCTCCGCGTAGCGCGCCGGGCCGATCAGTTCGTTCTTCGCGTCCGAAATGCGCGCCGCCACCATCTTTGGGGTGAAGCGCTTGATGTCGACGTCCATGACCTTGAGGACCATCTGGATGAGGCGTTGGGAGTCCTGGGCATCGTAGATCGTAAACGACGAGGACAGCCCGGCCGCCTCGTGCTCGTAGCGCAGCAGGCGCACGCACGCCGAGTGGAAGGTCGACACCCACATGCGGCGCGCGTCGTCGCCCACGAGGGCGCCCGCGCGCTCGCGCATCTCGGCCGCCGCCTTGTTCGTGAACGTGATCGCCAGGATCTCCCCCGCCCGCGCGCGGCCGGTGGCCAGCAGGTGGGCAATGCGGTGCGTGAGCACGCGCGTCTTGCCAGAGCCCGCGCCGGCCAGGATCAGCAGGGGCGAACCCGCGTGCGTGACGGCCTCGCGCTGGCGATCATTGAGGCCGCGCGTCAGCGACTCGGGGTCGACGCTCGGGCGCGAGGGACGCTCCCAGCCCGATGAAAAACCGCCCGAGGCCGCAGGAGGCTCCCACGCCGACGGTGCACCCGATGCCCCACCCGGCACGGCGATCTCTGGCCATGCGTCGGACCCCAAGGCATCCTCCACGTCAAAGGCGGGCACCTCCGGCGGCACGTAGTCGTCCTGGAAACCACCGTCGGGGCCGATCAAGAAACCAAGGTCAGGCAAAGAAGTCGAGTCACTCATCGCCTCCAAGGGTAAACCGCCCCACCCTCACCTGCGACCCC
>CABKMD010000107.1 GCA_902373435.1 uncultured Actinomyces sp.
GGCTTGAACCGCTCCAAGCCCTCCAATCCATCACGGTCATCCGCGGCCGGTCGACACTGTCATCGGACCTCATGGCTGCCGTGATCCGGGGTGCGGGGCACAAGCTCCGCGTCAGCGAAAACGGACCCGATTCCGTAACCGTGACCCTTATCCGTCGGGACGACCCCGACTTCAAATACACGGTCACCTGGGACCGTGAGAAGGCCACACGTGCGGGTCTCTGGGGGCAGAAGGGACCCTGGACCCAGTACCCCACGCAGATGCTACGGGCGCGCGCGATCAGTGAGGTCGCACGCCAGGGCGCATCCGAGGCCCTCATGGGCATGATCTACACCCCTGAGGACTTCAACGCCGCCGTCACCGACACAGGCGAAGTCATCGAAGCTGAGATCGTCGACGACGCGCCCACCCCCGCCGCGGCGAAGCCGAAGCCGGCCGCGAAGCCCGCGCCCGCACCGTCACAGCTTGCCCCCCTCGACAAGCCCCTCACCCCGGCGCAGGCAAGCGTCGCGAAGGGCCTCGAAACCCTGTCTTTCACGCAGGACGCCTATACGGCCTTGTGTAAGCGGTGCCTCGGCCAGATCGTCGCCGTGGAGGTCCTGAACGACGAGCAGGCCGCCACCCTCCACACCGAACTGCTCGCCATCTACAACAGCAACCGCGCGCAGCCCGAACCCGAACCGGTGCCCGAAGCTGAGGTCGAGATCATCGACGACACACAGGCGCCGATCTTCGACTACGGCGACGACCCGAACGGAGGCGCGGCGTGAACGGCATCGACCTGTACGACGGAATCGTCCTCCACCAAGGGGACTGCAGGGACATCATGCGCAGCCTGCCCGCCGATCACTTCGACGCCGTCATCACCGACCCGCCCTACGGGATCAGCTTCGCAGGGGAAAAGTGGGATACCGCGACCCCCGTGGGTTTCGAGTCGTGGGCGCAGTCATGGGGCGAGGAGGCGCTTCGCGTCATCAAGCCCGGCGGCTACCTGCTGGCGTTCAGCGCGACACGCACCTACCACAGGCTAACGAGCGGACTCGAGGACGCCGGCTTCGAAGTCCGCGACGCCATGGCATGGATACGCGCCGACGGCAAACCAGCCGGAATGGACCTCTCATCAGCGTTCGACCGCGCGGCGGGCGTCCTGGACCAGCGTGAAGGCCGAGACGTGCGAGCCATCAACGTAACAAACGCCGCGACCGGCATGGCTTCACGAGACGTGAAAAACGCGGGCACCCCGATCCGCGACGAAGCGAAGGAATGGGAAGGGTGGGGCGTCGGCCTTAAACCAGCGTGGGAGCCTATCGTCGTCGCGCGGCGCCCGCTTGAGGGCCGCCTGGTCGACAACGTGCGTGAGCACGGCACCGGCGCTATGAACATCCGCGCAGGCATGGACGCAGTGGGCGGCTCGTACCCGCCGAATCTGCTCATGGGCGAGGAGGCCATGTCCGCCGCTGTGGAGCAGGGCGCGCCCGACCACGTGTGGCCGGTGTTCCGTTACCAGCCGAAGGCCCCAACGTCCGAGCGCCCGAAGGTTGGGGGGGTACAGCACGTCACCGTGAAGCCCCTGGAGCTCATGCGGTACTTGATCCGTCTGGTAGTGAAGCCGGGCTCGCTGATCCTCGAGCCGTTCGCCGGTTCGGGCACGACCTTGCAGGCGGCGGCCATGGAGAATGTGCGCGCCGTCGGCTGCGAACTCGACGACAGGTACATCCCGCTAATCAGGGAGCGCTTCAAGCATGGCATCGAAGCGCCCCTCGACCTGTTCGCGCTGGGCGGTGACGCAGCATGATCGCACCCTGGCCCCCAAAACCCCGATACGAGGGCGCCAAGCGGCTACGCGAAGCCATCAACGCACGCGCGCAGGCAGACGCGCTCGCGGACTTCATGGCAGCCGCCTATAAGAGCTCCCGTGAAGCCGCCGAGCGCCTGCAGGAAATGCGCGACGCAATCAACAAGGCCATTACGAACATTGACCGACTGCGCGGCGACAAGACCGCCGACATCACGAACCGGCACCTGACGAACATCCGCGACGACCTCGCAGCCGTCATCGATGAAAGCGCCCGGCCATGACCACCATCGGATCGTTATTCACCGGATACGGGGGCCTCGACATGGGGGTCGCAATGGCCCTGGACCCTGACGCGCGGGTCGCGTGGACAAGCGACGTGGAGCCCGGGCCCTGCAAGCTGGCCACCGTCAGGTGGCCCGACACCCCCAACCTGGACGACATTACCCAGATCAACTGGGCCGATGTGGAGCCCGTCGACATCATTTGCGGTGGTAGCCCATGCCAAGACCTTAGCCTCGCAGGCAAGCGGGCGGGCATGGCTTCGGGCACCCGCTCGGGCCTGTGGGAATCAATGGCCGCCGCCGTCGAAACCATCCGCCCCCGCCTCGTCGTGTGGGAAAACGTCTTAGGAGCTTTAAGTGGACGAGCCTATAGCCCGGTGGAACAAGAGCCGGCAATGCTGGGAACGCGAACAGATGGACCTGCTCTCAGGGCAGCCGGACGTGTGGTCGGAGACCTGGCCAGCCTCGGGTATGACTGTCGCTGGGCAATTGTACGAGCTTCCGACGCCGGAGCCCCCCCAACGCGCCCGATTTTTCCTTATTGGCTACCCCGACGGCCAACCTTGGGACGTGCGGCGGCCCGCAACACCCGGACAAACGCCGAGCAGGCGGCCACACGGTGAGCCTGCAGGACCAAGTGACAGCGTTCCCGCACTGATCCCAACCCCCACCGCGTCGGACCACAAAGCCGGCCGCCACCACGACGGCACCGGCCACAGCCTCACCCAGGCAGTGCAGCTCCTCCCCACCCCTAAAGCCGGCGACGGAATCATGGGCCTACCCCGCACATCTGGCCGCCCGCCCGAGAAATCAACCCACCTCGCAACCCGCCTTGAGTACACCGACTACGGAACCTACGCGCCAGCAATCGCCCGGTGGGAGAAAGTCACAGGCCGGGCCGCCCCCCCACCCTCGACACCCTCACGCCGACCGGGCGGCAAACCCCAACTATCCGCACGATTCGTCGAATGGCTCATGGGCCTACCAGACGGGCACGTCACCGGCCCCGACCTGGCCCTTCCCCGCGAACATCAGCTGCGACTCCTCGGCAATGGGGTCGTGCCTCAGCAAGCCGCCCTAGCGGTGCGGCAACTAACACAGACTGTAAGGAAGTTTGACAGATGAACGTGCAAGATCCGCTGGCTGGCCTCGAAGGGGCCGCCTGGTATCAGGAGCGCGTCATGGTGCGCGCCGTGCGCCTCACCCGCGACAACGCCGACGTGATAGCGAAGATCGCCCGCAAGGTGGTCGCCTGCACCGACTACGGCGTGATCTACCTGACCGGCCCAGGCGACACCGTGTGGGCTGTGGAGGGCGACATGATCGTGGCCACGCCTGGCCGGCTGCGCGTCTCGAACAGGACGGCGACCGACTTCCGCGCTTGGTACTCGCACGCGGGCGCCCCGATCAGCGAGGAGGACCTCTCATGACCACCGAACTGACCATCGGCGCAATCAACCCCGGCTACGGGGGCCTCCCTATCGGCGTGGCAGCCGCTCTGGGCGGCGCGACGCTCGACTGGTACGCACACCCCGCGCAGACCCACGACTACGCGGGCCGCACGATCATGCGGTACCACCACCCCCGCGCAGGCGAACCCGCCGACCCGTTCGGGCCGCCGCCGATGGTGGACGTGCTCACCATCAACGGGCTCAGCGACTTCTTTACCACCGGCCGTTTTCTGATCGATACCGGCTACAAGCCGTCCCTGATCATCGTCGAGATGGAGAACCCGCGCGACGAAGCCCGCCCAATCTGCAAGTACCTGAACGCGCGCGGCTACCGCGCAGTCTGGGGCTATGCGCGAGCGTGCGACGTGGGCGCCCCACACGTGCGTCACCGCGTGTACGTGACCGCCGTCCGCAACGACCGCGACGCGCCCGACGTGAACTCCGCCTACCTGGACGCGGACCCCTACTCGGGCATCCTCTGGCCCACCCCCGACGTGGGCGACACGATGCTCGTTGAAACCGCCTACCAGTGGGCGCTAGACGACCTCGCCGGCCACCCCAACAAGGGCCGAACCCGCGCCCTCGAACACTGGGCCAACGTCACAGGCGAACCCTACCCCTATCCGCTATACACGCCCCCGACGCCCGACACGCAGGGGAGCGCCACGCTCGCGTTCATCGAGTGGATGATGGGTCTCCCCGTGGGCTACGTGTCAACGCCGAGCCTGCCCCTCACCCGCGCCGAACGGCTGCTCCTCCTGCAGACCGGCACCGTACCACTGCAGGCCGCCCACGCCGTCGCCGTCGGCCTCACACAGATGGGCGAGCAATGATCCGCCTCGCCCTCACCCTGCACCCCGCCGTATGGCTCACAGCCAACCAGCGGCTCCACTGGTCAACGCGGATGCGACGCACGCGGATGCTACGCGCACTCGCCGCCAGTGAAGCCCGCATCACAGGCGCAGCGGGCAAAGGGCTCGGCGCGTCAACCGTGACCGCCGTGATCGGCTACCCAACCAAGACCCGCGCAGACCCCGCCAACGCCGCCCCAACCGTGAAAGCAATCATCGACGGCCTCGTCGACGCCCGCGTCTGGGACGACGACGACCACACGCACATACCCAGCGTCGCCTTCACCCGCGACCCACAGAAAGCCCCCAAAGGCACCCACACCGTGACCCTCATAATTCGAGAACAGGAGACCCACAAATGAAGCACTACACCCAAGGCCAGTTCACGATCACGTTCCCCATCACCGACGGTGTCCCAGCGGCCACCGTCGTGGCCATGCTCGCCCAGCTCAAGCCCGGCGCAGTCATCGACTACATGGCCGTGGACCCGCGAACCCCCCTCGCAGGCACGCGCCGCCTCATCATCAACTACCGCGAACCCGCAGATAAGGACAACTGACATGGCCAAGATCGAAACACACACCACGCACACCGTGAAGCTCACCTGGAAATGCAGCCAGGCGCCCGATAAAGAAGATCTCATTTACATGCTCAAAAAAGCCATCCCTGACTGCGCGCATATCACAAACTTCGCGGCTGCCGTGGGGCCAGATAAAGACCTAGCGCCGATGCAAACGCTCACGATCACCTATGTGGGCGGCATTTTCAAC
The DNA here is from genome assembly GCA_902373435.1 of uncultured Actinomyces sp. Taxonomy (GTDB): domain Bacteria; phylum Actinomycetota; class Actinomycetes; order Actinomycetales; family Actinomycetaceae; genus Pauljensenia. The sequence continues at coordinate 5,152 of CABKMD010000107.1, forward strand.
GGGCTCGGACGGCTGTGACCATGCCCCGGAAGATCGACCACAAGCGCGTCAGTTTCAACGCGGCGTTCGGCATCAGCCCAGCACAGCTCGCCAACGCAATCAACGCCCTGCCCCTCACGGCGCGGATCCTCACCATCGACGCCGTACCGCGCGGATACAGCACGTGTGTTGATATCACCTACTACACGCAGCCCAAGCCGAAGAAGGACGCCCGCGAATGATCGACGCCCGACGCACCGAGCTACTCACGATCCGCATCGAACACGGCGCGAGGATCAACCCCGGCGACCTCATCGAAGCGCTACAAACCATCCCCAACGGGTGGGTAATCGCAGACATCAGCGGCTACGCGCTCGCCGACTACCAACAAATCGAAATCCGCATCGAACCAGACGAAAGGACAAACTAATGGCACGCACCGGCTTCAAGCGGCCTGGCCGCTACGCGGCCCTCCCCGCAGCCTACTACGACGACCCCGCAATTATCGCGATCGGCACCGACGCCGAGCTGTGGTACGTGCGCGCCCTCGCATGGTGCGCCGCCCACCCCGAAACCGACGGCGTCATCCCCACCGAGGTCGCCGTCAACCGCCTCGGCATCCCCGACGCCATGTCACACGTGAACATTTGCGCCACTCACGGCCTTATCACCAAGAACGACGACTCTGTGAGCGTGACGCCTTGGGTGCAATGGATCGGCAAGTGGCGTGACATCCAGGAACGAGCCGCAAAACGAGCCGACGCAACGCTCACAGACTAGGAGGTAACAGCCGTGCGCATCCGAACCATCAAACCTGAATTCTGGCGCAGCAAGGATATCGCCGCCCTGAGCATCGAGGACAGGCTCCTATTCATCGGCCTGTGGTCATACGTTGATGACAACGGCGTGGGCCGCGACGAACCCCAACTCATCCAGTGCGACCTGTACCCTCTCGACACATTCACTGAGGCCTCACTGAGGACTCACGGAGGCCTCATGCGCCTCTCACAACAGGGTCTAATCACCCGTTATAAGGGCCCAAATGGACACAAATACATACAGGTAAACAATTGGGACAAGCACCAGAAAATCAACCGACCGTCAAAACCGCGTTTCCCGCAATACAACGCCGAAAACTGCACACTCACTGAGGGCTCACTGAGTCCTCACTGCACACTCACTGAGGGCTCACTCCCGGAACAGGGAACAGGGAACAGGGAACAGGGAACAGGGAAGGACACCCTTTTTGGCCCCCCTCACGAAACCGAACACGCCGAGTCCGCGAGCGCCGAGCTCGCAACCGTCGCCGCTGACGCGGCACCGGCAACCGCGAACACCTCGAAGCCCTCGAAGCAATCGAAGCCCTCGAAGCAATCGAAGCCCTCGAAGCAATCGAAGCCCTCGCGGCGAACGCGAGCCGCACGCGGAACCCGCCTCCCCGACGGGTGGCAGCCTGACCAGGCCCTCGCGGACTGGACCCGCGCCAACGCGCCCGCCGCGGCGAACGCCCTCGAGGTCGAACGGTTCCGCGACTACTGGCAATCGATCCCAGGGCAGCGCGCGATCCGCGTCAACTGGGCGGCCACCTGGCGCAACTGGGCCCGCCGCTGCCAGGAACAGCACACCGCCCCGACCCGTGGCCAGGCCCCGCGCAGCACGACCGACGACCGCGTCAACGGGTGGCTCGCCCTCGCCGACAGCCTCGACCCCACACGCCAGCCCACCGCGCAACCCGCGCTGATCGCCATCGAAGGAGGCGCAGCATGAACCCCACCGAAGCCGCCCAAGTCCTCGCCAAGGCAGCCGCCTACGACAACCGCCAAGCAACCCAGGCAGCCGCGCTCGCATGGGCCGAAGCCCTAGACGCTGACCTGCCCCTCACGGACGCGCTGCGCATCGTCGGCGAGCACTACCGCGACGAGCGCGCCTGGGTCATGCCAGCCGACATCAACCGCCGCTGGCGCAGCCTCGGCAAGGCCAGGCTCGAAACCGCCGTCCGCATGGGCCTGCCCGAACCGCCCGACGAACTCGCAGACACCCCCGGCGACTGGGCCGCCTGGAAGAAAGCCCAGATCCGCGCCATCCGCGCCGGATGCGACGCCACGCAGGCAGAAGCCCGAGCCTGGCACGCCATCGCACGCACCCCCCGCGAACGCCGCGAACTCCCCTCCCAGCCGCCCATGCCGTCCGAGTGGCAGGCCATGCTCGACGCAGCAACACCCCGACAAGCACCCAGCGCGGGCCGCTGACGGGCGAACAGGGGCGGGGTGGTACCCACACCCACCCGGGGGGCTGGGAGGCCCGCAAAACGCCGCACAGCGAATCGACCATGCGGACGGTTAACAGCGCTCGCGGCCACACACCAACCAACACGCGCCCCACAAGCGGCGCAATGTCAACGAAAAGGACACGAAACATGGCAATTGAAGCAACGATCAGCGGCAACCTAGGCGCAGACCCCGTGGTGCGCTGGACTCAGGGCGGCCAGCAGGTCACCGAACTGCGCATCTGCGCAACCCCGCGCAGGCAACGCAGGGGCCCCGACGGTAAGCCCACGGGCGACTGGGAGGACGCGGGCGCCCCGCTGTGGGTGCGCGCCGCCCTGTGGGGCGAACGGCACTCGTGGATCGCGGAAACCTGCCGGAAGGGTGACCAGGTCGCCGTCGCCGGCGTGATCTCCAAGGTTGAGTTCACCGGCAAGGACGGGCAGCGCCACGAAGCCCTGGAGGTCCTGGGCCCACGCTTCCTGGGCAGCACCGCCGCCCGCCGCCAATACCAGGCGCAGCAAGGCCCCGCCCCCGCGCCCGGC
>CABKMD010000108.1 GCA_902373435.1 uncultured Actinomyces sp.
CGAAGTGAGGCCGCCTAGCCTCGCGGGCGGCCGGGCCCTCCGGCGCCCGGAACACCCGTGGGGCCACAAACAGCCCGGCTCAGCAGGCAGCCAACAACGACTAGGACTCGGAGACCTCGTCGCGCGGCTCGCGCAGGGACAGGCCGCGGTAGCGGTTGATGGCCGCACCCACGTCGATGAGGCGCGGGCGCGCCAGGAACGCCGGGTAGGGGCGGGCGCCGAACTTGCAGACGGCATCCAGGCCCTCGGAGGCGAGACGTCGGCCGAGCTTGGCCATGAGGTCGGGCATCGACTGCGTGCCGGCCATCTCCTCGAGGACACCGCGCACGCACCAGGCGATGGCCTCGGCCTGCCCGGGGTCAACGACGGCGGCGACGTCGGAAATGTCGACGGTCGAACGGTCGATCGTCAGCACAGAAGTGCCCGAGGCCTTGGTGCGCGGGCGGTCCTGGCGGGCTTTCGCGGACGGCACGCGGGGTGCCGCCTCCCAGCTGGTGGGCGCGTCGGTGCGGGGGCGCGGAAGGTCGGCGACGACCTCGCGCGCGCGGGCCGTGACGTCGAGGCAGCGGTAGTTGTCCATCATGAGGACCCGGTCGGCGGCGTCGAGGAACGCGCCGGAGCCGCCGACGACCATGATGAGGGAGACCCCGTCCTCGGTAAGGGAGGTGACGCGGTCGACAAGGGGGGTAATGGGTTCCTTCTCGGCGGCGATGAGGTCGCGCATGCGGGTGTCGCGGATGAGGAGGTTGGTGGCGGAGGTGTCCTCGTCGATGAGGAGCGTGCGCGCGCCCAGCTCGAGGGATTCGATGATGGAGGCGGCCTGCGAGGTGGAGCCGGACGCGTTCTCGGTGGAAAACGACGTGGTGTCGGCGCCGCCGGGCAGGTGGGTGATGAACGGCGAAATGTCGACGCCGGTGACGGCGCGGCCGTCGGCGGCGCGCACCTTCGTGGCGGTGGGGTCGGTGGCGACGAGCTCGCGGCCGTCACCGGGGATGTGCGCGTACACGCCCTGGGCGATGGCCTCGAGGAGCGTGGACTTGCCGTGGTAGCCACCGCCCACGATGAGGGTCAGGCCCGGGGGGATCGCCATGCCGGAGACCTCGCCGGCGTGCGGCAGGGTGACGGTGGCGCGCAGGGACTGAGGGGCCCCGAAGGCGACGACGCCGTCACCGGTCAGGGGTGTCTCGGACACGCCTGATCGGCGCGCCAGCAGCGCCTCGTCAGCGACGAAGGACACCCACCCGCGTTCCTCGAGGATCCCCTGGAGGGCGCGGTAGTCCTCGTAGGCGGCGACGTGGCCGAGGAGCCGGGAGCGCTTGCGGGTCGTGTCCGGGTCCTCGGACACGAAGTCGAAGCAGTCCATGACGATGTTGGGCACGTCCACGTCGAAGAGGCGGGCGGCGCGCTTGCCGAGGATCGTGCGGCCTCGCGCGGGGAGCGTGACCTGGAAGCGGACCTCGACGCGGTCGGGCAGGACGGTCGCGTAGGAGCGCTGGAGGATGAGGGCGCCGGCGCGGGCGATCGACACATCGCGCGCTCCGCGGGCACGGATGGCCTCGTCGAAGGAGCGGGCAATAAAGTCGGCGGCCGCCAGGCGCGCGTCGGACGAGACCAGGGCGGCCTCGGGCAGTCCCATCGCCTCGGGCGTCGACCAGGCGCGCAGGGACGAGGGCGGGGCGTAGGGATCGGCCTGCACATGGTCGATCGCGAGGGTGAAGTCCCCGTAATCCCAGGTGCCCAGGGCGTTCTTGTAGAAGCCGTAGGTGCGCCCGTCCGCGTATCGCAGCTGGTCGAGGAGGTCTGCGTCGGTTCCGGAGATGGCGCGCGAAGGGGCTTCGTATCGGGGAGTCATGCCATTAAGAATACAGGCGGAGCCTGCGGAAACGGCATCACCGTTCCAACAGGCTCCGGGGTGTGAGGAGTCAGCGCTGTCGCGTAAGTCTCACGGTGGCGTCAGTCAAGGATGCGGACAATAATCGCGAGGAGAAGGATGGCGGACTGGAAGCCCACCATAATCATCGACACAATCTTCGCGGCCTTCGTCATGCTGAGAACGGTAGCCGGCGCGCCCTGATTCCGGGCGCTGGAGTCGGTGATGATAGCCCAGATCATCGCGGGGATCGACATCAGGATCAGGAGGAAGAACCAGCTCACGATGGACAGGACCATCGCGATGATCGCCTGCGTGCGCATGCTGTCGAACTGCATGGAGGCCGGCGGGGTGTACATCGGCTGGCCGTAGGTCGGCTGCTGGCCGTACGCCGGCTGCTGGCCGTAGGCGCCCTGCTGGCCATACGCCGGCTGCTGACCATACGCCGGCTGCTGACCGTACGACGCAGATGCAGTCGGGCCATAGGGCGACTGCTGCGCGTAGGGGTCCTGCGCACTCGCAGGATTAGAGGCATAGGGGTAAGCAGGATCGCTCACGGTGCACTCCCAATTATTCTGTGCGGACGACGTCGGGTCTTATCGTAGCAGCGGCCGTCAGCCGCTATGCGTGGGGCCCGAGGAAACTCACCGTTTCCTCGGGCCCCACGCAGTAAAGAGCTCAGTAGCGCGAGCCACCCGCGGCGGCGGCAAGAACGATGCTGCCGATGACCAACAGCATGACGAGCACAACAATGACGATGTGAATGATCGAGCAGATCTTCGCAGCCAAGCGAGCGCTCTCCACATCGGCCATGACGTCCATCGGGGCACCCAGGATCTTGGCTTGCTCGGCCATATTGTTGGTCCAGAACCACATGCCGCCGGCGAGCAGGAGGCCGCCGAACAGGAAGCTCACGAAAGAGAGCACGCGAGCCGTCGATGCATTCGAACGGAGCTTCTCAATCTCGGGGCTGAGGGCGTAGGCGGGCTGGCCATATGCCTGCTGCGGCTGGCCATATGCCTGCTGCGGCTGACCGTAAACCTGCTGCTGGTTCTGGCCAGCGGCAGGGTAGGCGTTGACAGGATCGCTCATGAGTGACTCCAAATGGGTTGTGTCTATCGGATACGGCTGCCATCGTAGCCGAGGCGGGAGTATAAATAAACAATTCGACCTTTAGTTACCGCAAGCACAGTGGCCGCCACTGGATCGCTCGCGCATGTTCTCCGCGACAATGAGCAAGACGATCAGACTCACCTACAGGCTGGCGGGTGCGACCGGTCCGTCGCTGTGCTGCGGCCAACCCCCGCCGGCCGAGATTGCCCTCGAGGACACCTGCCCATCACTCATGCAGACAACTACTCACGTCGACGCGGAATCAGTATTCTGTGAGCCAGACAAGGAGGATGGGAGCGGCAACAATGAGAACGCCAATCACTGTTTCGACGATTCCGCAGATGAGAGCAGTCGTTCGCGCGCCGCGCACGTCCCTCAGCACATCCTCGGGTGCACCCAGGCTCTCGGCCTCACTGACGAGACTCATGCTCCAGAACCACGCACCGAACGACAGGAGCGGCCCCAGGGTCACGAAGCTAATGAAAGACATGATGCGCACCATGGACACGTTCGAACGCACGCGCTCGACGGCGGGGTTCAGGGCGTACACGACGTGGCCGTACATCGGCTGCCCATAGGAGGCGCCAGCACCATACGAGGCCTGGGTGCCGTATGCGAGCTGGTTGCCGTACGAGGCCTGAGTGCCATACGCGGGCTGGCTGCCATAGGGATTCGAGGGATCGCTCATCAATAGCTCCGGTCAGAATGTGGGACCTTATCCTCCCGCATCATATGAGCAACCTCTGCAACTCGGAAGATCCGTCTCATTTTCCCCTCTCACCACTAGCCACAACCCGACGCAACCCTCCCGAACCTCACGCCGGTACACCCGGCCCGCCACTGCCTCGTCCGACATAAAACCGTGCGGGGGCCGGTTTCCCGACCCCCGCACCACCCGACAAACGGGCGTCACGTCACAGCATGCAGGACACGCAGCCCTCGACCTCCGTGCCCTCCAGGGCCATCTGGCGCAGGCGCATGTAGTACAGGGTCTTAATGCCCTTCCTCCACGCGTAGATGTAGGACTTGTTCAGGTCACGCGTCGTCACCGTGTCCGGGTAGAACAGCGTGAGCGACAGGCCCTGATCCACGTGCTGGGTGGCCACCGCGTAGGTGTCGATGATCTTCTCCGGGCCGATCTCGTACGCGTCCTGGTAGTACTCCAGGTTCTCGTTCGACATGTAGGGCGCCGGGTAGTACACGCGGCCGATCTTGCCTTCCTTGCGGATCTCCACGCGGGACACGATCGGGTGGATCGACGACGTCGAGTTGTTGATGTACGAGATGGAACCCGTCGGAGGCACGGCCTGCAGGTTCTGGTTGTACATGCCGTACTTAGTGACGTCGGCCGCCAGGGCCTCCCAGTCCGCCTGGGTCGGGACCTTGATCGACGAGGCGGCGAGCAGCTCACGGCACTTATCCGTGGCGGGGGCCCACTCCTCGTCAATGTACTTGCAGAAGAATTCACCCGACGCGTACTTCGACTCCTCGAAGCCCTCGAAGGTCTCGCCGCGCTCGCGCGCGATTGTGCACGAGGCCTTGATGGCCTCGAACAGGACCGTCATGAAGTACATGTTCGTGAAGTCCAGGGCCTCCTCGGAACCGTAGTGCACGTGCTCGCGCGCCAGGTAACCGTGCAGGTTCATCTGGCCCAGGCCAATCGCGTGGCTCATCGCGTTACCGCGAGCAATCGACGGCACCGAGCCGATGTCCGACAGGTCAGAGACGGCCGTCAAGCCACGGATCGCCATCTCGATCGTCTTGGAGAAGTCCGGGGAATCCATGGTCTTCGCGATGTTGAGCGAGCCCAGGTTGCAGGAGATGTCCTTGCCGACATGCGAGTACGACAGGTCATCGTTGTAGGTCGAGGCCTCGGACACCTGCAGGATCTCCGAGCACAGGTTCGACATGGTGATGCGGCCCTTGATCGGGTTCGCCTTGTTCACCGTGTCCTCGAAGACAATGTAGGGGTAGCCGGACTCGAACTGGATCTCCGCGATCGTCTGGAAGAAGCGACGAGCATTGATCTTGCGCTTGTGAATACGGCCGTCGTCCACCATCTCGTGATACTTCTCCGTCACCGAAATCTCGGAGAAGGGCACGCCGTACACGCGCTCCACGTCGTAGGGGCTGAACAGGTACATGTCCTCGTTCTTGCGGGCCAGCTCGAACGTGATGTCCGGGATGACGACGCCCAGGGACAGCGTCTTGATGCGAATCTTCTCATCCGCGTTCTCACGCTTGGTGTCCAGGAACTGCATGATGTCCGGGTGGTGCGCGTGCAGGTACACAGCGCCCGCGCCCTGACGCGCGCCCAGCTGGTTCGCGTAGGAGAAGGAGTCCTCCAGCAGCTTCATGACGGGCACGACGCCGCTGGACTGGTTCTGAATCTTCTTAATCGGAGCACCCGCCTCACGCAGGTTCGTCAGCTGCAGGGCGACGCCGCCGCCGCGCTTGGACAGCTGCAGCGCGGAGTTGATGCCGCGCGCGATCGACTCCATGTTGTCCTCGATGCGCAGCAGGAAGCAGGAGACCAGCTCACCGCGCGCCGCCTTGCCGGCGTTGAGGAAGGTTGGGGTGGCCGGCTGAAAGCGGCCCGTCATGATCTCATCGACGAAGCTGCGAGCCAGCTCGATATCGCCGCGCGCCAGGTACAGGGCCACCATGGCGACTCGATCCTCGAAGCGCTCCAGGTAGCGCTTACCGTCGAAGGTCTTGAGCGTGTATGACGTGTAGTACTTGAACGCGCCCAGGAACGTCGGGAAGCGGAACTTGTGGGCGTAGGCCTGCTTGTACAGCTCCTTGATGTCCGCGAAGTCGTACTGGTCCAGGACGTGCTTCTCGTAGTAGCCCTCGTCCACCAGGTACTTCAGCTTCTCTTCCAGGTCGTGGAAGAACACAGTGTTCTGGTTGACGTGCTGGAGGAAGTACTGGCGAGCCGCCGCACGGTCCGCGTCGAACTGGATGCGTCCGTTCGCGTCGTACAGGTTAAGCTGCGCATTCAGCGCGTGGTAGTCCAGCTCCGGGGAAGGAGCTTCCTCTACGCCTGTGTCGGTGTAGTTTTCTGCCAAAACTGTTCCAGTCCTTCGCGAACTCTGGAGACGTCCTCGAGCGTGCCGAGGAGCTCGAACTTATACATGTGGGGGACCCCCAGCTTGGCCGCGATGATGTCGCCCGCGATGCAGTAGGCCTTGCCGAAGTTGGTGTTTCCCGACGAGATGACGCCCCTGCACAGGGCCCGATTGTCGGGGTCATTGAGGAACCTGATGACCTGCTTGGGCACAGCTCCATTGATATTTCCGCCGCCGTAGGTGGGGACGATGAGCACGTACTCGTCGGTCACGCGCAGGGGTTGATCCTTGGGGCGCAGCGGGATTCGCGCCGCCGGGAGACCAAGCTTTTCAACAAAACGGCGGGTGTTGCCCGTCGCCGACGAGAAGTAGACGACGCTGCCCATGGTGATCCTTCCTGCTAGGCGGGATGCTGAACCTCTAGTGTCTCACCCCCGAGGCCCGCTCGGGGTTGCCTCGCACGCGTGTCCCATGTGGAATGATCGACGCGCCCGACTCGGCGGATGCACGCGGTTGCTAGCGGCGTGCGCATATAGTCGTGGGCGGCGGGTCCTCACGGCCAGTAGGTTGCTTATTTCCCCACATCGGCGAACGTTTCACTCCTCGCCGACGCGAGCGCGTGCGTGTCGTTTCCGCGTGAGTGAGCCCCGGCCTCGTTCCCGCCCAGATCCGCGAAAGTCCCGGCCTCGCGGCCGGGACTTGGCGGCGCGACTCAGGCCTGCAGCGCCAGGGGGGCAGCTGCGGCGGCGACGGCCTTGATGCGGTCGGGGCGGAAGCCGGACCAGTGGTCCTCGCCGGCCACGACGACGGGGGCCTGCTGGTAGCCGAGGCCCTTAATGAAGGCGAGGGATTCCGCGTCCTGGGTGACGTCGATCTTCTCGTAGGAGACGCCCTGCTTGTCGAGGGCGCGGTAGGTCGCGTCGCACTGGGGGCAGCGGGGCTTGGAGTAGACGGTGATCGACATGTTCGTGTCTCCTTGCGGCTCGAGGCCGGACATTGGCATCCTGTGTTGTCTTTCTGGCGGCTCGTTCGCCGCGAACACAACAACACTACACCTCGTGGCCACCCACGCAAGCGACCCCTAGATATTGTGTGCGCCGCCCCTACTGTGGACGAAGCGGGAGGGGTCTGTGGATAGAGCGAGCGGTCAGGATCTCGGAGGCGCCGTTGCGGTTTGTCGCCCCCTCAACACAAGCGGGCGAAGATGCGCGCAAACATTGCGGTTTGCGGCTAACCCACGGGCATATCTAGGGGTTTCCAACGCCCTCACACACACCTGTGCACCCTGTGGACAAGCACATCACCACCTTGTGCATAACCACCTACCAACCACCTGAAAGATGTCGAGCGTCACACTCTCTGGCTGGGGTCTTGGGCGTGTCGCACCCGCACATCTAGGGGTCGTTGGCGACTAAGCGCCCCTAGATGTAGGGGTCAGAGTCATTTTTGACGAAACGGCTGGAATCGCGCGGAAAGGCGGTCGATGCACGCCCACCTGAGGTACCCACGGGCGACCAAGACGGGAGATGCGCCCTAGATCTAGGAGCCGGGGTGAGCCCTACATCTAGGAACCACAAGCTCGCCCAACACAGCCTCTCGTCGGCACTTCCGAGACAAAACTCACCCAGCACGGGGCTTCCAGCGGCCCATCCGCGACAAAACTCGCCCAACGCGCCACAAAACGCCGAATTTGGGCCATTTCTCGTGCGCCGGGTGAACTATCTCGCCCTCACCCCCACATCAGGCCGAGCAAGGCGAAAAACTTCGCGCACATGACACAGCCACGTGCCGACTTTGAAACCAATGACACCTTTGCACCCACCGATGCA
>CABKMD010000109.1 GCA_902373435.1 uncultured Actinomyces sp.
CTCCGTGCGCGTGCGCGTTACCCGCCCCGTCACCCTCGCCGCCTGAGCGCCGCTCGCGGCGCCACCCCGCCGGTGATCGGCCGCGCCACCGCGCGCATCGGCCCAGCGGCCACCCCGGGCGGCTCCCAGCCCAGCCAGGCGCACGGGCCAGACAAAAGGGGAGAGGGGCCACGGCCTCGTCCCCGAAACCGCGCCCCTCCCAGGCGTGTACCAGCTCCCTTAGATCACGAGTCGCGTGATTTCCGAATCTAGCGGCAGCTCCTCCACGTGCAGGGGCGATGCCTCCATGCGGTGTCGAAGCCCGTCGATGTCATCCGGGTTCGACACATCGATGCCCACCAATGCGGGACCGAGCTCGCGGTTGTTCTTCTTCGTGTACTCGAAGTGCACGATATCGTCCGTGGGACCCAGCACATCCGACAGGAAAACGCGCAGCATACCAGGGCGCTGCGGGAACGTCACGAGGAAGTAATGACGAAGGCCCTCGTGGCGCAGCGAGCGTTCCATGACCTCGGCGTAGCGTGTGAGGTCGTTGTTACCGCCCGACACTACGCACACGATCGCGCCGTCGGAGCGTCCCAGCAGCGCCTTGCGATCCGCCGGATCGGTCAGGTACACGTGCGCGGCTGTGGAAGCGAGCGCGCCCGCAGGCTCGGCGATGACGCCGTCGGACTGGTAGAGCTCCAGCATCTCCGTGCACACCGCTCCCTCGGGGACGACCAGCACGGAGTCGACGAACTGCGAGGCGATATGGAAGGGAAGCGCACCCGCGCGGCCTACCGCCGTGCCGTCTACGAAAGGATCGACTGTCGCCAGGGACATCGGCTGACCCGCCACGAGAGCCGCATGCATCGATGCCGCCCCTGCTGGCTCCACGCCGATGATTGTCACCTCCGGACGGTTCGCGCGCAGCCACGTTGCGATGCCCGCGATAAGGCCGCCACCGCCTACGGGGACCAGGATGGCCGCCGTGTCGTCGGGCATCTGCTCCTCGAGCTCGACGCCAATCGTTCCCTGGCCGGCGATAGTAAACGGATCATCGTAGGGGTGAACGTAGGTGCGGCCCGTGGCGCGCGCAGCCTCCTGGGCCAGCGCGTTCGCACGGTCGAACGTGCCATCCACGATGACCTGCTCGACCCACTCGCCACCGATCGTCGCGATACGGCGACGCTTCTGGCGGGGCGTATTCGAGGGCAGGTAGATCGTGCCGCGCACGCCCAGGTGAGCGCAGGCGTAGGCCAGGCCCTGCGCGTGGTTACCCGCTGATGCGCACACGACGCCGCGTTCGCGCTCGGCGGGGGACAGAAGCGACATGCGCGCGTACGCGCCACGCACCTTGAAGGAGCGGCACTTCTGCTGGTCTTCACGCTTGAGCAGAATATCGACGCCGGCTTCGGTGGACAAACGCTCGGAACGCTCCAGGTTCGTGCGAACGGCAACCCCCTCCAGGGCCGTGGCGGCCTGACGGATGTCCTTCGGCGTGGTCACGTGAGAACTAGCGGTCATGGGAACTCCTTCCAATACGCTTCTAGTGTAGTAGTGGCCACCGCCCCCGAGTTCCACCTAACCGTATGACCCAGAGCGCACTAACATAGAAGGCGTGAAAACTGTGAAAGACCCCCTGGTCTGGATTGACTGCGAAATGACCGGCCTGGACGTTGAGCGTGACGCCCTCATCGAGGTGGCTGTGGTCGTGACCGACGGCGACCTCACGATTGTCGACCCCGGCATGGACGTGCTGATCACGCCGCCCGCCGAAGCGCTCGACAACATGAATGACTTCGTGCGCAACATGCACACCTCCTCCGGGCTGCTCGATGACCTGCAGACGTCGGCCGTGTCGATGGAAGAGGCAACCGAGCAGGTTCTGTCCTACATCAAGCGCTTCGTACCCCAGCAGGGCAAGGCGCTCCTGGCGGGCAACTCGGTGGGCACCGACAAGATGTTCCTCGAGGCGAACATGCCCTCCGTCATCGACCACCTGCACTACCGCCTGGTGGACGTGTCTTCCATCAAGGAGCTGGCCAAGCGCTGGTACCGCGCCGCCTTCGCCGAATCGCCCGACAAGCACGGCGGCCACCGCGCGCTGGCAGACATCCTGGAGTCCATCCAGGAGCTCGAGTACTACCGCCGTGTGCTGTTCCCGGCAGAGCCGGTGACCACCGAGCGCGCACGTGAGGTGGCTCGTGAGGTCGTCGCCCTGGGCATTCCCGCCATGGGCGAGGAGGCGGAGGCCTGATCTGTCGTCCTGACGGCTTGCGGCGGCATCCCTGAGGGGTGTCGCCGCTTTGCTGTGTGGGGGCGGGTGGGCGCAGCGTGTTGTCCACAGGGGCGCGTGCGAGGCGCTCAGTATCCACAGGGGTACGAGGAGCGCGCGCGTCATCCACAGGGTAGGTCAGCGCGCTTGATGCGGTGCAGTGAGTAGGGCTTTCCTGGATGCATCCGGCCAACGCCGGCCAGAACGGACAAAGGATGCAACGATGCAGGACATATCGACGACCCTCAGGGGGCGTATCGGATCAGAGCCGATGATGAAGCACGTCAAGGGTGACGTCTGCGTGACGACGTTCCGCCTCGCAATCACGAGGTGGCGCTTTGCCAGCGACGTGCGCACGGGCAACGCCTCCTACGTGGAGGACGGCGCCTACTGGTACACAGTGGAAACATGGGACACCCTGGCCTCCAACGTCTTCCGCAGCTGCCGCAAGGGCGACCCCGTCGTCGTGGTCGCACGACCCGTCCCGAACGGCTGGATTGATGGTAACGGGCAGATTCGATCATCGATCGTCTACCGGGCCTCCTCGGTCGGCCACGACTTAGCGCGGGGCACCTCCCAGTTCACGAAGAATGGCACGCACTCGAGCGAAGAGCCGGCGGGTGGGACGCAGGGGGATCCCTATTCGACGAGGCAGGGGCTGGGATCAACGGAAGCTCCCCAGGGTGGGGGCGACCAGGGTGACGTGGGCGCCGATGTGCACGCCCATGTAGTCACGCCGCATGAGGAAACGGACATCCTCCCCACTGACGTTGACACACAGCATGACGAGCCGATGATGCATGCGCCGACTGGCGTCGTGGGCGGCGAACCCTCACCCCTCGCTGCGCCGCAAGAACACGTTGGCTCCGAGGATGAATCCTCGGAGCCGGGACAGGGTGCTCGCTCGTGCTTCGACTATCGCGCGGTGGACAGTGGACACGCAGATGCGACGAAAAACGATGCGTGCGAGCCTCTTGATGGCAACGCGGACGAGGCGCCCGATGCCGCCTAGGCGGACGCGTCCACGATTGCGACCTGCGCGATGGCGCACTCCCCGTCGTGGCTGATGGAGACGAGGGCTCTCCACGTGGAGGGCATTCCCAGCGACTCTTCGCAGGCGGCCGCGACGCGCCCGTGCAACGCGAGAGAGGGGCGGTTCCACTCGTCGTGAATGACCTCGATCTCGCGCCAGTCGACGGCGTCGGCTCCGATGCGGGGAGGGGAGCCGAAGAGGGCGCACGACCAGGCCTTGATGAAGGCTTCCTTCGCGGCCCACAGGCCGCCCGCGTGACGCGCCACGGCCTCGTCGTAGCGGGCGGAACCGGGCTGCGCACCGGAGGTGGCGGCGGCGCGGGCGCGGACCCGGCGGGCCTCCCTGGGCGTGAGAACGCCGTTCAGGAAGGCCGATCCCGGCTCTCTCACCTGAGCGGCGAACTCAGGGAGGGAGACCAGGTCAACGCCGAGTCCGCGCATCGCTCACTTGCCTTCCGGCAGGTGGTAGAAGCCGTCCTCGCCGAGGCGAGCGTTCGGATCCAGCAGGATCGCGGCCTCGACCTCGTGCGCGTCACCCGCGATGCCCGCAGAAGGGTCGTCGGGTAGGCGGCGGCCCTCCACTGAGGTGAACAGCGGGGCGTGGCCCAGCATGCCCATCTCGATGTGACGCTGGCCGTTGCGCAGTCGGCGATCCGACGCGGCGCGCCACGCCTCGAGACGCTCGCGTCCGGCCTCGCGCTCCACGATGGCCTCGAAGGCGGCCGGGTTGACCAGCGCCAGGAAGCCGGAGACGTGGCCGAAGCCGAGCGAGGTCGCGAACGCCGCGCGCACCGGTCCACGAGAGGACAGGTTGAGCGGGGAACGCAGCCACACGAGCGGGCTGTACTTCTCCATCGCGTCGTCGACGCAGTCCAGCGCGACGTTCGCGGGGATCAGGCCCGTGCGGAACACGTCGATGATGCCGCCCACCTGGAACACGCAGGCGCCACCCTTCGCGTGACCCGTGAGGGTCTTCTGCGAGATGACCAGCAGCGGGTTGCCGGGGGTGCGGCCCAGCGCCATGCCGACCCGGGTGTGCAGATCCGACTCGTTCGGGTCGTTGGCATTCGTGGACGTGTCGTGCTTGGACACGAAGGCCACGTCGTTGATGCCGACGCCCAGTTCGCCGAGGTTGCGGGCGATGGCCGAGTCGGCACCGCCGCGCGCCACCGCGAGGGCACCCAGGCCGGGGGCCGGAATCGAGGTGTGCGCGCCGTCGCTGAAGGTCTGCGCGTGCGCCACGACAGCCAGGACCGGAAGGTTCATGTCGAGTGCCACAGACGCGCGGGCCAGCAGTACGGTGCCGCCGCCCTGCGCCTCGACGAAGCCGCCGCGACGGCGATCGTTGGCGCGCGAGACGAAGCGCGAGGAGATACCGCGAGCGAGCAGCTCGTTCGAGTTCGCCGTCGCGTTCATCGCACCGAAGCCCACGATCGACTCGACCTGGATGTCGTCGATCGCGCCGGCCACGACGAAGTCGGCCTTGCCGGCCTTGATCTTGTCGAGGCCCTCCTCGATGGAGACCGCGGCGGTCGCGCAAGCGCCAACCGGGTTGATCATCGAGCCGTAGCCGCCGACGTAGGACTGCATAGTGTGAGCGGCCACGACGTTAGGCAGGGTCTCCTGCAGGATGTCCTGCGGGTAATCCTCACCCAGGAAGCGGTCGACGAACAGCTTGTGCATCGAACGCATGCCACCGAAGCCGGTGCCCTGCGTGGAGGCCACGTTCGCCGGGTGGACGACGCGCAGCAGCTCGGCGGGGCTGAAGCCAGCCGACACAAACGCGTCCACGGCGGTGACCAGGTTCCACACGGCGATCGGGTCGATCGAATCCAGCATCGAGGCCGGGATACCCCAGCGAGCCGGATCGAAGTCCGTCGGGAACAGGCCGCCGATGCGGCGGTTCAGCGTCGCGCGACGCGGCACTCGTACCTGTGCGCCGGACTTGCGGGTTACCTGCCACTCACCGAACGCGGTCTGTTCAATGACGGTGAACTGCGGGTCAGCCTCGGCGTAGGAGCGGGCCTCGGCCTCGTCCTCGACCGTGAACGTGATGTCGCGGTCCAGGAAGACCATCGCGGACTCGGGCGTGTAGCCGTCGTGCAGCGGGCCATCGTCGTGGAAGAAGCGCACGCCGGAGCGGGCTACGACCTCGTCGCGGTAGCGATCGAAGATCTCCGACTCGGGGACTAGCTGGTCGTCCTTGTCGTACCAGCCGCCCACGGGGGTGTCCGACCAGGTCAGCAGGCCGGTCATCCACGCCAGCTCGAGCACGCCCGCGGGGGTCAACTCGACGGAACCATCGGTGTGGATACCGAGCTCGGCCTGAACGCGGGTACGGGCGCTGCCCCACGGGCCAACCTCGCCGTGACCGACGATGACGACCGTATCGGCCAGCGACGCGGTGGTGTTGCCCCACTGCGAGGGGTCGACGTGCGGCACGGTGACCTGCGAGGGCGAGGGCAGCGCGGAGACGGTAGCAACCGGCTTCGCCACGGAGGCCCCGGGAGCGGCGGCCTCGGCCTGAGCACGCAGAGCGCGCAGGTCGATGGAGGAGTCCAGGCCGCCGGTCAGATCGGCGTGCACCGGGGCAGTGGCAGCCTGCACGCGAACCTCCGTGCTCGACAGGTTCAGCAGCTGCTCGGCCATTTCCTCGGTCGACCAGGTGCGAACGCCCGCGGCCTCGACGGCGGCGACCATCGGGTCGTTGCCGCCCATGAGGCCGGTGCCGCGCACCCAGCCGATACGCGGGTGAGCGATCGAGACGCGCGAACCCCAGATCGGCTCGGCCGCCCAACGGGTCACGATGGCGTCGAAGGATGCCTTCGCCTCGGCGTATGCACCGTCGCCGCCGAAGATGCCGCGGTTGGGGGAACCGGGCAGCACGACGTGCAGGCGGTGATCGGCGTGCGTGTCGGAACCGATCGCGCACAGGCCGGCGATGGAACGCTCAACGCTCCACAGCAGCAGACGCAACTGGTTCTCGGAGGCCGGGCCCGCGTCAGCCAGTGTGCCGGAAACGCGCGGAGCAGCGAACGGGTAGAAGAGGGTCGGGACCAGGGCTTCCTTGGTCACCTTGACGTCGGCACCCACGGACTTGGTCTGCTCGGTGCCGATCCACTCCACGAGCGCATCCACGTCGCGGTAGGAGGCCAGGTTCGCGGGAACCAGCCACAGCTTCGCACCGCCCGCAGCGTGCGTGCGGTAGAGCTCCTTGGCGAAAGCCAGGCGCGAGGCGGAGATCGACGAGGATGTCGCGATGACCGTTGCGCCACCGGCGAGCAGGCCGCCGACGACCGCGCCACCGATGGAGGCGGGAGTCATGCCGGTGACCACGGCGACGTCGTTCGCGAAGGGCAGGTCCGCGCTCGAGGACAGTGCGTCGGACGCGATCTGCTCGAGGCGAGCTGCGCGGTCATGATCGCCCTCAGCGCGCAGGCGGTTCGCCCAGTACGAGGCCTGCTCGGCCACTGCGCGGCCGGTGCCCACGAAGGATGCACCCTCGGCGAGGGTGCCTTCGGCGACGTAGCGGGCAACGTCCTCACGGGCGGAGGCCCAGCGGTCGTCCAGCAGGACGGCACGTGCGGCGTCGAAGCGAGGCTCGACCAGGTCAACCCAGCCCGAACCCAGCTCGGCGGCGACGGCGTCGATGACGCGCGCGTCGTCGGAGGAGTCATCACCGGTGGGGGCGGGGGCGTTCAGACCGAGCTCGGACAGGATCGTGCGAGCTGCCTTGGCCAGGACGCCATCCTCACCCGTGACGGACGCGGCGTAGGCATCCAGCGCGGCGGAGTCAACGACGCCGCCACCGGAAGCGCCACCGGCGCTGGGCAGGGACACGGCAACACCTTCACGGGCCGCGACGGCGGCGACTGCGGCGTCGATGAGGGCATCGACACCGGCGGAGTTCGTCGGGGCATCCAGGGGCAGGGTCGCCAGGTCGCCGTCGCGGGTCGAGGCGCCCTCGCGGGTGCCCAGGACGATTTCGGCGGTGACGTGCTGCGCCCAGCCGGCTCCCAGCTGCCACGTGCCAGTCACGCGGTCGGCGATGTGACCGGCCTTGACGCCAGCGGCGCCGAACAGCTTGCGCGTGCGCTCCTTGACGGCCTCGGACAGAACCGGACCGAAGGGCTTGTAGCCCTTGGCGGCCTTATCGACTGTGGCGGACAGTGTGGCCACGTCGGCCTCGCCGGCGCCGTCGATCGAGTTCAGGCCCAGCTCGGAGGACATGTCCATGAGCAGCTGGTTACGGCGCGAGGACACGCCGTTGGTCAGCGACTCGGTGGTGTCGGTGGCGCCGACCTCGTCAATACGAATCTTCGCGGACAGGGCCAGCAGGGCGACGATCGCGGAGGATGCCGTGAAGGGCAGATCCGCAACGTCGGCACCCGAGGGGCCGCCGGTCGGCGCAGCGGGTGCGGGGGCCGGAGCAGTCTCGGGTGCGGGAGCCGGAGCGGCCTCGGGTGCGGGAGCCGGAGCGGCCTCGGCGGCGGGGGATGCCG
>CABKMD010000110.1 GCA_902373435.1 uncultured Actinomyces sp.
CCCGCTTGCAGCTCTAGCTCCTCGTCGGGCGCATCCTCGTGCCCGCCCCCGGCCCCGCCCAGGCCCCTGTGCAGGGCACGGTCGGCATGACCGGTGGGGGAGCGCCGCGCGAGGTGGCCTCCGCCTCGTCCGAGGCCTCGTCGGGCCGTTTCGGCGCCCGCGAGGCGCGCGAGGCCCTGGCCCGCAAGAAGCAGGAGCGAGCCGATGCCTCGGCCCCCGCTCCTCAGGCGCCCGCATCGTCTGCCGCCACTGCCCCCCAGGGCGTGCCCGCGTGGGGCAGTGGCCCCGACTGGTCCGCTCATAAGCCCGCCGCCTCGGAGTCGAGCTCCGCTCCCGCGCAGGCCGAGCGACAGGAAGCCTCGCGCCGCGAGGCCACCCACGCCAGTGCGCCCGCCCGCGAGGTGACGCCCGCGCAGGCCGAGCACCGCCCCGCCGTACCGCCGCAGCACAGCCACGCATCCGCCGCGCAGCAGCGCTCGGAGGTGCCCGCCCGCACAGAGGCACCGGCTTCCGGCCGCGACGCCGACATGCTGCGCGGTCGCTGGAACGAGGTCGTCGAGCGCCTGTCCTCCATCAGCCGCGTCACGTGGTCGATGGTCGGCGGCAACGCCCAGCTGGGCGCCGTCGACGGCTCCCAGGTGGTGCTCCTCTTCCCCGTCGAGGCCATGGTCAACGCCTTCTCGCGCGGCCCCCGCGCGGCCGACGTCGAAAAGGCCATCAACGAGGTCACCGGCCTGACCGTGAGCGTGTCCGCGCAGGTCGGCCAGGCATCGGGCGGCCCGGCAACGACCGGCCCGTCGGCGCAAGCCTCGCACCCCGGTCCCGCCGCGCAGCCGTCCCAGCCTGGAGGCTGGGTCTCGGAGCCGCCCCCTTTTGATGAGGCCGCCGAGCAGGCGGCACCCCAGGGTGACACCGAGCCGGCTGACACCGGTTGGCCTGAACCGGCGCATGCACCCGAGCCGGCTGACACCGGTTGGCCGGAGCCCGTCCGCGCGCCGGAACACGAGCCGCAGCCCGCGCCCGAACCCGAGGACGGCGGCTGGCCCGAGCCCGCGACGGTGACGCCGATCCGAAGCGACGGACCCGTCGCACCGGCACCGATCACACAGGCCCCGGACCCGCAGCCCGCCGAGCGCCCCGCGTTGCCCGAGCGAGCTGCCCGCGCCCTCGCTGCCGCCCCTGACGTGACCGAGCAGGCCTCGTCCCCGGGAGGTGACGCGGCCCCGCGCAAGCGCTCCTTCACGGTCTTCCGCTACCCGGGCGACCCGGATCCCGCCGACGAGCCGGCGGACGTACCCGCGCAGCCCGAGTCCGCCCCGGCCTCGTCCCCGGTCTTTGACGACGCGCCGATTGAGCCCGCCGCGCACACCCCGTCGACCCCGACGGGATGGGGCAACCCGGTCGTCGTCCCCGGTGGTGCGTCCGTGAACTTCGATGACGGCGCTCAATCGTGGACCCCGCCCGAGTCCGTCGCGCCTGCCGACGTGACCCCGATCAGCACGGCCCCGAGTGCCTCCACGCAGGCCCCCGCCTGGCTTGCTGCGGCCCCCGAGCCCGCGTCGGATCCCGCGCCCGGCTTCGGTGCCCCGGAACTCGGGCGCGACGCTAGCGAAGTGTCTGACGGTCCGGTGACCGGACGCGCCGCCGCCGAGGCTGCCCTGCGCGAGAGGGCCCAGCGCGAGGCCGCCACCGTCTCGACCCGCACCCACGCGGCCGACGATGATAGCGCCAGCATCGACGACGAAAACATTGAAAACTCGCAGACGATCGGCCTGGTAGCGGTCCTGGAGATCCTCGGCGGACGCGTCATCGAAGAAAAGATGACCGAGGGAGGATACTGACATGTACGACGGCGCCCTGGCCGACCTCATCGACCAGTTCGGGCAGCTTCCCGGCATCGGCCCGAAGTCCGCGCAGCGCATGGCCATGCACGTCCTGGACGCGGAGCCCGAGGACGTCGCACGCCTCGTCGACGCGATCAACGCCGTGCGCGGGCGCGTACGCCACTGCGACATCTGCGGCAACCTCACGGAAGAGGACGAGTGCTCCATCTGCCGCGACGTGCGCCGCGACCCCAGCGTGATCTGCGTCGTCCAGGAGCCCAAGGACATCCAGGCGATCGAGGGGGCGCGCGTGTTCCGCGGCCGCTACCACGTCCTCGGCGGCGTCATCGACCCGATTCACGGGGTGGGGCCCGACCAGCTGAACATCGCCTCGCTCATGAGCCGCCTCGCGGATGGCACCGTCGTCGAGGTCATCCTGGCGACCAACCCGAACGTCGAAGGCGAGGCGACGGCCGCCTACCTCGCGCGTATGCTGTCCACGATGGGCGTCGAAACCTCGCGCCTGGCGATGGGCCTGCCCATGGGCGGCGATCTGGAGTACGCGGACTCAGTGACGCTGGGCCGCGCGCTCGAGGGGCGTCGCCGCCTCTGAGCCTTCGTCGACAAGGCCGTGGGCCTCGCCTTCCCTGTCAGTGACGCACGTGTGACACAATCGGAGGGTCCACGCTGCGACAGACGAGGAGTCCATGATGGCGACCCAGGCGGGCTCAGACGCGCCCCGAGTGCTGGTTGTTGACGACGAGGTGATGCTGGCGGACCTGCTCTCGCAGGCCCTGCGCCACGAAGGTTGGGAGACGGCCACGGCGAAGGACGGATTGGATGCGCTGGCGAAGGCGACGAGCTTCCACCCGGACGTCGTGATCCTCGACGTTCAGATGCCGCGCATGGATGGCCTGGAGACGCTGGAGCGCCTGCGCGCTCGTGACCCGGAGCTGCCGGTCCTTTTCCTCACCGCACGCGACGCGGTCGCGGATCGCGTGCAGGGCCTGCGTGCGGGCGCGGACGACTATGTGACGAAGCCCTTTGACCTGGACGAGGTGGCGGCCCGTGTCGAGGCCCTGCTGCGTCGCGCGGGGCGCACCCAGCAGGCGACGTCGACGGTGCTGCAGGTCGCGGATCTGACTCTCGATGTGGAGTCTCACGATGTGTGCCGTGGCGGGGAATACATCACGTTAACGAACACTGAGTTCGAATTGCTCCGGTATCTCATGGAAAACGTTGGAATCGTACTGTCAAAGCAAAAGATTCTGGACGCTGTGTGGAGCTACGACTTCGGCGGCCAGGTGAACGTCGTCGAGCTGTACATCTCCTACCTGCGCAAGAAGATTGACGCGGATCGGCCGGCCCTCATCCGCACGGTGCGCGGCGCCGGATACATCATGCGGGAACCCCAGTGACGCGCCGCCGGTCCCTCGCAGGGCGCCTGTCGCGCGCGCTGGCCGCGTGCGTCGCCCTCGCTCTCGTCGTCATGGTCGCCGCGTCCACCCTGATCATGCGCTCCTGGATGTTGGGCAATATGGACTCCGAGCTGCACCGCCTCGCCATGCGCGCGGGCGAGCACCTGGATGTCGAGGATGCTCCGGACCAGGAAGAGGATGGGGATGACGCCCACGGCGATGCGCGAATGGCTCCGCAGTCCGATGGTCGCATGCCGCGCCCCGGTGGGCCGGTCATTCCCGGTGGGCCCACGGAACACGGATTTGGTGGGTCCGGCATTTCCGAGGGCACCCTTCAGTACGTGAGGGAGGACGGCGAGTCGGCCGGTGCGGTCATCTCGAATTTCACTGTGAAATATCTGGACGAGCGCGCGTTGGAGATCCTGGCGGGCGTGCCTACGGATGGTGCGCCGCACACCGTGCGGCTCAAGGGGCTGGGTACGTTCCGGGCGACGTCTCAGGTTATCGATGGCAAGACTATTCTCGCGGGCGTGCAGATGGACAGCATCGACGATGTCATCTTGATGCTCGTTGTGGTTGAGGTGGGCCTGTCCCTCGTCGTCGCTATCGCGGCGGGTTTCGCTGGCCGTGCGTGGGTGCGCCGCGAGCTGCGTCCCCTCGGTGTTGTGCGCGCGGCAGCCGCCGACATCGCGCGCCGTGACCTGGCCGACGATGCCGAGGAGCTGACCCGCGTCGGCGAGGAGGCCACCTCCGGCCCTGTGGAGGTCGCAGACGTCGCGGGCGCCCTGAACTCGATGATCGACGCGGTGGAAGACGGCATGGAGCGCCGCGCCCGCAGCGAGGCGAAGTTGCGCCAGTTCGTCGCCGACGCCTCGCATGAGCTGCGCACGCCGTTGGCCTCCGTTCAGGGCTACGCCCAGCTTGCGCGCCGCGATATTGACGAGGCCTCTCGGACCCAGGCGCTCGAGCGGATTTCCTCGGAGGGGGCGCGGATGGTGTCCCTCGTGGAGGAGATGCTGACCCTGGCCCGCCTGGACGGCGACCGTGCCCTCAAACGTGACAACGTCGACGTTATTCCACTGATACTGGACGCTCTGTCAGACGCCCACGTGGTCGCCCCCGACCACGCGTGGGAGCTCGGCGAGGCAGCGGATGCGCTCGTCCTCGGCGACGAGGTGGCCCTGCGTCAGATTCTCACGAACCTCCTGGCGAATGCCCGTGTGCACACGCCCGCGGGCACCCGCGTGACCGTCTCTCTGACCCGCGCCTCCCAGGTGGCTGAAGCCGACAAGGGGGCACCGGCCTTGTCCATGGTGACGCTGCGTGTCGCGGACGACGGTCCCGGCATCCCGGCCGAGATTCGCGACCGCCTGTTCGACCGCTTCGTGCGTGGGGATTCCTCGCGCACGCGCGACGGCCGCGGCTCCTCGGGCCTGGGAATGTCGATCGTCGAGTCGCTTGCTCGCGCGATGGGTGGGGCCGTGCGGCTGGTCGACTCCGAGCAGGGGACCGTCATCGACGTGACATTGCCCGCCGCCTGAGCGCGCCCGTGTGGACGACTCGTTCGCGCGCTGATCAGGATCGTTGCAATTCCGGGCGTCACGGGCCCGTGTGTCCTGGGTCGCCCCGGCGCGTCCCATGTCACCTGCGCCCACATGTCGGTCGTTCCCGGCGCGATGCCTGGCGGGCCGTAGGATTGTTGTGGTGGCGTACGCCACCCGAAGGTGTGTGAATCGGCACGTACCGATAGAAATGAGGCTCTAGTGGCACTGATCGTGCAAAAGTACGGCGGTTCTTCCGTCGCCGACACCGAAGCCATGAAGCGCGTCGCCCAGCGCATCGTGGACACGCGCAACGCGGGACACCGCGTCGTTGTCGTCGTATCGGCGATGGGTGACACGACCGATGACCTGCTCGACTCGGCCGCAGCCCTCACGGACAACCCGCCCGAGCGCGAAATGGACATCCTCCTGTCGGCCGGCGAACGCATCTCGATGGCCCTCCTCGCGATGGCCGTCAACGAACTCGGCGTCGAAGCGCGCGCCTACACCGGCGCGCAGGCCGGCATTCAGACCGACAGTCACTTCGGCGCCGCCCAGATCGTCGGCATGGTGCCCGAGCGCGTGGCTCGCGCCGTCAAGGACGGACAGGTCGCCATCGTCGCCGGCTTCCAGGGCATCTCCAAGGACGACGATGTGACCACGCTTGGCCGAGGAGGCTCCGACACGACCGCAGTCGCCCTCGCCGCCGCCCTCCACGCCGACGTGTGCGAAATCTATACGGACGTCGACGGCCTCTTCTCCGCCGACCCGCGCATCGTCCCCAAGGCCCACCGCCTGCGCACCCTCACCCAGGAAGAAACCCTGGAAATGGCCGCGCACGGCGCCAAGATCCTCCACCTGCGCGCCGTCGAATTCGCGCGCCGCTACGGGGTCCCCCTGCACGTGCGCTCCTCGTTCTCCGAAAAGAACGGCACCTGGATCTCCGACTCCCCCGCAAACCCTGAACTCAAGGGCCTCGTGCCCGACGCAGCCCTGAAGTCTCCCGAGGAAAACGCCATGGAAAAGCCCGTCATCTCCGGTATCGCTCACGACCGCTCCCAGGACAAGATCACCGTCACCGACGTGCCGAACAGCCCCGGCGTCGCCGCCCGCGTCTTCGCCGTCGTCGCCGAGGTCGGCGCCAACATCGACATGATCGTCCAGAACCTGCCGATCTCCGACCCCACGAAGGCCAACATCACCTTCACCCTGCCCGAAGGCGACGCGCGCAAGGCCCTTGACGCCCTTGAAGCCCACCGCGACGAGATCGGCTTCAACGAGCTGCGCTACAACCCCAACATCGGCAAGCTCAGCCTCGTCGGCGTCGGCATGCGCACCAACCCCGGCGTCTCCGCGCGCCTCTTCAGCGCCCTGTCCGACGCGGGCATCAATATCGACCTGATCTCCACCTCCGAGATCCGCATCTCCGTCGTCACCCGCCTCGACGACCTCGACCGCGCTGTGCAGGCCGTCCACACCGCCTTCGGCCTCGACGCCTCCGAGACCGAGGCCGTCGTCTACGGCGGCACCGGCCGCTGATCGTTCATCGACGAGGCCCGGGCTGGTTCCGCTGATCCGCGCGGTTCCGGCGCTCCCGAGAGTGCGCCCCGGCCTCGTCCCCATAGATTTTACCCAGCGTTCGCCCCGTCGTATGGGCGCGCGCACCAACACAAGGAGAACACCATGAGTGGATTCAATGTCGCCGTCGTCGGCGCCACCGGCCAGGTCGGCCGAGTCATGCGCACCCTGCTGGAGGAGCGCGACTTCCCGGTTGAGACGATTCGCTTCTTCTCGTCCGCGCGCTCCGCGGGCCAGACCCTGCCCTGGAAGGGACAGGACATTATCGTCGAGGACGTTGCGACGGCCGACTACTCCGGCATTGACATTGCCGTGTTCTCCGCGGGCGCCACCGCCTCGCGCGAGTACGCCCCGAAGTTCGCGGCCGCCGGCGCGGTCGTCGTCGACAACTCCTCCGCGTGGCGCAAGGATCCCGAGGTCCCGCTCGTCGTCTCCGAGGTCAACCCCGACGACGTCGACAACCGCCCCAAGGGCATCATCGCGAACCCCAACTGCACCACGATGGCCGCCATGCCCGTCCTCAAGCCCCTCGTCGAGGCTACCGGCGGCATCAAGCGTCTCTTCGTGTCCTCCTACCAGGCCGTCTCCGGGTCGGGCCGCGCCGGCGTCGCCGAGCTGACCAGCCAGATCGAGGCCGGCGTCAAGCAGGATCTCGCGGGCCTGGCCCTCGACGGCCGCGCCGTCACCCTGCCCGAGCCCGGCGTGTACGTCGCGCCCATCGCCTTCGACGTCGTGCCGCTCGCTGGCTCCATCGTCGACGACGGAAGCGAGGAAACCGACGAGGAGCAGAAGTTGCGCAACGAGTCGCGCCGCATCCTGCACACCCCGGACCTCGCCGTGTCCGGCACCTGCGTGCGCGTCCCCGTCTACACCGGCCACACCCTCACCATCCACGCCGAGTTCGCCGGCGACATCACGCCCGACCAGGCCCGCGCCCTGCTGGCCGAGGCCCCCGGCGTGCGCGTCGTCGACGTCCCGACCCCGCTCGAGGCCGCCGGCCGCGACGAGGTCCTCGTCGGCCGCATCCGTCACGACCAGGCCGTCGACGGCAACCGCGGCCTCGTCCTGGTCGTTTCCGGCGACAACTTGCGCAAGGGCGCGGCCCTGAACGCGGTTCAGGTCGCCGAGGTGGTGGCTGCGCGACTGCGCTGAGTGCGTGTACTAGTTGCGTGAACGCGCGGCGGCCCGGTGGGCTGCCGCGCGTTTGCGTTGCGTGCCGCCCCGCCTGACGTGCGGTGTTGCGTGTCGTGCCGCTGGTGTTCCGGGCGCCGGAGGGCCCGGCCGCTGTGTGTGCCGGTGGGCGGCGGCCCGCCCGCGAGCCGTCCGCG
>CABKMD010000111.1 GCA_902373435.1 uncultured Actinomyces sp.
GCCTCGCGGGCGGCCGGGCCCTCCGGCGCCCGGAACACTAGCGGCACCACAAGCACCGCCCGAAAACAAACGACCACAACGACACGGCCACAAAACCGCTACCATTGTGTCCATGCACACAGAGTCGTACCTGCACCATGGTCACACCGTTTACGAGCACCGCCTGGACGTTCCGCTCGACCACCTGCGCCCCGCCGGCGAGGACAATCCGACGATTCAGGTGTTCGCACGCGAGGTCGTGCGCAAGGGCCACGAGGATGCACCCTACGCGGTGTTCTTGCAGGGCGGCCCGGGCTACCCGAGCCCGCGTTTCGGCGCGTTTACCGGCGGGTGGATGAATCGTCTCCTGCAGGATTACCGCGTGGTGCTCCTCGATCAGCGAGGCACGGGCCAGTCGACCCGCATGGACGCCCAGGCGCTTTCCCACTTGGATACGGACGAGGAGAAGGCCGCGTACCTGCGCCACTTCCGCCAGGACCAGATCGTGTATGACGCGGAGGCGCTGCGCCGCGAGCTGTGCGGGGATGACCCGTGGACGACGCTCGGCCAGTCTTTCGGTGGCTTCATCACGACCTCGTACCTGTCGCTGGCTCCCCAGGGCCTGAAGGCCAGCCTGATCACGGGAGGCCTGCCCGGCCTCGTCCATGTGGACGATATCTACCGCCTGACGTATGAGCGCACGGCGGCGCGCAACCGCGCGTACTTCCAGCGCCACCCGGGTGACGAGCGCACGGTGCGCGAGCTGTGCGCGCACCTGGCGGACACGGAGGAGGTGCTGCCGACGGGCGAGTGTCTCTCCCCCGCGCGTCTGCGCATGATCGGCATGATGCTGGGCGGCCAGGGCAACACGGATCAGCTGCACTACCTGCTGGAGGGACCGTGGACGTCGGTTCGAGGCCAGCGCCGCCTCTCGTCGCAGTTCTTGGCGGCGATCGGCTCGCAGGTGGACGTTGCGCCGATTTACGGCGTGTTCCAGGAGTACATTTACGCGTGCGCGACGCCGGACCTGGTGGGTACGGCGACGGGGTGGGCGGCGGATCGTCTGGCCGAGGAGATCCCGGGCTTCGCGAAGGACGCGAACCCGCTGGATGAGAGCGAGCCCTTCTACCTGACGGGCGAGCACTTCATGCGCCGCGTGTTCGACGAGGACCCGGGCTTGGCGCCGCTGAAGGGCGTCGCGGAGATTCTCGCGTCGACGACGGAGGCGGCCCCCGTGTATCTGCCGGACGTGCTGGCGCAGAACACGGTGCCGGTGGCTGCGGCCGTGTACTACGACGACATGTTCGTGCCGCGCGAGCTGTCCGTGGAGACGGGTGAGCTGATCGGCGCTCGCCACTACATCACGAATGAGTACCAGCACGACGGATCCGCCTATTCGGGCGGAAAGGTCGTTTCTCACCTGCTTGACATGCTCGCGGATTGATCCGCGCGCTCCCGATTGAAAGGACTGGCCATGGCCGCCTCCTCTACCTGTTCTTGTCCGTGTGTTGGCTCGGTGGACCCGACTCGGGTCGCGGGGTTCGCTGCGGGCGTGGGCGCGACTGTCGCCTGGTATGCCCTGCCTGATTACGTGCGCTCGCGTCCGTTGCGTGGTCTCGTGAAGGCGGGCCTGCTGGGGGTTCTCGGCTGGTCGATGGTGGCGCAGCTGCCGGAGGGCGTGGAGCTTCCGCCGTACGACGATGAGGACACGGATTGCTCCAAGTCGTCCCCCGTCGCGGGCGAGGATCCGCTCGAGGGCGTGACGGAGGCGGACCCGGCCGAGCTGGCGGTTCTCGCGGGCGCGGCGCTGGGTTCGGCGATGATCACGGTCGGCGTGGAGCGCTGGCTGTTCCGCCGTGGTGAGCGCCGCCGCGCGCAGGGGTCTCGTTTTGCTCATACGAGGCAGGGGGTGGCCCTGGGCGGTCTGGAGGCGGCCTTGACCGCGCTGACGTTCGGCGTGGGGGCTGTGCGCGAGAGGCTCTCGAAGGGCTGACGTTTCTCTATCGTCCCGCGCCGACGAGGCCGGGGCGCAGCGATCGGGTCCGTGCACGTGGGCGTGCGGGCCCGACGTGCGTCAACTGCCCGGCGCGAGTCGCCGGATCTGGCACGTGTCAGAGGGTGCGTCCGGTGATGCGGCGCAGGGCTTGGTAGGAGCGCCAGGAGTTGAGGAGTCCCATGGCGAGGGGCAGGGAGACGAGGGCGGCGAGGAGCGCGAGGAGGATGAGCCCTCCGCCGAGGATGAGGGCCAGGGCGAGGCCGGCGAGCTTTTCGATGACCGGTTCGGGCATGGGGGAGAGCTCGACGACGGCGAGGATGGCACTGACGAAGACGATCAGCACGACGGTGATGACGTCGATCGCGATGTTGACGCGACCCTGCGTTCGCTGACTGGCACGCACGCGGTTGTAGCGGCGCAGTTGGTCGTCCCCCAGGCGATAGGGCCGGGGTGCGGCATCAAATTGCAAGGGCTGATAGGTCACGCCCTCACAATAGCGCTGTCCGGTAATTTTTCGCTCCTTACAAAGCAACCGTCAGGTGCCAGGTTGGATACTTTTTCGATGGTCAGAATGTGAGGACCCCTCGCCATCATCACTGACACTGCACGGCGACAGGGATCAGCGGGTGAGCGCCATCAGTCCGAAGAGGATGAGTCCCGCCAGCACGATCATGCGGACGAAGTCCATGACGGAGCTCCCCAAGTCCGGGAAGCGTTTGCGCAGGATCCTGAAGGTCAGGCGCACGCCTCGCGGAAGGACGCGATTGAAGAACATGATCTGCACGAACGTCATGAGGTAGCCGCTCAGCGACATGACTGCGTACAGGAGGAAGAAGAAGAGCGCGAGCTCGTCCGTCATCACACGCAGGGTCGCGACGTAGCCGATTCCGCAGCCGAAGCCCGCGAAAATGGCGAAAATCCACGCCTTGTCGAGGGCGAAGGTCACGCGCTTGAGCATCCGCCCATAGGCCTTCGCGACGGTCGGCTCCATCTCGATGGCGTACGAGGAGCGCCCCGCTCCCTTGAGCGGGTGGGCCAGGGAGTCGTAGGCGAACTTTGCTTCGGCCAGGTCCGGGGCGTTTGCGGTGGCGCGCCTGAAGGCCCACTGGGCGCTGTTGGGTTCCACGGGTGCCCACAGGCGCCCGTAGGCCATCAGTAGTTCGACGTCGTCGGGAAAACCATTGATGGCGACCTGCGAGACGGGCAGCGCCTCCTCGTAGCGTCCCAGGTCAACGAGGCAGAGGGTCAGTTCGCGGGCGATCTCGGGGGATCGAGGGTGCAGGCGCATGCCGGACATGGCCACCTCCCCCGCCTCCTCAACGAGGCCCTGGCGGCGCTGGGCACGCGCGATAAGCGCGAAGGGGTCGGCCATGTCGTCGCCGTAGGCGCGTGCGCGCGTCGCGTACTCCTCGCACAGGGGGTACAGACCGAGGTGGTCGGCGCAGGCCGCGGCCTGGATGTCGCGACGGTAGCAGGCGTCCTCGCCGACAACTTCCATGGATTCCAGCATGGCCAACGCCGCCTTGTAGTCGCGTTTGGCGAGCACAGCGTCAACGTCGGCGAAGGTAGGGGTCATCATGGCGCGTACGATACAGCCCCCACACCCACCGAGGTGACCTCGTCCACGAAACACGGGCCACCAGCATCGTCGCGGGCCTCGCACCCACTATCCTGGAGCCTATACGCGAGGCCGCCCCGGCCTCGTCCGTCCGACACTGTACGTAGAGGAGCCCCCATGGCGACCGAGCCCGTGTTCGAGGCCATCAACTGGAACAAGATTCAAGACGACAAGGACCTTGAGGTCTGGGATCGCCTGACGGGCAACTTCTGGCTGCCTGAGAAGATTCCGCTCTCCAACGACCTGCCGAGCTGGAAGACCCTCGACAAGGACGAGCAGCTCATGACGAACCGCGTGTTCACGGGCCTGACCCTGCTGGATACGCTGCAGGGCACGGTCGGCGCGGTGTCGCTGATCCCGGACGCGCGCACCCCGCATGAGGAAGCCGTCTACACGAACATCGCGTTCATGGAGTCGGTGCACGCCAAGTCCTACTCGTCGATCTTCTCCACCCTGCTGTCCACGGAGGAAATCAACGAGTCCTTCCGCTGGTCGAACGAGAACGAGGCGCTGCAGAAGAAGGCCGAGATCGTCAAGTCCTACTACGACGGCAACGACCCGGAGAAGCGCAAGGTCGCCTCGACGATGCTCGAGTCTTTCCTGTTCTACTCAGGCTTCTACGCGCCCATGTACTGGAGCTCGCACGCCAAGCTCACCAACACGGCTGACCTGATCCGCCTCATCATCCGCGACGAGGCCGTCCACGGCTACTACATCGGCTACAAGTATCAGCTGGCCGTGAACGAGTCGAGCCAGGAGCGCCAGGATGAGCTGCGCGACTACACGTACTCGCTGCTGTACGAGCTCTACGAGAACGAGGAGCAGTACACGGAGGACCTGTACGATCCGCTCGGCCTGACCGAGGACGTGAAGAAGTTCCTGCGTTACAACGCGAACAAGGCGCTCATGAACCTGGGTTACGAGGCCCTGTTCCCGCACGACGCGACCGACGTGAACCCCGCGATCCTGGCGGCCCTGAGCCCCAACGCGGACGAGAACCACGACTTCTTCTCGGGTTCCGGCTCGTCCTACGTGATGGGCGAGGTCGTGGACACCGAGGACGAGGACTGGGACTTCTGATTCTCACGAGGCCGGGGCCAGGTTGCACGCACGACGTGGCCTGACCGCCTCCCTCAGTTGAAGACGCACGTGGGTGCGCCCGCCATCTGGCGGGCGCACCCACGTGCGTCTTCACTGGCCCGCTACGGCCGTTACCAGCGACAGAAATGCGACACGACCTGTCCACACTCTGTTTGCTCCAACACACTTACCGTCACACGTGTAACATGTGCACCAAATGTCACAGGCGCATCATGGCAAGGTATTCCCTGCCATAACAGGCCTTCGATGCGAGCGCGCTGGCCTTTACTCATCGGGAACATCCCGGCAGATGGGGACACACCGCTTCACGCGGCGGCTAGACTGTAGCCGGGAGCGGTCTTGCTTCCACCCACATCGTACGTCGCGCGCACAGCGCGGGGGAATGAGGAGAGCACGACTATGAGTATCTTCGACCGCTTCGAGAGCGCCGTCGAGAGAGGCGTCAACGGCGCCTTCTCGCGCGTGTTCCGGTCGGGGATCAAGCCCGTGGACATCACCACGGCGATCCGCCGCGCCATGGACGAATCCGTCCAGGAAGTCTCCTCCTCGCGCATCATCGCCGCGAACCACTTCTCGGTCTACGCCTCGCGCACCGACCTCACCTCCCTCGAGGCATCCCTCGACGTCCTCGCCGACGAGTTCGCCCAGCAGGCCACCGAACACGCCGCGGCGAACAGCTACTCCCTCCTCGGCCCCGTCACGATCGAGTTCATCGCCGACGCTTCCGAGCCCGTCGGCACCCTGAAGGTCGACGCCGAAAACCGCCGAGGACCCGCGGCCCCCGCCACGGCCTCGTCCGCGTCCCCCGAGCACCCGATCATCGACGTCGACGGCGAAAAGTGGCTCCTCACCGAGCCCGTGACGGTCATCGGACGCGGCTCAGAAGCCGACATCGTCGTCAACGACTCGGGCGTCTCGCGCCGCCACCTCGAACTGCGTATCACTCCCACCGGCGTGATCGCGACCGATCTGGGCTCCACCAACGGCTCCTTCGTTGAAGGCCACCGCATCGACGCAGCGACCCTGCTCGACGGCAACCAGATCGTCATCGGACGCACCAAGATCCTCTTCTGGACGCACCCAGACCAGAGCGGAGTGTAATGAAGTGACCACAGACCTCGCATTTACCGTTTTCCGCATCGGGTTCCTGGTGCTGCTCTGGCTCCTCGTGCTCGCGGCCGTCAACACGCTGCGACGCGACATCTTCGGCACCGTCGTCACCCCACGCGGCAAGGGACGCGACAGGGCCACCTCACGCCGCAAAGCCTCCCGTGAGAAGCGCAAGAACAACAAGAAGCGCACCTCCACAAACCCGCTCGCCCCCAAGGATCTCCTGGTGACCGGCGGCCCCCTCGTCGGCACCATGCTGCCCCTCGGCGAGGCCCCCATCGTCATCGGCCGCTCCCCCGCGTGCACCCTCGTGCTCGAAGACGAGTATGCGTCCAGCCGCCACGCGGCACTCACCCCCCAGTCTGACGGCTGGTGGATCGAAGACCTCTCCAGCCGTAACGGCACCTTCATCGACGACGAGCGCCTCAGCGCCCCGCGCCAGCTCAAGATCGGTGACGTCATCCGCATCGGCCAGACGACTCTCGAATTGGTGGGTTGATATGTCAGGAAACGCGGTTCAATTCCACTACGCCGCCCGCTCCGACGTAGGCCTCGTACGTTCCAACAACCAGGACTCCGGCTACGCCGGCGCGAACCTGCTCGTCCTCGCCGACGGCATGGGCGGGCCCGCGGGCGGCGACATCGCCTCCTCGGTGGCCCTCGCGCACCTCGTCCCCCTCGACACGGACTCGCACCCGGCCGACTCGATGCTTCCCCTCCTGCGCGAGGCCCTCCTCGACGCGCACGAGGAGCTCACCGAACGCTCAAGCCGTGACCGCGACCTCGAGGGCTTGGGCACCACCTGCATCGCGCTCATGCGCTCCGGCAACCGCCTCGCCATGGTCCACATCGGCGACTCGCGCGCCTACGTGCTGCGCGGCGACACGCTGACCCAGGTCACGACCGACCACTCCTTCGTGCAGTACCTGATCGACACCGGCCAGATCACGCCCGATGAAGCTGAGCACCACCCCAACCGCAACGTCGTCCTGAAGATCCTCGGCGACGCGCAGGCCGACGTGGCCCCCGACGAGACCATCCGCGAAGCCGTCGTCGGTGACCGCTGGATGCTGTGCTCCGACGGCCTGTCCGGCCTCGTCTCCCCCGAGACGATCGGCCAGGTCTTGGCCGACTTCAAGGACCCGGGCGAGTGCGCCGAAGAGCTCATCCGCCTGGCCCTCCTGGGCGGCGGCCCCGACAACATCACGTGCGTGATCGCGGACATTGTCCCCGCCGGCACCTTCCCGCCCGCTCCCCCGCAGATCGTGGGTGCCGCGGCCATCGACCGCAACGCCAAGTCCCGCGGAGGCGACGGCGCGGCTGCTCGCGCGGCTGCCCTGGGCTCCTCAGCCTCGGGCACCCCCAGCGACGAGGACGACACCCCGGTCGAACTCAAGCCCCGCTCCTCGTGGTGGACACCCGTGTTCATCTCGCTCGTGACAGTCCTCGTGATCGCGGCGTCATGGATGTCGTGGAAATGGACGCAGACCCAGTACTACGCGATCGGCCAGGACGGCTACGTCGTCATCTACCAGGGCATCCCCCAGTCGATCGGCCCGTGGCAGCTCTCCCACCCCGTGGAGGTCTCCAACGTCGCGTTGTCCGACCTCGCGCCCGTGGACCGCCAGCGCCTCAACACCCCGGTGCTGCGCTCCTCGCGGCCCGACATCGACTCCTACATCGACGGCCTGCGCCACTCGATCACCCAGCCCGCCACCCCCTCGTCGC